>CAMATI010000005.1 GCA_945861095.1 Asaia bogorensis | reverse complement strand
CCGCTTCCGCTGGATACCGGAACGTTCTCTCTCCGGGCGCACCCACGAAGCCGTCACGGCATTCATCCGGCCGGATCCGGCACTCCCGCCGGTCATCTTCCTTGTCCCTGAGCAATACCGGCCGAGGGTCAGGACACGAGCTTAAATTCCGAACCCGGGTGTATCAAAGTCGTTGACACGTTCCGGCGCTCGCGCTGTATCAGCGCATGCATGCGACCCAGAACATCGCCATCGCGCACGAGGACCTCGCCGCGGTGACCGAGGGCGCCGAACGGGCCGCCCATGTCGCGGCGGCGGTGGCGGCATGGCGGGAGATGGGGTTGGAGGATCAGGCGGCCCGGGTGGAACGCCGCTTCGGATAGTGCGCGGACCGGCGCCGCTGTGTGGCACCGTGGTCGGGGTTGGCGGTGCCGTCGGTGGTCGGCTTGGTGTTGCGAGGTGGTGGGTTGGCTGGCGGCGATCCTATGGCCACTGCACATCTTGGAATGAGGTTCTGGCGGTAGGAGAAAATTCTCCCCCTCCCCTTGTGGGAGGGGGTTGGGGGGAGGGGTAAAACCGCACGGACACTGCGTGGAACCCCTCCCCCCAACCCCCTCCCACAAGGGGAGGGGGAGGATTTTCTCTCGTGCGCCCGCTGCTGAGCGCTATCCGCCTGTCCGGCGACCGCTCCAACCGAATGGGAACTGCCGCAGGGTGGGAAATGCGGGTATCCTGGCAAGCATGCAACCTTTGGCCCTGACCATGGGCGACCCCGCCGGCATCGGTGGTGAGTTGACCCTGCGTGCCTGGCTGGCCCTGCGCCAGACTCCGTTCTTTGTCCTCGACGATCCGGACCGGCTGCGCGGCCTCGCGCGCCATCTGAACCTGACGGTCCCGATTGCCTCGATCGACACGCCCGATCAGGTTGGCTCGGTGTTTGCCGATGCGCTGCCGGTGCTGCCGGTTCGCCTGCCCAACCCGCCACGGTTCGGCCAGCCCGATCCCGCCAACGCGCCGGCAACGATCGCCTCGATCGAACAGGCGACGCGCCTCGCCATGAGCGGGGCGGTCGGGGCCATCGTCACCAACCCGATCAACAAGGCAGCACTTTATGGAGTCGGGTTCGCCTATCCGGGCCATACGGAGTTCCTCGCCGCGCTGACCGGGGTGCCGAACCAGGAAATCATGATGCTGGCTGGACCCACGCTGCGAGTCGTGCCCGTCACGGTGCATCTGTCGCTCCGCAAGGCCATCGCGGCCCTGACCACCGAGCGGATCGTCGCGGTCGCGCGCACCACGGCCCTGGCCATGCGCCGCGATTTCGGCTTCGAGAGGCCTCGCCTGGGCATCGCCGGTCTGAACCCGCATGCCGGGGAACAGGGGGCCTTGGGGGACGAGGAAGGCGACATCATCCTCCCCGCCATGCGCATCCTGAGAGAGGACGGCATCGACGTGTCCGGCCCCTGGCCTCCCGACACGATGTTCACCGAGGAGGCGCGCACCCGTTACGATGCCGCCATCTGCATGTACCACGACCAGGCCTTGATCCCGTTGAAGACGCTGGATATGGACCGCGGCGTGAACGTCACCCTGGGGCTGCCGATCGTGCGCACGTCACCCGACCACGGCACCGCCTATGATATCGCCGGCAAGGGCATCGCGCGCCCGATCAGCCTGATCGCCGCGATCGAACTGGCCGCCTGGCTGGCGGAGCGTCGCGCAAAGGCGCGCGGGTGATGTCGCGCCGGGGCGCGCGGGTGATGTCGCGCGAAGGCGCGCGGGTGATGTCGCGCAGGGGGGCGCGCGGGTGATATCGCGCGAAGACGCGTGGGTGGTATCGCGCACAGGCGTGCAGGTGATGAGCCGCCGTGGCGCGCGGGTGAAGCCGAGCGAGTGAAGCCGGCGCGGACCGGCAGGTGAAACAGGAGACTCCATGACCCAAATTCTGCAAGACAAGGACGAAATCCGCGAACTCCTGCATCTCTACTGCTTCTGCATGGATGAGGGCCGCTTCCAGGAACTCGGGCAATTGTTCGCACCGGACGGGGAATGGGTCGCGCCCTATCGGCAGGCGCGCGGGCCGGCCGACATCACCGCCTGGCTGATCCAGTCCGTGCCATCCGAGCCTCGGCGGATGCACTATGTCATGAACAGCATCATCCGCGTCGATGGCGACCGGGCCGAGGCCAAATCCAACTACCTCGTCACCGTGGAAGGACCGGACGGCCCGTGTGCGTCGGTCTGCGGCACCTATGCCGACCGGTTGGTGCGCCTGGATAACGGATGGCGCTTCCAGCGGCGCGAACTGATCCACGCCTTCAAGGGCGAGATGCGCCTGCGCCTGCCCTGACCGGACGACCACGCCCAACCTGTCCCGCACTCATGCCCGACCACCAAGAGACCGCGCCATGCCCTATTTCGACACCGGAACCATCAGTCTTTGCTACACCGACAGCGGCGGCAGCGGCGCCCCGATCGTCCTGCTGCACGAGCTCGGCGGCAGCAGCGAAAGCTGGTGGCGGGTGGCGCCCTTGCTGGCCCCGACCCGGCGCGCCATCGCGATCGACATGCGCGGCGCCGGTCGGTCAGAGAAACGACCGAACGGGTGGGAGATCACGGATCAGGCCGATGACGTCGCGGCGTTGATCGCCGGATTGAACCTCGGCCCAGTCGATCTCCTCGGCGCCGCGCTCGGCTCCCTGGTCGGGGCACTGCTCGCCCGTCGTCACCCGAGCCTGGTGCGCCGCCTGATGATGTGCGCCGTGGCGGATGACATGGAGGGGGCGACCGCCGATTATCTGACGAAACGTGCCGAACAGGTGCGCCAGGTGGGCATGCGCGGCGTGATGGACGCCAGCCTGCGCAACGCGTTCCCGGACGCTCATGCCCAGGCCAGGACCGCCTATCAGCCGATCTACCTCGCCAACGACCCGGCCGCCTATGCGGAAATGTCCTTGGCGCTGACCCGGCTGCGCTTCACCGACGACGATTGGCGTGGCATCGGCGCGCCGGTCCTGGTTGCCTCGGGCGCGCATGACTTCATCTGGCCGCCGGAACTGGGCCGCAAGGTCGCGGCCAGAGTCCCCGGCGCGCGCTTCGCGGTTCTGGCGGATGCGGGGCATTTCCCGCATATGCACACGCCCGAGGATCTGGTCTCGATGGCGGTGGATTTCTTTCAGCCGGTGCCACCGCTATCCTGATGCCGCCGCCGCGCGCGACCACCGCGCGGCCATCCGATCGCACCCATCACGCTTCAACCGGGAACGCAGCCGTATGACATACCGTTTTGGACGCCTGGCCTGGCTCCCCTTGGCTTTGCTGCTGATTGCTGCCGACAGCCCGTCCGATATCGTCGCCCAGCGCGGCGACATCAAAATGACCGCGGCCGAGGTGACGGCATTGCTGGACATCGCCGATCCGGCGACCAAGGCGCAGATTCAGTCCAATCCCGCCACCCTGGCCGAATTTGTCCGCGACCGGCTGCTGCGTCGATCCCTGCTGGCGGAGGCCAGGAGCGCCAATTGGGACCAGAACCCGCAGGTGCTCGCTCGGGTCGAGGATGCGCGGGAGGCGGTGATCGTGCAGACCTATGTGTCCAGCAAGACGCAGCCGAACATGACCGCTCCGACGGACGCGGAGATCAACGCGGCCTATGAGGGCAACAAGGCCCGCTTTGCCGTGCCGAAGCAGTACAACCTTGCGCAGATCGCCATCCTGGTCCCCGCCGGGTCCACCAAGGAGCAGGAGGATCAGATCAGGAAGAAGGTGCAGGATCTGCGTCAGCAGGCGGTGAAGCCCAAGGCGGATTTTGCCGACATCGCGCGCAAGAACTCTCAGGACAAGGGCAGCGTCGAGCGTGGCGGCGACCTGGGCTGGGTGCGGGAGGATCAGTTGGTCCCGCCGATCCGTGCCGCCGTGGCCACGATGCAGGACAACACGATCAGCGAGCCGATCCGCGGTCAGGATTCCTGGCATCTGGTGAAACTGATCGGAACCAGGCCGCCCGGCGTCCTGCCGTTGGACCAGGTCAGGCCGTCCCTGGAACAGGCGGTGCGCCAGGCGCGAGCCCAGCAGGTATCGCGCGCCTATATTGAGGAACAATTGCGCCGCGAGCCGATCCAGTTGAACGAGATCGAGCTTGGGAAGCGCTTCCTGCAACGGTGATGTTTGCATCGCCTGGGTAGAAGCGGACGCAGGTCGGTCACCGTAATGGCCGCACCCGGGCCACACCAGCGAAAGGCGGTGGTTGGCCCCGCTGGATCCCGCCCGACAGGCGCCAGGCCATCACCAATCGGCCATTGTTGCGGCCGATTGGTACAACGACCCGCCGATTGATTTAATACCAATCGACGTAATCGCTGACCGATGGGTGGCCGCTGTCATTGCGAGCACAGCGAAGCAATCCAGGGCAACCAACACGATCGATAGTGCTGGGCCCCTGGATTGCTTCGCTGCGCTCGCAATGACAGCTTCCGTTGGTGCCGTGGGTCACTGGTTCGGCCGATTGGTTTAACAACCCACCGGTGTCACCCCGCCAACCGCGCCTCCGCCGCCAGGTCCGTCGCCCGCTGCTTCGCTCGCCGGTCGTAGCTGGCCTGGTTCTTGGTGCAGACCAGGCTATGGGGGCTCCCCTTGGTGACCGTCGTCATGTCAATATCGCAACGTGACCGTTTGATCGTATCCGCCACATGCTGCCGCTGCGGCTTTGCCGCCCGCAACGTCCAGGTGGGCTCCCGCGCCGCCCCGAGGAACCGAGCCAGATCGGCGCATTGCGGGCATTTGCAGTCCACTGTGTCGTCGCGCGCCCAGTCCGCGGGCGGTGCCAATGGCAGCGCGATCCGCGTCCGCAGATGCATCAGGCAGGCGTCCTGCAACCGCCGAGCGGCGGGGAGGGCGGGGGGGAGGGAGAGAGCGGCGGGAAGGATGACGGCATCGATATCGAACGGACCAGGCTTCGCGAGGATATGCCGCACCGCACGGCCCGCCAGCGCCGGATCGATCCCGTCCAGGCCGCGCAAAAGGTCCACGACAAACGCCGCGCTGATGCGGGTGGACCGGTGCCAGATGGGTTGGCCGAGCAGTGGTGCGGCACTGATCGGCAACGCCCGGATCAACGCCTCGGCCGCCCGTTTCAGGCTGTCGCGGTGTTGCAACAGGTCAGGAGTCAGGGACCGCAGCAACAGACCCGCACAGGCGTCGTATTGTTCGGTCGCGAATTTTTCAACCAGGCGTAGGATCAGCGCCACCGCCGTATCAGGCGCCAGCCGCGCCAGTGCCGCCATCAGCGCGTCATTGTCGCTGCCCTGGTAGGACCCGGCGATGCAGACCTGTTCGACAAATGTCTGGATACAGGTCTGGTCCCGCAGCCGAACCAGCGCGGTGAGCATGGGTGTCTCGTCGGTTGGCGTGGTCCGATCGATGCCATGCCGGGCCGAGATCGGCCAATCCCGCGTCATGATGCGGGCGAGTTGCAGGGCCTGTTGCCGGACCGAATCCCGTGTCTCGGGCGGGCTGGATATCGATTTTGCAATGAGATCGTCCAAGTAGGGGGCGGTCGCCGGCAGCCCGGCCTGGCTCAACACGTCGAAGGTTCGACCTGACGGCCATAGCACGATCGCCGCGCGCTGGTAGGTGCGTTCGAACGAGGCGCCCTCATTGCCGGTGGCTTCGTGGAAATGCACCTCGTCGGGTTCCAGGCTTGCCACGACTTCCGGCGGGGCGAATTCCTCTCCGTCGGCGGGGATCGCACCCAGCGGGGTGGTTCCGCCATCCTGGCGGCGCCAGTCGGATAACAAGACGGAGCGTTCATAGACCTCGCCAGGTTCGAATTCGTCTCCATCATCATCATGGGACGACCAGCGGCGTTTGGGACGGTAATCCTGGGAATACTCGGCCGCACCGCTTTCCTCGATGGTCATCAACGCCAAATGGATATCGCAACCGGATCGTTTCGCGGCGGCGGCCAGGACCCCCGCAACCGCCGAGTCGGCGCCTTTCAGCGCGGCGAAGCCGAGTTCGGCCTGGGTGTAGGCGTGCTCCAGCAAATGGATGACCTTGCGCGGCTCGCCCTCGTCCGGGCGTGCGTCAACCCAGGCGCGCAGGGCATCGGCGACCCGCGTCTGTTCGGTGTCGTACTCGGGCGGCGATGGGGTCTCCCCCGGTCCGCGCTTGATCAGGTTGTAGACGAGCGTGACGCGATAACCATCGGTAACCGGCAGAACCTCATGCACGCAGTCGGCGTAGAAGGCGGCGAAGGATATTTCCGACGGATCGTTGCCGCTGAGGTTGATCCGGGTTTCGTGCCCCTTGTGGCGGACGATCAGGTCCCCACCGCTCGCCGGTGAGGGCAGAGTGATGACCAGGGTGGCAAACATGCCAGCCGATTTTTCCGTATCACGATGGCTGACGAAGAAACCGCCAGTCTGGTAAATCAGCAGCTTGTAGAATTCGGCTTCGACGGTGCCGCTAACGCCGAGGCCCGCCACCGCCTGGTCCACAATGGATTGCAGGGTCGCTGGCCAGTGCCGCCCGGCGATCCGCACCCGCGCGGGCTGGATTTGCCAGCAATTCCGCACCGACGCGTCGAGGCGTGTTTCCGGCCCCTTGCCATAGGGCGCCGGTTCGGCCGCCGCGATCAACTGCTGGCCCTGGGCCGGCAGTACTGGCAGGGCGATCGGGCCGACACCGTCGACCGACAGGGACGGCGCCAGGAGCGTGACCGTTCCCGTGGCGAAGTAATCGCCGGATCGATCGATATGGGTGAGAAGCCGTGGAAGATCGTCAGCGATAGAGGACATGGGGCGAAGGTTCCCGGAACGGCCGGCGCAGCATCGCACGAGGCTTGCCCTATGTCATCCCGACCGCGTCCGTCGTCCTGCATCTGGACAGTCGGTTCATTGACGTTTATCTTATTAATTGTTGCGGACGGTTCACGTCGCGTTGACACTCTAACGCGATCCGCGGGCGTCGGCTGGGGCTGATCGGTGCCGGTAGCATTGTTCGGCGCGCCAGTGGCCGTCGATATCACTTTGGGGATGAACGCAGGAGAAGAGACTTGCCCGTGTTCGGTCGTCTTGTCATGATTCTGGAAGTCTACGCCGATGCGTTCCCCGAGGAGGATGTGGCGGCAAGATTTCCGATCAGATCGATCCCGCCAGACATGTTCGGTTCGTTGACCAGGCGGGTGCAAAAAGCCATCGGCGAAGGGGTGCCCATCCCGGCCGAGGAATGCCGGCGGTTCGTGCGACCCTACGTACCGACGGTCGCTGGATAGGCGGGGTGGCAACGGCGCCGGCAGGGCTGAACGGACCTGTCGCGCAACGCCCGTCCGGCCCCAGGCAACCGATCTGCTTTGACATCCGTCCCCGACCCGTGGTGAGGTCCCTTCCACGGGAGCCTGCGCCGTTCAGCCGGAACAGGGTGAAAATGGGATAGAGCCGACATAATGGCAAACCATGCGTCCATCGACTGTGACATCCATCCCGGCGTGCCCGACATCAAGGCATTGCTACCCTATATGAACGATTACTGGCGGGAGTCCTTCATCGATCGGGGCCTGGATGGCTTCGACATGATGAGCTACCCGCCAGGCGCGCCGATTACCTGCCGCCCGGACTGGCGCGTTCCTGGCGAGCGGCCCGGTGCCAGCCTGGATGCGATGCGGGCCCAGGCGCTGGATCGGTTCGGCATCGGCTTGGCGATCTGCAATCCGCTGACCGGCGGGCAGGTCGCGGTCAGCGAGTCCATGGGGGCTGCCATCTGCTCCGCCGTCAATGACTGGATCGTCGCGCACTGGCTCGATAAGGAACCCCGCCTGCGGGCGTCCATCGTGGTGCCGGCGCAGGCGCCGATGCTGGCGGTGGAGGAAATCGAACGTTGCGCCCCCGATCGTCGCTTCGTGCAGGTGCTGATGCCCGCCGCTTGCGAATTGATGCTGGGCCGGTCCTATTACTGGCCGATCTACGAAGCGGCGGTGCGCCACGGCCTGCCGATCGGCATCCATGCCGGCAGCATGTATCGCTACGCCCCCACGTCCTCTGGCTGGCCATCGCATTACTTGCATGAATACATCACCAACAGCCAGTTGTTTGAAGGCCAGTTGCTCAGCCTGGTCTCCAACGGCGTCTTCGCGAAGTTCCCCGAACTGAAATTCGTCTGCATCGAATCCGGCGTCAGTTGGTTGCCGCATTTCCTGTGGCGGGCGATCAAGACGTGGCGCGGGGTGCGGGCGGAAGTGCCGTGGGTGAAACAATCCCCGGCGGAGATCATTCGCAACAACATCCGCGTGACCACCCAGCCCTTCGATGCGCCCGACCAGGCGACCGTGCAACGCATCGTCGAGCAGATCGACTGCGACGAGATGCTGCTGTTTTCATCGGACTATCCGCATTGGCAGTTTGATGGCGACGCGGTTACCCCGCCCGGCCTGTCCGATGCGTTGCTGCAACGCATCCGGGTGGACAATCCGCTCGCCACCTATCCACGTTTGAAGGAGACCGTGTCATGAACGCGCCCGTCGACGTCCTGCAACACCGCGCCGATGCCGACAGCCGTTACGGCATCATCGATTGCGATATCCATCCGTTTCCGAAGCCGGGCGCGCTGAACCGCTATCTGTCGGAGCGTTGGCGCAATCACGTGGCCGAATACGGCCAGATGCAGTGCGGCATCTACGCCGGTCGGGGCAACTATCCGCGCTTCCAACCGTTTCTGTCCCGCCGCGATTCGGTGCCGCCCAACGGCGGTCCGCCGGGCTCGGAAGTCGATTTCATCCGCGAGCAACTGCTCGATGCCTACAACATCACCTATGGCGTGCTGGAACCGCTGCTGGGCGGCAACACGTCGCGCAACCTCGATGAGGCGGCGGCCCTGTCGTCGGCGATGAACGACTGGCAGGTGGCGGAATACACCGATCCGGAGCCGCGGTTGCGCGCATCCATCCTGGTGCCGGCCGAGGACCCGGCGGCGGCGGTGCGGGAAATCGAGAAGCGTGCTGGCGACTGGCGATTCTGCCAGATCCAACTCGGCGGCAAAACGTCCGAACCGTTGGGGCGGCGTAAATACTGGCCGATCTTCGAAGCGGCGCTGAAGCACGGGTTCTCCATCGGCCTGCATGCCGGCGGCACCCAGGCCAGCGCACCTTCCCCCGGCGGTTGGTCGCAATTCTATGTCGAGGACCATCAACTCGGCACCTATTCCATCGCGACGCAGGCCACCAGCCTAATCCTGGAAGGTGCCTTCGATACATTCCCGGACCTGAAGATCGTGCTGATCGAGGGAGGCTTCGGCTGGGTCCCGCATCTCGGCTGGCGGATGGATGCGCACTGGTCGAAAATGCGCAGCGAGGTGCCGAACCTGAAGCGCAAGCCGTCGGAATACCTGAAGACAAATCTCTGGTACGCGACCCAGCCGGTGGAGGAACCGGAGCATCCCGACGATCTGCGCCAGACCTTCGAATGGATCGGCTGGGATCGCATGGTCTATTCCAGCGACTATCCGCACTGGGATTTCGACGATCCGCACCTCGCCTGGCGGTTCCAGATGACGGCAGCGGAAAAGCGGATGCTGCTGCACGACAACGCGCTGTCGGTGTACTCGTTCAAGTAACGCGGGGACACTGGGGCAGGGGCGGCGGCTTGTCCCGCCCCAAAGCCGATTGGGGCGCTGACGCGGGCCTGGTCTGGGGAACGGCATGCCGGCACCGGCCGGGGGCCGACGGACCGGTGTGGACGCCGGATGCTTCGGTGCGGGCAGATTGCCTCATTCGTGGGCAGGGGTGCGCGAATGGTTAACCGCGCCTATCCGGAACGAAACCCCCGGTTTCCGGCGCCTGTCCGGAACGAAACCCCCGGAATTCCGCATGGAATTGCAATGATTCCGGCGCGCGCCGAACCTCATGTAAAGTCTCAAGAGCGACAGAAAGTCGTCGCTTTTCCATTGAGTTGTGGTGTTGTCCTCTTGCAAAATGCGAACATAACGGGAATCTGAAAATGAGATGTGCGGCGCGATATCAGAAAAGATACGCGGTTTGTTAACGCTTGCACAAATTGTGCACAAACCATTCCGGAACAACAGCCTGTAAGGCGTTCCTGCAATACTGGTTGAGCCGCCAGGGGACAGATTCAGCTTGGCGCGTCCCCCCATCGCATTCTAGAACACAGGCAGAACCGGTGCTCGGCCGGACCGACAAATGTCTCGCCGGCATTCCATCCAGGGGGCTGGCGATTGGTCGTCGGGAGATGACTGGATCCGGTGTACCTCGCGGACCGCGGAGGCCAAAGCCTCCGCGGCCGAAACCCCGATCAATCGATCGCGGCGTGCACCAGGTTGGCGACCCGATCCAGGCGCATCGAATGCCAGGGGTCGGGGGAGACGAAGTTGGTCAGATAGGTGAACGACACGCCGCTGGACGGATCGGCCCAGGAATACGACGACCCGACGCCGCCATGGCCGAAGGTGACCGGCGCGGCGATCGTGCCGAGGCCGCGGATCCGGTCGCTCTCGCCCCGGACATGCGGGCCGAGGCCGCGGTGCATCGGGATGCCGGTCATCGCCAGATCGGGGGATTCGCCGGTATGGCTGCGGGCGACATAGGCCAGCAAGCGGGGCGAAAAGACCCGCACCCCACCCAGCCGTCCGCCATGTCCGAGCATCTGGTAGAACGCCGCCATCCCCCGGGCCGTCGCGTAACCGCCGCCGCTCGGCAGGCCGGCGGCGCGGAATTCGGCAACGTTCTCACGGGCTTCTCGCCCATAGGTGTCGGCGCAGCGGGACTGCTGATCGGCCGGCACGCCGACATAGATGTCCTTGTCCAGACCCAGCGGCTCGGTGATGCGGGTGCGGATCACGTCGCGGTAATCCTGGCCGGTGGCGGCTTCGATCACCATCGCCTGCACCAGATGCGCGGCCTGGCCGTGGTAGTGCAGCCGGGTTCCGGGGGTCCATTCCAGGGAGAAGTCGCAAACTTCCGCGCGCATGCGGGCGTGATCGGCCCAGGTGGCCTCCGAGACGTTGCAGCCCGGGAAGCCGCCCTGGTGCGTCATGACCTGCTGCAAGGTGATGTCGCCTTTGCCGCGCGCGGCAAACTCCGGCAGGTGGTCGGACACCTTGTCCATGAAGGAGACGCGGCCTTCCTCCACCAGGGTCCAGAGCGCCGAGGACGTCAGCACCTTGGTCTGGCTGTACAGCAGGAACAGGGTCTCGTTGTTCGCGGGGACGGCGCCGCCTTCGGTCTTTGCGCTGCCATAAGTGCGGAAAAGCGCCAGTTTTCCGTGACGGGCGAGGGCGATCTGGGCGCCAGGATAGCGGCCTTCGTCAATATGGGAGCGGATCAGGGCGTCGAGATGATCGAGCGGCTTCTGGCTGAAGCCGAGGGCGGACAGGTCGCCGTTTGGCAGGGGATAGGCTGACATGGGGGTTCCTCCCGGTGGTTCGATTGGGGGAAGGTTACGCTCGGGAGCGGTCGGGTGCCAGTGCGTGGTTTTCGTTGAGGCGTGTCCTGGGATATCCTATGTTCCGCTTCGGGATATCACGAGGCGCCCATGCCGCTTTACTTTAGCGACGAAGCGACCAACCAGCTTGCCGATCGTCCTGCAAAACAGCGCGGTTGTTCCAAGCAGGAAGCAGTGCCGATGGCGGTCCAGGCGGAGCTTGACCGTATGGACCTCACCACACCGCTTCGCGACCGGGTCGCTCGGCTTTGGGAATCGCACAAGCTGCCACCGTCAACCGGAAACCCGATCGACATGGCATTTTTCGACGCTTTGTCCGGCGAACCGGGACGATCTTTGTCGATGCATCGGCGCTGATCGATACCCTGGAATCAGCCAAGGTCCGGGTCTGTTCGGCGATGTCGGTCTGGGAAATGGTCGCGGGGCTATGCCACGGTTACCTGTTTCATCCCGAAGCCGAGCGCCACTGGGTGCGATTGTTTCTGGAGGAGCTCAGCATTCGATTCGTGGCGATGGACGAGGCGGTGTTCGAAATCGCGGCGGACGCTTATGCCCGGTTTGGAAAGGGCCGGCATCCGGCTGGATTGAATATGGGCGATTGTTTTGCCTATGCCGTCGCCCGCGCTCAGGGAGCACGCTTGCTGTTCAAAGGCGGGGATTTTGGTCGGACGGACATTGATGTGGCACTCGTTGGCCGATGTTGACACGTATCGTTCTTGCCGCCGGCCTTCCTGGGGCCGGACCCTTGCCTCCCCACCCCCAATCCGCTTCCATCCGCCATCATCGAACCCAAGCAGGAGCCACACGCCCATGGCAGAAATCCGCACCGCACCTCTGATGACCATGCGCCTGACCGTCAACGGCATGCAGATGGTCGGCGCCACCCCAAATGGCGGGCGGCGCGTCGGCCTGGTCGGCGGCGGCACGTTCGAGGGGCCGAAGCTGAAAGGCACCATCCTGCCCGGTGGCGCCGACTGGATCATCGCCCGCCCGGACGGGTCCACCACCCTGGACGTGCGCATCGTGCTGGAAACCGACGACGGCGCGACCATCGGCATGACCTATCGCGGCATGCGCCACGGCCCGGCCGAGGTCATGGACAAGGTCAACAAGGGGGAGTTCGTCGATCCGGCGCTCTATTACTTTCGCACGGCGGTGTTCTTCGAGACCGCGGCGCCGAAATACGACTGGCTTAATCGCGTGATCGCCATCGGCACCGGCAGCCGGCCGCCCGAAGGTCCCGTCTACGACGTGTTCGAGGTGCTGTAATCATGGCCATCATCGGTTTCATCGGTCTGGGCAATATGGGTGCGCCCATGGCCGCCAATCTGGTCAAGTCCGGCCATACGGTCACCGGCTACGACCTGTCCGCCCCGGCATTGGCGGCTCTGGAAGCCGCCGGTGGCAAGATCGCCACCAGCGCGGCCGAAGCGGTCAAGGGTGCGAGCGTCGTCATCACCATGCTGCCCGCCGGGGAGCATGTCCGCGATGTCTGGCTGCACCAGGGTGGCTTGATCGAGGCGTTGAAGGACGCCGGCAACCCGCTGCTCATCGATTGCTCGACGATCGACGTGGACAGCGCCCGCGTGGTCACGGCGGCGGCGAAGGAAGCCGGTCTGGCGATGCTGGACGCGCCGGTCTCCGGCGGGACGGTGGGTGCGCAGAACGGCACCCTCACCTTCATGGTGGGCGGCGACGAGGACGCCTTCGCGCTTGGTCTGCCCATCCTGCAAGCCATGGGCAAGAACATCTTCCATGCCGGCGGCCCGGGCGCCGGGCAGGCAGTGAAGATCTGCAACAACATGATGCTCGCCATCAACATGGTCGGCGTCGCGGAGGGTTTCCTGCTGGCCCAGAAACTCGGCCTGGACTGGGGCAAATTGCATGAGATTTGCAGCACCGCCACGTCCAACTCCTGGGCGCTGTCGAACTATTGCCCGGCGCCCGGGCCCGTGCCGGCCGCGCCGTCCAACCGGGATTATGCGCCGGGGTTCATGGCGCAATTGATGCTGAAGGACGTGAAACTGTCCCAGGCGGCGGCGGAGGCCACCGGGTCCCCCACCCCGCTCGCCGCGCACGCCATGAGTTTCTACCAGGCTGTGTGCGACGCCGGGGACGGGACCAAGGACTTCTCCGTCGTATTCCGCTGGCTGGCGGAACAGAAACGATAGGCCAGGACACCGTGGAGGGGCGTGACATCCTCCTCCACTCTGGCGCCGGACACGGTTCCCTGTAACATCGCCCCAACGATACGGAGGACATGCCATGAGCGACGCGCCAACATTCGGCCGCTATGCCGAAATCCCGGTCGATCGGATGACGCCGGAGCAGCGGGAAGGCTACCGGTACCTTGTGGACGGCCCACGCGGGCGCCTGCCTGGCCCGTACAAGGTCTGGGTGCACAACCCGAAACTGGTCCACGCGGCCGACCCGATGGGCCAGCATTTCACCCCCGGCGCCTCGTCCCTGTCGGAGCGGGAACGCGAGATCGCGGTCGTCGTCATCACCAGCAAGTGGCAATCCGCCTATCCGGCCGCGGCACATGAGAAACGCGGCAAGGAAGTGGGCCTGCCGGCGGATGCGGTGGAGGCGATGATGACCAACCGCCCGACCGCGTTCGCCGATCCGCGTGAACAGGCGGTCTACGAGGTCGCGGTCTCGCTGGCGAACAACCGTCTGATCTCGCAGGGCCTGCACGACCGCGCCGTGGCCGCGCTCGGGCACGAAGGGGTGACCGACATGATCGTGCTGATGGGCTATTATACGGCCGTGTCGCTGACCATGAACTTCTATGCGGTGCCGGCCGGCACCGCCGGCCTGTCACGCTGACACTTGCTCGGGAGTGGCGATGATGGTGCGTGCGTTACTGTTGGCGTCCTGCATGCTGCTTGCGACGGAAGCCCTGGCCCAGGATCGCCCGCCTTTGGCCCCGACGCGGGATGCGACCGTCGGCTACCAGACCACCGGACGGGAAGCCGGCCACACGATGCAGATCAGTTACGGCGCCGCGAGCGGGCTGATGCGGATCGAAAACCCCCAGCTCGGCGGCTACGCCATCGTCGATCGTAGGGGCAAGCGCATGACAATGGTCGTGACGGAAATGCGCATGTTCATGGACATGAACGCCATCAACATGCCCGGTTACGCGATGGCGGAAGAGAACGCCAAATTCACGGTCAAGGGCAGCGAGACCGTCGCCGGACAGTCCTGCACCGTCTGGGATTTCGCGTCGCCCCATGGGAACGGGACCACCTGCATCACCAAGGACGGCATCATGCTGCGCGTCAAAACCAATGACGGCAGCGGGATGGAGGCAACCAAGGTGTCCTACACCGCGGTGCCGCCGAGCGATTTCGTGCCCCCGGCGGGATTCATGAAGATGGACATGCCGAACATGGGGGCACTGGGCGGCATGATGCCGGGGATGATGCCGGGGATGATGCCGCCGGGCATGCGCCCGCCCGCGCGATGACCGGAGCAGACAGCATGAGCGGACTGACCATCACCAAACTCCACCCGTCCCTCGGCGCCGCGGTCGGCGGCATCGACCTGAGCCGGCCGATCGATGCCCCGACGCGTGATGCGCTGAACCAGGCGCTGGCGGACCATCTGGCTCTGGTCTTCCATGATCAGAGTCTGACGCCGGAACAATACCTGAATGCCGCGAGCGTGTTCGGTCCGCCGATGCGCCAGCACTATTCCCAGCACAACATGCCAGACCATCCGGATATCGGGCTGGTCTGGCATCGCAACGGCCAATTGCCGGCCGAACAATGGCACACCGACCACACCAACCGGGAGCGTCCACCGGCGGCGACGATCCTTTACGGGGTGGAAGTCCCCTCTTCCGGCGGCGGCACGTCGGTGGCCAATATGCGCGATGCGTATCAGGCGCTGCCGGGGGCGGAACAGGCGCGTCTGGCGGGTTTGAGCACCGTCAACATGCTGGACGGGCATACCGACACACGCGACGAGGACCGGCAGAAATACGACATCCCGATCGTTCATCCGATGGTCCGCACGCACCCCCTGCACGGATCGCGGGCAGTGTATTTCCATGTGACGAAGGCGAAACAGATCGAGGGCATGAGCCCCGACGACAGCCGCCATTACATGGACGATCTGCTCGACCGGATGATCCGGCCGGAGATCGTCTACCATCATGTGTGGCGGAAAGGCGATGTGCTGGTAATCGACGACCGCGCGACCATGCACCGCGCCCATGGCGACTATGACCGCGGCCAGAACCGTGTGCTGTGGCGCATCATCGCGGAAGGCGACCGACCGATACTTGTCTGATATTCACTTGCCCGACGTTCAGCGCGCCCCCGGCGTCAGCATCGGCTGACGTCGGGGGGGCCTGGGTCGCCTAGACGAATGTCGTGGCGGTCTGTAGCTGTAGGGCAGTCGCACCCGGAGCGGACAGGGTGTAGAAATTGCCACCCCCGAGATCGATCGCCACCAATCCGGCCGTGAACGTCACCATTGCCTGGACCGCGACCGGCATTACGACCGTATCGAACCCTGCCTTGAAGTCGGTGATCATATCGCCCTGGAACGGCACGAGCGCGGCGATATCGAACTCAAACCGGTCGGTGCCGGTGCCGCTGGACATGACGTCACTGCCTTCGCCGCCAATGATGACGTCGTTGCCGACATCTCCCAGCAGATAGTCCGCGCCGTTGCCGCCATAGATCGTATCGTTGCCGCTGCCGGCAAGGATGATGTCGTTGCCACCGCGTCCGTCCAGCACATTCGAGGCGATCGAGCCCTTGATGTAGTCCGAATAGCCGACGAAGGTCAGGCTGGCGCCATTGGTTCCGATCACGTTTTCCATCGACACCAGCGTGTCCGTGGCACCGTAGCCGTCTATCGCGGTGCCGGCGGCCAGGTCTACCCAAACCCCCGCGGCCCCGCCAAACAGCGCATCGGCACTGTAATCGGCAGTGTCGGCACCATCCTTGCCATCCAACAGGTCCGCGCCGCCCAGGCCCTGGAAGATGTTCGCGGCGGCAGAGCCATAGATCTTGTCGCTCATGGCCGGATCGCCGGGGAAAATGCCGTTGGAGCCACGGACATTCTCAATCGACGTCAGACTGTCCGTCGTGCCGAACCCGTCGGTTGCCTTCCCGGTGGTCAGATCAACCAGAACGCCCGCCATTCCGCCATAGGATGCGTCGCGGTCATAGCGAACCTGGTCGTTGCCCAGGCCGCCATTGATGGTATCGGCGCCGGCGAGGCCGCGTATGAAATTGTCCGATGCGTTACCGGTGAACTTGTCGGCGTTCTTGGTCAGACGTGCGCCCTCGATACCGCCGGTGATCTTGTCCGTTCCACCATAGGGGTCGTTGATGGTGCCGGTGCTGAGATTGAACGTAACGCCGGCCGCGCCGGTATATTCCGCGTAGGAGATCTGATCTGTGCCGGCGCCACCGGTGATGGTGTCATTGCCAGCCCCGGGTTCGACATAGATGCTGTACGCGCCGGCGACGATCACGTCCGCGCCGTCCAGTCCCTGGAATTCGTAAGTGTCGAGCCCGCTCGGCAGCGGCGCGTCGCCCCCCTGCCATTTGTCGGCGGCGTTGGTTCCCCGCGCCCACTCGATGCCGATCAACGTGTCCTTGTTGCCAAACCCGTCAGTGGCGGTGCCGGCTTTCAGGTCGACCGTTACACCCGCGGTGCCGCCGAACAGCGCATCACGGTCATACAGCACGCGGTCCAAACCGGCGCCGCCGTTCAACGTGTCGTTGCCCGCCAACCCGGCCACGAAATTGTTGGTATCGCCACCGATGAAGGTATCCGCGTTCTTGCTGAGCCAGGCCCCTTCAATGGAGACGAGCGTATCCTTGCTGCCGAACCCGTCGGTCGCGGTCCCGGACTTGAGGTCGACCGTCACCGCCCCCAGGCCGCCGAAATCGGCATCGCGATCATAGCGGGCGTTATCGTTGCCGGTGCCGCCATCAATGTAATCGTTGCCGGCCATCTCAGCCATCCCCTCATTTTTTCTACCGTGATTCCAAGGTAGTAGGTTTGAATGCCAAGTCGCCCCGCCATTTGCAACCGGAAGCTGGGCCAGCTGACCGGGTCACACCCCGAGTCACGTAACCCAGCCTGATACAAAAAGCGGTGTCCAGGAGAGTCGCGGCCCGCTTGGACATAGTAATGCAGGAGTCAAAAATGAGGGGAGTCATGAGACGGTGTCCCACTGTTCGACACCATTGATGAAGTATTTCCCCGCAGTGTCCCATTTATAGACGGTGTTGGTGGCCTGCGTGGTGAAGTCCGCGCCGTAGAGATATTGCAGCGCCTGGATGTCCAGCATCATCAAGGTCTGCGCATAATGGCCATTGGTGACCTGGTAACCGCCGCTGAATGTATCTCCGATATACCCACGGTAGGTCATCACCGTGAATTCCATCGAATCGAACGCCGCGGGCAGGGCCGGATTGCCGTGATCCGCCTCATGCCCGTGCTTGAGGCCGAGGGCATGGCCGGTTTCATGCAGCAGGGTGTGGTATTGGTAACTGCCGATCAGGCTGCCGCCGGGGCTGTTCGAAACCGAGAACACGTTGATGTTGTAGAACATGTCGCCCGACTTCCAGTTGTCCTGTTCGGACGTCAGGCCGTCGTCTTGCGGTGTCCAGGCATAAGCGGGCGGTGGCGGCTGGTCGCCGTCATGCGTCAGATCGGCGAGCCCGTAGCGCAGTTGGGTGTCGATGCTGTTGTCGGCGCTTTCGGAGATCTCGAAATTCAGGATGGTGCGGTATTGGGCGATGGCCTGGCGGATCCCAACGACCATGAAGTCGGGCATGGCGACGACGCCGATGTGATTGTCGTCGGGATAATCGTCGATCAGCAGGTCGCGGGTATCTTCGTAGTCGGTTTCGCTGTCCGGAATCGCGTAGGCGAAAAAGGTGCGAGGATAACCTGCCCAATGGTACTCCGTCAGAAGTCCATCGATCAGGGGGTTGCCGGTCGCGATTGAATCATCAATGTCGGCTTCGTCATTGGTGCTTGCCACATCACGTCCTAATTGCTGTGAAGGTGGTTCCGCCGAGACCATCCAGCGCTGACTCTGACCGCAAAACATCACCCTGTCGATGACAAAACAAATAATCCACCGAATCGACATAAAATGTTTCTGATCGAAATCGGAACTGCGCTTGGTTTTCGCTGAACCCTCCGGCGACGGGACATGACCGGGATCCCATACCCTCACGGAAACGACCAGAGCGCGGCGGCGATCACAACCGGAAGCGTCGCCGCCAGGCCGACACCCAAAATCTCGCGCCAATCCCCATGGCAGAACCGTTGCATGGAAGGCCGGAGCGACATCCGCGCCACCCACCGCATAACCCGGTTGCGGATTGCGCGCTTGCTTTTCCCGCGCCGCACAATGACGATCACGCTCCCCGCTATGACGGCGCCGGCATGTATGCGACATGAGGCGATCGGGCGGATGAGAGGAGAGCCAGACATGGCACAGGCAACGGTCTTCATCGACGGCGAGTCCGGCACCACCGGCCTCGGCATCCGGGAGCGTCTGATGGCGCTGCCAGCAGTCGCGTTGAGGAGCCTGCCGTCCGAACGACGCCGCGATCCCGCCGCCCGCCGCGATATCATGGCGGAGGTCGACCTCGTGGTCCTGTGCCTCCCCGACGACGCCGCCAAGGAATCCTCCGCGATGGCCGCCTCGCTCGGCAATGCCGCGCCGAAGGTGTTGGACGCCAGCACGGCGCACCGGGTCGATCCCGACTGGGTCTATGGGTTCGCCGAAATGCTGCCGAGCCAGGCGGAACGGATCGCGGAGGCCAAATGCGTGGCCAATCCCGGCTGCTACCCGACCGGCGCGATCGGCCTGATCCGCCCGCTGCTCGATGCCGGGCTGCTGCCACCGGATTTCCCGATCACGATCAACGCCGTGTCCGGCTACTCGGGCGGCGGCAAGTCGATGATCCAGGACCATGACACCGACCACGGCCCGGCCTTCGAGCTTTACGGCCTGAAGCTGGAGCACAAACATGTGCCGGAAACCCAGCTTTATGGCGGGTTGTCGCGGCGGCCGATCTTCGTGCCCGCGGTCGGACATTTCCGCCAGGGGATGCTGGTGTCGATCCCGCTGCATCTGGATACCCTGACCGGCAAACCGACCGGCGCCGATCTGCGCGCGGTGCTGGAGGCTCGTTATGCCGGCTGTGACCTGGTCCGGGTGATGCCGGCGCGCGATGACGGCAAGTTGGAGCCGGAGGCGCTGAATGATACCGACCGGCTGGAACTCTACGTCCATGCCAACGAAAAGCACCGCCAGGCGGTGCTGGTCGCGCGCCTGGACAATCTGGGCAAGGGCGCGTCCGGCGCCGCGGTGCAGAATATTGGCCTGATGCTCGGCTTGCATTCAGGCGTGGGTTCCCGGGACAGCGCGGCAGCCCGCGCCCAGGAGACCGCGCATGTCTGACCTGCCGTATGGCGGTTTCGGTCCGATCTTTTCGCTGAACGGCGTCACCCCCAAGGTGGCGCCGGATGCGTTTATAGCCCCCACCGCCGCGGTCATCGGCGACGTGGAAATCGGGTCAGAGACGGGCATCTGGTTCCACTGCCTGGTGCGTGGCGACCTGAACTTCATCCGTATCGGCGCGCGGACCAATATCCAGGACGGCACCGTCATCCATATCGACTCCGGCGCCATGTCCACGACGATCGGGGATGACGTGACGGTCGGCCACAACGCCGTGATCCATGCCTGCACCCTGAAAAACCGCGCCTTCGTCGGCATCAGCGCCACCGTTCTGGACGGCGCCGTCATCGAGGAAGGCGGTCTCCTCGGCGCCGGCGGCCTGCTGACACCGGGCAAGGTGATCGGGCCGAACGAAATGTGGACCGGGTCCCCAGCCAAGCTGCGCCGGGTGATGGATGAGGACGAGCGCAAGCGCTTCGACCGCAACGCGCTGGTCTACCTGGAACTGGCTCGGCGGTTCCGGGCGGGGTTGCGGTCTGTCGGGTCGCCGCCGGTCGCCGGATAGCGTAGCCGGCCCATGCCTTCATCGATGACACGCTACCGCCTGCGCCACACCAGCCGCTACAGCTACGGCAGCCCGGTCGAACTGGCGGCTCATATGGTGCACCTACGCCCGCGCCCCCTGGTCGGCCAGTCCATCATCTCCGAGCGGATCGTCACCGCCCCCCTGCCCGCCCGCCGGCATGACGCGCGCGACCATTTCGGCAACCAGGTCACCTGGCTGTTCCTGGACCTGCCGCATGCAGACTTCGAGGTGACCGCGGAATCCGTCGTCGACGTGGGGTTCGCCGCGCCACCCGAGCCGGACAGCACCGCGCCCTGGGAAACCGTCGCCGAGGCAGCCCTGACCGCGGGCGGGTGGCGCGCTGCCGAGTATTGCTTCGACAGCCCGATGGCCCCGCGCAATTCCGATGCTCGCCTGTATGCGCTTGAGTCGTTCACCCCGGGCCGGCCGATCCTGGTGGCCCTGCTGGAGCTGAACAAGCGGATCCGCGCCGACTTCGCATACCGCTCCGGCGTTACGCAAATTTCGACCCAGGTGCATGAGGTGATGAAGCACCGATCCGGCGTCTGCCAGGATTTCTCCCATGTCATGATCAGCGCCCTGCGCGGCCTCGGCCTGCCGGCGCGCTATGTGTCGGGCTATATCCGCACCCGCCCGCCGCCGGGCCAGCCGCGAAGGCAAGGGGCGGATCAGTCGCACGCCTGGGTCGGCTGCTGGCTGGGGGGCGAGCATGGCTGGGTGGACCTGGATCCAACCAACGGCATCATCGTGCGGGATGAGCATGTCGTGCTGGGATGGGGCCGGGATTATGGGGATGTCAGCCCGGTGCGCGGCGTGATCCTGGGCGGCGGCGATCATGCGCTGACCGTCAGCGTGGATTTGGAGCCGGACGAGGCGGAGGGGTAAGGACGGGGCTTCCGCCCCGGACCCCGATCAGGGGCTTTGCCCCTGAACCCCACCAAAGGCGCGGCCTTTGGAATGCGATTCGTTTGTTGCCTTGCAGGATGGGGGCCTACCCGGACCGTGAAAGGTCCGTGTAGGCCCCCATCCTGCAAGGCAACAATGGTCCGGGTTCCAAGGGCCGTCGCCCTTGGCGGGTCCCAAGGGGCCATGGGGGCAGCGCCCTGGTCGGGGTCCGGGGCGGAAGCCCCGCGCCTTGACGCTCCCCCACCGCTCTGCGACCGTTTCGCCAAGCAGCGCAACGGGAAACAGCCATGAAATTCGGCGTCTTCTACGAACACCAGCTCCCCAGGCCCTGGACCGACAGGAGCGAATACGATCTTCTCCAGAACTCCCTCACCCAGGTCGAGCTCGCCGACAAGCTGGGCTACGACTATATGTGGGAAGTCGAGCACCATTTCCTGGAAGAATACTCCCACTCCGCCTCGCCGGAGGTGTTCCTCGCCGCCGCCAGCCAGCGCACCAAGAACATCCGCCTCGGCCACGGGATCGTGCAGATCACCACCAACCAGCCGCATCGCGTGGCGGAACGAATCTCCACCCTGGACCTGATCTCCGGCGGCCGGGTCGAATTTGGCATGGGGGAAGGCGCCGGCCCGGCGGAACTGCACCCGTTCGGCGTCCGAGTCCGTGACAAGCGCGACCGGTGGGAGGAAGCGGTAAAGGCCATCATCCCAATGTTCACCAAGGACAGTTGGGAGTTCCATGGACAGTACTACGACTTTCCCGCCCGCAACGTGGTGCCGAAGCCGTTCCAGAAGCCGCACCCGCCGCTCTGGGTCGCCTGCTCCAACATCCGCACGATCGGGGAAGCCGGACAATGGGGCATGGGGGCGCTGGGCTTCAGCTTCGTCTCGCCCGACGCCGCCAAGGCCTGGGTGCATAAATACTACAACGAGTTACTGCACAATCCGCGCCGCCTGACGGATTACGCGATCAACCCCAACGTCGCGATCGTCAACGGCTTCATGTGCGCCCCCACCGATGAGGAAGCGCTGGAGAAAGCCGCCGGCTGGACCTTCTTCATCTTCGCCCTGGGCTATTACGGCCGGAAAGGCGTCGATGCGCCCGGCAAGGGCGATCTGTGGAAGGAATACCAGGACTGGCGCGGCACCGAAAAAGCCCAGGCAGCACTCCGCAACGGCCTGATCGGCTCCCCGGAGACCATCCGCAAGCGCCTGCGCCAGTTCGAGGAAGCCCATGTCGACCAGGTCATCCTGCTGAACCAGGCCGGCAAGACCACCCACAAGGACATCTGCGAGAGTCTGGAGCTGTTCGCCAAGGAGGTCATGCCGGAATTCCAGGGCCGTCAGGCCCAGCAGGATGCCTGGAAGCGGGACGTTCTGGACGGCAGGATCGTCCTGGAAGACCTGGATACCGAGAGATACGACCTCTACGCCCACCAGAACGAGGACATTGTCCGCCTGACCCCGGAACAGCTAAAGCAGCGCATGGCCGAGAAGGACAAGCTGGCGGTCGCCGGCGAATAGCCTCTGCGCCATCCCCCGCGGCCGGTTCCGTTCGGGCCGGCCGCCTCCGGTCCATGATACCCAGGATCGGGAGATGCCATGACACCGCCAACAATGGCGTGAGCCTGCGATCGGCGGGCAGCGACGGCGTTTCGTCAACAAACTGCCACCAATCTTTCAACATCCCTTCACGGTGGCGTGGCGGCGCACCGTCCTCGGAACCTCTACCCTCCCCCTGAACCGGATCGCGCCGAGCAGGGCTTGGTGATGTCCGGCGGTTATTTGTGTGCACCACCGTGCGCACGCACCCCCGTGGGCACCCCCGTGGGCACCCTGGAACCGACCGCGCTTGCAGTGAACCTCGCCCGTCAAGGCGGCGATCGTTGCATCCGGGTAGGACGGGCACGATGGCGACCGCGGCAAGCTGAAGGATGCTGTCGCGCGGCCGCACGAAACAGCCTGTAAGGCGCATCACGACGCCATGCTCGACCGGGCCGCCCAGCCACTCTCCCGCTCGCCACTCCGCCCGCCCTTTGCACAAGCGACGGTTTCGCGCGAACATCGGCCCAACGCTCGGGAGCCAACGCCCATGGATGGCATGTCCACCCTACGAAACCGCATCATCGAAACCCACCCCATCGCCGGGTCGCTCGGCGCCGTCGTCACCGGCGTCGACCTGTCCAAGCCAATGGACGGCCAAACCCTGGCCGAACTGCGCGCCGCCCTGCTCGATCATCTGGTGATCTTCTTCCGCGACCAGGACCTGACGCCGGCCGCCCAACTCGCCTTCGCCAGGCATTGGGGCGAAATTCATCTGCACCCGTTCATGTCCGGCATGCCGGACCAGCCGGAGGTGCTGGAAATCCGCAAGACCCCCGCCGACAAACGGAATTTCGGCGGGTCCTGGCACACAGACCAGATGTTCTCCCCGAAGCCCGCCATGGGGACGATGCTGTATGCGAAGCAGGTGCCCTCGGTCGGCGGGGACACGATGTTTTCCAACCAGTACCTGGCCTATGACGCGCTGTCGGACGGCATGAAGCGGATGCTTGCGCGCATGAACGTGGTGTGCGTCGGCGACAAGAAGCGCGGCGGCATCTCTCGCAAGGATTTCAACGCCGCGACCATCGCCATGACGACAGTGGAACCACCCAAGGACGTGCAGACGACATCGGTCCACCCCGTCATCCGCACTCACCCGGAAACCGGCCGCAAGTCGCTGTATATCGGCAACCATGTCCACTATTTCGAAGGCATGACGGAAGCCGAAAGCCAGCCGCTGATCGACCATCTGCGCGCCCATTCGGTGCGGCCCGAGTTCACCTGTCGATTCCGCTGGCAGAACGGATCACTCGCCTTCTGGGACAATCGCTGCACCCAGCATTTCGCCATCAACGACTACCCCGCCGAGACGCGCGTCATGCACCGCGTTACCGTCCGCGGCGACGCGCCTTTCTGACGATCGGAGACGACCATGCAACGACAAATGGTAATGGTGGGCTTCCTGCAAGCCCAGAACTGCACGAACCTGGTAAGCTCCTGGAGACACCCGCTGTCCCGAGAGGATACCTGGAGCCCGGAATACTACGCAGATCTCGGCCGCGTGCTGGAAGCGGGAAAATTCCAGGTCGCCTTTTTCGACGACCGCCTGGCCATGCCGGACCGCTTCGGCAACGACCACCGCCACACCGTCGAACACGGCATCCGCTGCGTGAAAATGGACCCGATCACGGTCATGATGGTTATGGGCATGGCCACCAAGCGCCTGGGCCTGGGCTCCACTCGCAGCACGACCTATTACGAACCATTTGATGTTGCCCGCACTTTTGCGACCATCGATTTGATGACCAACGGACGCGCCGCCTGGAATGTCGTGACGTCGATGAACGACGGCGAGGCCCTGAACATGGGCAAGGACGTCCACCCCGAACACGACAGCCGTTACGACCGTGCCGATGAGTTCATGGAAGTCGTCATGGGGCATTGGACGTCCTGGGACGACGATGCGATCGTACAGAACAAGCAGACCGGCCTGTTCGCGCATGGCGACAAGGTCCGCCGCATCGATCACAAGGGAAAATACTTCCAGTCGCGCGGTCCCTTCACCGTGCCACGCTCCAAACAGGGGCATCCGGTGGTGATCCAGGCCGGCCAAAGCGGCCGCGGCAAGCGGTTCGCCGCCCGCTGGGGTGAATTGCTGTTCGTCGGCAGCCCGCCAACCCTGGAACTCGGCCGCAAGAACTACAAGGAAATCAAGGCAGCGGTCGCGGCCGAGGGCCGCAACCCGGACCACTGCATCATCGCTCCGTCCGCCTATATCATCTGCGGGGAATCGAAGATGGAGGCGGAGGACAAGGCCGCGTTGACCGAACGCCTGACCACCGAGATCGACGCTCTGTCGCTGCTGTCGGAAGCCATGAACTTCGATTTCGCCTCCAAGGGCATGGACGAACCCTTCACCGACGACGAGCTGGACAACATCTCCGGCACCCAGTCGATGCGGGACCGGGTGCTGGCATCATCCGGCATCAAGAACCCGACACCGCGGGAGTTCGTGAAGTACAGTCACCGCGCCCGCCCCAACAAGCCGTTCATCGGCGGTCCGAAGGAAGTGGCCGACGGGTTGGAGGAATGGTTCTCCACCGGCATATGCGACGGATTTGTCGTCGCCGCGACGCATTCGCCCGGCACCTATATCGAGTTCGTGAAATACGTGATTCCGGAACTTCAACGCCGGGGCCTGTATCACAAAGATTATCGCGGCGAGACATTGCGGGAAAACCTGGGCCTGCCTATTCCCCGCATCGGCGGCTGATCAGTCACCACCATCAAGACCCAATCGGGAGGACACAATGATCTACGAACTGCGCACCTACACGTTCCATCCAGGCAAGATCAACACCTATCTCGACATCGCAAAGAATGTCGGGCGCCCGGCGCGCGGACAGAACTACGGCATCAACTGCGGCTACTGGACGTCGGAATTCGGTTCCCTGAACCAGATCTGGCATCTGTGGCAGTATGATAGCTACGAGGAACGCGCGCGCCTGCGTGACGAACTGTCCAAGAACGTCAAATGGACGACGGAATACGTGCCCAATATCCGCCCGCTGATGGCGCGCCAGGACATCCGCTTCCTGAACCCGGTCTGTGGCGTGACGCCCCCTGCCCAGGAGGGCGGCTTCTACGAACTGCGCATGTATCGTTTCAATCCCGGCCGAGCGGCGGGGTGGGCGCAGGCGTATAAGGATATTATGCCGGTGCGGGAGAAATACTCCAAGAATGTCGGCGTCTGGACCGGGGAGGCACCGCAGCCGAACGAAGTCCTGCATATGTGGAACTATCAGAGCCTCGCCGCGCGCGCCAAGGCACGCGGCGACCTGTTCAAGGACCCGCAATGGCTGGAATTCATCGCCAAGGGCGCCGGCGCCATCGTGGAGATGAACAACGTGATGCTGATCCCCACGGATTACAGCCCGATGAAGTGATCGGTCGCGACCTCTGGCGTCCGCACCAGAGGACACACCAGAGGTCGCGCCTCACCGCCCCATCCCGTCCGCCGCCGATTCCTCCCCCGCGAGCAAGCCGCGGGCAGCAACCCCATTTCCGCAACGAGGCCCCCATGAAACTCGGTCTCTCGATCGGCTACTCCAAGGCACACATGGACCTGCCCGTGGCACTGGTCCAACGCGCCGAGGAACTTGGTTACGATAGCGTCTGGTCCGCCGAAGCCTACGGTTCCGACGCCGTCACCCCCCTCGCCTTCCTCGCCGCCGTCACCAAGCGCATCAAGCTGGGTACCGGCATCATGCAGTTGGGCGCTCGCACGCCGGCCAATGCCGCGATGTGTGCCGGCACGGTCGATGCCCTCGCCGGTGGCGGTCGGTTCATCGCCGGCCTGGGCGTATCCGGCCCGCAGATCATCGAGGGTTGGTATGGACAACCGTGGGGACGTCCGTATTACCGGATGAAGGACTACGTCGCCATCATGCGGAAAATCTTCAAGCGGGAGGACCCCGTCACGCATGAAGGCCGCGAAATCAGCCTGCCCTATACCGGCGAAGGGGCCGCCGGAGTCGGCAAGCCGCTGAAGTCGATCCTGCACATGAACCCGGACATTCCCATCTACCTGGCCACCGGCAACGAATCGACGGTGAAGCTGACCGCCGAAATCGCCGATGGCTGGCTGCCGATGGGTTTCGTGCCCGGTGCGATGGAAGAATACCGTCCCTGGCTGGAAGAAGGCTTCAAGCGCGCCGGTAACGGCAAGAGCCTGGCGAATTTCGAGATCCAGGCCTCGGTGCATGTCGAAGTCGGCAACGACGTGAAAGGGGCGCTGGCGAAACTGAAGCCGGAAGTCGCGCTGTATGTCGGCGGCATGGGCCATCGCGACAAGAATTTCCACAAGGACCAGATGGTGCGCCGCGGGTTCGCCGAGGCCGCCGATCGCATCCAGGAACTCTACCTCGCGCATCGCAAGGACGAAGCCATCGCCGCGGTGCCTGACGAATGGGTGGACCTGAAATCCCTGGTCGGCCCGCCGGCCCGCATCAAGGAACGCTATCGGAACTGGCTGGACGCCGGCGCGACCGCGATGACCGTCCGTTCCCGCCAACCCGAAGCGATCGAAACCATGGCCGAGGCGGCTCGGCTGAACTGACCGCTGCCCCAGAACGGGTCGCACGTAACGTAACAACAAGGAGGAACCTATGCGCTTCAAGGACAAGGTCGTGCTGATCACGGCCGTGGCAAACGGGATCGGGCGGGCATCCGCCAATATCATGGCGGCGGAGGGCGCGATCCTGGTGGGGGTGGATAACCACCCCGAACGGCTC
The DNA here is from genome assembly GCA_945861095.1 of Asaia bogorensis. Lineage (GTDB taxonomy): Bacteria > Pseudomonadota > Alphaproteobacteria > Acetobacterales > Acetobacteraceae > Rhodopila. The sequence goes on along the minus strand of CAMATI010000005.1, from coordinate 21,226 downwards.
GATACCGCGATGAACGCGCTGAACGCGGCCGGCGGGCGGGCGCATGGTCGCCTGTGCGACGCCATGGACCAGGGGCAGGTCGATGCCGTCGTCGCCGCCGTGCACAAGGAGTTCGGCCGCATCGACGTCCTCGTCAACGCCGTCGGTGGCAGCACCATCATCGCTCGGCCCAGCGCGCTGGTGGAGGAGCATTCGCTGGACGACTGGCAGAAGATCATCAACTTCAACCTGAACGGCACGTTCCTGTTCACCCATGCGGTCGTGCCGATCATGAAGGCGCAGAAGGGCGGCAAGATCGTCAACCTGGCCTCGATCGCCGGGCGTGGCATGAGCGTGGCGAGCGGCGCGGCCTACGCGGCGGCGAAAGGCGGGATCATCGCGCTGACCCGCAAGCTGTCGTTCGAGCTTGGGCCGCACAACATCAACATCAACGCGATCGCCCCCAGCCTGACGCTGACCGAGCGGATCACCCCGCATTGGAACCAGCGTGCGCCTGAAGCGCAGCAGGCGCAGATCGACAGCACGCCGATGCGCCGCGTGGCAGTGGCGGCGGATCAGGCGAAGGTGATCTGCTTCCTGGCATCATCCGACGCGGATTTCGTCACCGGTCTGACGATCGACGTGACCGGCGGTCAGTCCGGCTAACCCCAGCGACGGGCGGTCCCTTGTTCCGGATCGCCCGTCACCGGTTCAGGCGATAGACCTGCCCGGCAACGGCGCGCACCTTGCGCGGGGCAGCCCGGTAGATCGCGAAGGCCGATAGCAGGCTGATCCCGACGCCGATCCAGAAAGCGAGGGTGTAGCTGCCTAGCGCGTCGTAGAGCGTGCCGGTTACCCATGGCCCCGCCGCGCCTCCAGCCAGGGCGGCAAGCATGACGGTACCAAATATCACCCCGTATTGCCGCCCCTGGAAGATTTCCGCGATGATCGCGCCCATGACGGATGTCAACCCGTAGCCCAGCGCGCCCTGCACCACCACCATCACATAGACCAGGGGCAGGCTGGGAAAATCGCGCAAGGCGATCAGGGCGAGAAAGCACGCCACGAAGCCCAGATTGCTGATCGCCCAGACCCATTCCCGCCCGATCCGGTCGGATAGATGTCCCAGCCAGATTTGCCCGGGGATCCCGGCCAGGCTGACCACGCCCAAGGCCCAGGATGCCGCCGTGGCGCTGATGCCGATTTCCACCAGGTATTTGGTCTGGTGCACTTGGACCGCGTACCAGGCATACAGGCCGCAGAAAAACCCCAGCGCGATCCACCAGAACCGCGTCGTGCGCAGCGCTCGCCGCAGGGTCCAGTCCACCGCGACCCAGTCGGGGTCGACAATGTTGGTCGCGGGTCGCATCTGGGCGCCGACCGGAGCAGTGTCGCCATCCGGCAACAGCCCCATGTCCTCGGGTCTTTTGCGTAACAGCAGGTTGATAGGGGCCAGAACGACCAGGACGAGAATGCCGAGCATCCAGCAGCCGGTGCGCCATCCTAGGGTGTCGATGGTGACCTGCAACCAGGGCAGCAGGGTCATGGAACCCACACCCACGCCGGAAAACGCAATCCCGACCGCGAGGCCGCGACGGCGGACGAACCAGTTGGGCAGGAACAGCGACTGGCCGGAATAGCCCAGGCAGACACTGCCGCCACCGACCAGGACGCCGATCGTCAGATACAAATGCCATGGCTGCGTCGTCAGGGGCGACAGCAACAGGCCGGCCGCCATCATGACGGTGCCCAACTCCATCACCGCGCGCGGCCCGCCCCTGTCCATCAGCCGTCCGATGGTCGGGCTGAGCGCCGCCGCGACGAGGAAGCCGAAGGAGAATGCACCGGCGGTGACACCCCGGCTCCACCCGAACTCATCCAGGATCGGCGGGAACAGCAGGGAGAACGCGGTGCGCGCGTTCACGCCGATGCCGATGGTGACGAAGGTTACCGCGACCACGACCCAGCCGTAAAAGAAAGGAAGGCGCATCGGGCGAACCGTCTCCTGTTATCGACCCCGGCAGAAACGCCGCATGAAACCGTGGGCGAAAGCGCCGTATGAAGCCACCGGCGAAACCGCCGGGGGAAAACACCAGGCGAAACCACCGGGGGAAACCACCGGGGGAAACCACCGGAGGAAACCACCGGGGGAAACCGTTGCGTCACCACCGCTCTCGTGTCACGCTGCATTGCAGCATTGAAAGGCGCAACACCGGCATCCGGTGCCGGTTCCGCCTGCCGAAGGCAATGTCCCGGAAGCAAGCCCGCCGGACAACCCGGCTCATGGGCAGGCCTGCTGCCCGTGGGCCCTGCAATGGGGTTTCAACACTGCTCGACACAGCGACCGTCAACACGCTCTCCCATGTCAAACCAGCCGACACCGCATGGTCCGGCCAAGGGTAGCGCGATTTTTTCCTGTATCGGGACCTCGCGGTCGCGGCGGCAACCGGCGGACGGGTAATCGCCCATTTGGTGAAGGCCAATCAGGCACCCGAAGGTGGCACCGGCTGGCATTTCCACGAGGCCGATTGTCACATCGTGCGGATGCTGAAGGGCCGGGCGAAATTCATGTATGAGGACAAGGAGCATCTGGTCGCGGCCGGAGACTGCGTGCACCAGCGCCCGGACATCACGCATTTCCTGTTCGATGACTCGCCGGACATGGATTGTCAGGAGGTGGTCGGACCGGCCGGTTTCACCACGGTCGACGTGGGTGGCCCCGGGGCGGGCCCTTGTGCCCTCCCCGTCCCGGCGCCATGGCCGGCAGCAGCGAAGTCGCCTCCGTAACCTCGATCAGAACTCGATATCCAGTTCGTCGATCTGTTCCGGTTCCTTCTGAGCGGCGGCGAACCATTCGCGCATCGGTGCCCAGGCCATGATCTGCTGGCAGTAGCGCCGGCAGATCTCGTCCTGGGCGATGTCGTAGCTGCGGAATCGTGTCACCACCGGCGCATACATCGCATCGGCAATGGTGCAGTGCCGCCCGAACAGGAACGGCCCACCCCATTCTCCGAGGCAGTCGCGCCAAATCTCGGTAATCCGGTCGATATCGGCCTGCACGGCGGACCACACGGTAAAGCCCGGGCGGAACAGACGCAGGTTCATCGGCAACGCCTCCCGCAGGGCGGAGAACCCGGAATGCATCTCCCCCGAAATCGAGCGGCACCGCGCCCGCGCGATCCGATCCGCGGGCAGCATGGCGGCCTTGGGAAACAGTTCGTTCAGATATTCGGCCATCGCAAGCGTGTCCCAGACCGTGACATCGTCATGCACCAGGTATGGAATGCGAATCGAGGACGACTGCATCAGCAGTTCGGCCCGGTTTGTGGGATCGTCCGGGGAGACGACTTCGATATCGACATCCAGACCCGCCAGCCGGGTCAGGAGGTACCCGCGCAACGACCAGGAGGAGTAGTTCTTGCTGCTAATAAATAGGGTAGCGCCATTCATCGTGACATCTTCCTCGTGCGCTGCCATGCTGCGGTGCAATATAACAGTGGCGGACGCCGGATGGCGAGCGTTAGTGACGGTTTGGCGGCATCCTGCTGAAAAAGACTGGCCTGAGAAGGATTCCCGGCGCGTGCGGCGATGATGTACAAGCTCTATCAGGCCCAGGCAGACCTGCTTATGCCGCTGCGCCATGTTGCTCGCGTCGGCGCGGGCCTGGCGCGCGCCCTGGAAATCAACGGCTACACCCCAGGCGCGCTCCGCCAATTCGGCGCCGCCTGCAGTCTGTTGGCGGAAAGCGGCCTGACCCATAAACGCCCGGATTTCGGCTTCAAGACGGCGAAAATGGGCGAGGACGTGGTGGGCGTGACGGAGGAGGTTGCCCACGACACGCCGTTCGGCACGCTGCTGCGGTTCCGCAAGGACACCACGGTGGCGCAGCCTCGGGTCATGGTGGTGGCGCCGATGTCCGGCCATTTCGCGACCCTGCTGCGCGGAACCATCGCCGTGCTGCTGCCGGAACACGACGTCTACATCACGGATTGGAAGAACGCGCGCGACATCCCGCCCGCGGCAGGGACGTTCGGGTTCGACGATTTCGTCGACCATCTGATTGCCTTCCAGGAGGCGATGGGACCGGGGGCGCATATGATCGCGGTCTGCCAGCCAACCGTCGCGGCCCTGGCCGCCACCGCCGTGATGGCCCGCACGCGCAACCCGGCTCAACCGCGCAGCCTGACCTTGATGGCCGGCCCGATGGACACCCGGATCAATCCCACCAAGGTCAACGATCTGGCAAAATCCCGCCCGATCGAATGGTTCGAGAAGAAACTCATCGCCGATGTCCCGTGGCGCTTCCATGGCGCCGGGCGGCGGGTCTACCCGGGATTTCTCCAACTGACCGCGTTCATGAGCATGAACCTGGACCGCCATATCGCGGCGCATATGGGCCAGTTCCGGGCGCTGGTCGGCGGGGATATCGCGGCATCCAGCGCGCATAGCCGCTTCTATGCCGAGTATGGCGCGGTGATGGACCTGCCCGCCGAATTCTATCTGGAAACCGTGCAGCGGGTGTTTCAAGACCATGACCTGCCGCTGGGCAAGCTGACCTGGCATGGAGAGCCGGTGCGGCCCTCTGCCATCCGGCATACCGCGCTGATGACGGTGGAGGGGGAACGCGACGATATCTGCGCCGTGGGGCAGACGATGGCGGCGCTGGATTTGTGCACGGGGCTGCGGATCAGCCAGAAGCGCCATCACCTGCAAAGTGGGGTCGGCCATTACGGCGTGTTCAGCGGGTCCCGCTGGGCGCGGGAGGTGTATCCGCGGGTGCGGGGGATGATCCAGGCGTTGAGTTGAGGGGAAGGGCGGGGCTTCCGCCCCGGACCCCGACCAGGGCTTTGCCCTGGACCCACCAAAGGCGCGGCCTTTGGAATGCGATTCTTTGGTTGCCCTTGAAGGATGGGGCCTACCCGGACGTATCAACGTCCGGGTAGGCCCCATCCTTCAAGGGCACCAATGGTCCGGGTTCCAAGGGCCGTCGCCCTTGGTGGGGTCCAGGGGCAAAGCCCCTGGCGGGGTCCGGGGCAGAGCCCCGCCCTTCTACCCCTCCCGCACCAACCGCAGCACCGCCTGCAACCGCACCAGTGTCCCGTCATCCACCTGCCCGGTCACCGCCTCGGGCCGCCAATGCCGCTGAAACGCCCGCAGCACCGACGCCAGGGCCGGGTCCAGCGCGCCTTCCGGGGCCAGTTGGTAGCCGATATCGATCAGCGCGGCGCGCACCGGGCGCAGCGACACGGCATCACGGATGATCCCGCCGGCACCCAGGTCGGGCACATCCTCCGGCCAAAGCCCCACGCCATTCCGCGCCAGTTCCCGCCAGTCGAACCGCTCCCCGGGGTCCTCCTTGCGATCGGGGGCCACGTCGCTATGCGCCACGACATTGCGGGCCGGGATCGGGTGCCGCTCCAGGATCGACAGGCACAGATCGCAGACCGCCGCCAGTTGCAGCACCGGAAAATCGCGATAGCCCCATTCGTGGCCAGGATTGACGATCTCGATCCCGATCGAGCGCCCATTCAGCGCCGTATGCCCACGCCAATACGACACGCCGGCATGCCAGGCCCGCCTATCCTCCGCCACCAGTTGAATAGCCGTTCCATCCTCATCAACGACATAATGAGACGAAACCTGCGCGGCGGGATCGCGCAATCGGTCGATCGCAGCCCGCGCCGAACGCATCCCCGTGTAATGAAGCACGAGCGTGTCGATCGGCATGCCCTCTGGTCGGTCGTCCTGGTTCGGACTCGGCTCCTCCCGCACCGTCATGCGCGGGGCGCCGGGCATTTCCACCCAGGGTTCCGGGTTGGCGACGAGCCGAAGATGCGGGGGATTCGGGCGGCGGGTCACAGGCCACGCTCCCGCTTGATGCGGTCCCAGGCCGCATTGATGCGAGCGACCTTGTCGGAAGCCTTGGCAACGAATTCCGCCGGCACCCCGCGGGCGGCGAGGCTGTCCGGGTGATGCTCCCGCATCAGGCGCTTCCAGGCCTCTCGCAACTCCCGCTCTCCCGTTGAACGCGGCACCCCCAGCACCGTGTAGGGGTCGGGTTCGTCCGTCTGGTTCTGCCGTGGAATGGACCCGTTGGCACGGTCCCAGGCGATCTGGTCCAAGCGGAAACAGCGATGCACCCCGCGCAGGAACGCCTGCTCCCCCACGGTGATGGGGCCATCGGCGCGGGCAATGACGAACAGCGCCGTCAGAACGTCCTCCAAGGTGCCGCGATTGTCCGCGAAGGCTTCCGCCAACTGGTCCGCGTAAGGCTCGAATCCGTCGGAACTATCGCGTGCCTGGTCGAACAGGCGGCCGATATCGCGGACCGCTTCCGGCGGGATGCGGAACTGGCGCTTGAACGCGTCGATTTCCTCTCGGTTCACCGGGCCGTCGGATTTTGCCAGTTTGGCCGATAGGACCACGACGACGATGGCAAAAAGCTGATCGCGCCGGCCCAGCAGGGCGGCGACGCGGGCGGGGTTGAAGTCGGCGCGGGCACCGAATGGCAGACGCATCCGCGGGATGGTTCCGGAATCGGCCGCATGCCCCAGCGCCGCCCCCACCAGGGCGCCAAACGGCCCTCCCATCAGGAAGCCGGCCGAACCGCCGATGATCTTGCCCCAGTAACCCATGATCAGGGAGTATCATGCGAAGGTTTACCAGAGCAAAACACGAAAGAGCAAAACCGGAACTCTCGGAGGTTCGGCACGCGCCGGTCGGGGTTCGGCCTGGGACGCAGGCGGCCGGCAGCTCGGCGCGCTTGTGCCCTGGACGGGCCGAAACCGGGGGAATTCGATCCGGGACGGGTCAGAAATCCGTGACACGCCCCTTGTGCTGCCAGTCGCCGTATCGGGTTGGCTCCGGGCCCGGCGCACCGCCGACCTCGGGTGGCAGGGGCGCGGGTTTGGCGACCGGTGCGATGTCGGGCACGGGCGGCGGCGCCTTGGACTGGGAATCGGGCCCAAGGGAGGCCGCCCCAGGGGAAGTCGCCCCAGGGGAAACTGCCCCAGGGGACACAACCCCGCGAACATCGGGATTGGACGCGCTTGTTGGCGATGTCATCGTTAACCTCCGCCGGGCGGTTTGGTGGGGATCGTGTTCCAAAGGGCCGCCGAGGGCGGCGGACCGGCATCCGGATTCCAATGGCCGGATTTTTTCAGGGCCTCCGCCACTTCCTTCGGCATATAGGATTCGTCGTGCTTGGCCAGGACCTCGGACGCCTGAAAGCCGCCATCCGGGCGGAGGACGCCAAGCGCGACGACACCCTGACCTTCTCGGAAGAGGTCGGGCAGGATGCCGACATAGGTGACGGCGACACTGTTCGCGCCATCGGTGACGCGGAAGTTGGCCGAGGGGCGCCCCTGGGTCGCCCGCTGCACGCTGCCTTTTTCCACCAAGCCGCCCAGGCGGACCGTACGCCCGCCGACCCCGACCGTGGCGAGGTCCGACGGAGATACGAAATGCTGAAGATTGTCGCTCAGCGCCCAGAGCGACAGGCCGGCCGAGACGCTGACGCCCAGGCCGCAGAGCAACAGCAGCGAGAGACGCCGCCCCTTGCGGGTCATTGCCTGGTTCTCCCCCGTAGGCGCGGATCGACCGCGGCAAGGCGCCGGCGGGCGAGGCGGACCCGGCGCAGAGCGTCGAGGGCAAGGCTCAGTGGGATCAGGACCCCCAGGGCATACGACATGGCGATAAACGGCAGATGGGTCACACATCCTCTCCGGCGGGCGCATAGGGGCTGGTATCGGCGGCGGTGGCACGTGCCATCAACTGCCCACGCAGGCGGCGTTCCATCACCGCGGCGCGGGTCCGGGCCAGGACGATGGCACTAAACAGCAGGCTGTAGCCCAGGGCGGCGATCAACAGCGGCCAAAGCATGTCGACATGCAGCGTCGGCGCCGCCGTCAGGGAAAACGAGGATGGCTGGTGCAAGGTGTTCCACCAATCGACGCTGAATTTGATGATCGGCAGATTGACCACGCCCACCAGCGCCAGAATCGCGCCCGCGCGATAGCCGCGGGCAGGGTCGTCGAAGGCCCTCACCAGGGCGATATGGCCCAGATAGAGAAATAGCAGCACCAGCACCGAGGTCAGGCGGGCATCCCACACCCACCAAGTCCCCCACATCGGCTTGCCCCACAGGCTGCCGGTTGCCAGGCACAGCGCGGTGAACGCGGCGCCGACCGGGCCGATTTCCGCCGCCGCGAGATCCGCCAGCGGGTGGCGCCACACCACGGACAACACGGAACAGGCGGCCAATGCCAGATAGCCGCCCAAGGCGAGCCAGGCGGACGGAACATGCACGTAAATGATGCGCACCGCGTCGCCCTGCTGCCAGTCGGCCGGTGAGAAAAACAGACCCCATACCAGCCCGGTGACCATCAGAAGCAGTCCCGGCACGGCGATCCACGGCAGCACCGCGCCCGACAGCCGCAGGAAGCGACCGGGATTGGCGAAACGGTGCAGGGATCGTCCCATTGGGGGCGCGAGCTTGGCGGGTGGGTTCACCGGGGCAACCTAGCGGATACCGCCTTGCGTTTGAAGCGCCGCCATGGTGGCGTAGTGTCCAGGATGGCCGCGTGCCCGCGATCCAGCGGCGCGGGGGCGCTCGATGGGGCCGCGATCTCGGCCCGCTGGCGCGCAACAGACCAGGAACCGGCCCCGGCAATGTCCGCATCCGGGTCCATAACCAGGGGGAACCCGAAGAATGCCAGCCGATTCGCCCGCCCCCCGGTCGTTGCACCCGACCGCTCGCGGAGTGCCCGCCTGATGGCCTATTGGCTGGTGAAATCCGAACCGGATGCGTTTTCCTGGGACCAGCAGCGCGCCAACGATATCGAGCCCTGGACGGGCGTGCGCAATCATTCCGCGAAACTCAACCTGAAGGCGATGCGGACCGGCGATCTGGTGTTCTTCTACCACTCCAATATCGGCAAGGAGATCGTCGGCGTGGTGGAGGTGGTGCGGGAAGCCTATCCCGACCCGTCGGCCGAGAAGGGCGACTGGGTGGCCGTCGACATGAAAGCCCGTGCCTCGATGCCGGTGCCGGTTACCCTGGCCGCGATCAAGGACACCCCGGCGCTGGCGGAGATCGCCCTGGTGCGTCAGTCGCGCCTGTCGGTGATGCCGATCTCCGATACGCATTGGGCGCTGCTGTGCCGGATGGGGCAACTGACTCTGACATAATGGAATCCGCGATGATGGATCAGTTGATCGAGGACGAACCGCGCGCTTTGTGCCGGATCGAGGATATTCCCGACGGCGGGGCCCGTGGCTTTGCCGCCACGCCGGGCGGCTTCACCGGGCTGATGGCGGTGCGCCAGGGCGAGACGGTTTTCGTCTACGTGAACTCCTGCCCGCATATCGGCACGCCGTTGGATTGGACGCCGGATCGGTTCCTGTCCAACGATGGGTCGGTCATCATCTGCGCCACGCATGGGGCGGAATTCAGGATCTCCGACGGCATCTGCACGAAAGGCCCGTGCCGCGGCGATTATCTGGAAGCGGTGGTGACGGAAATCCGCGATGGCACTATCTACGTGCCCAAGGATGCCGGCCTGTAGAGCAGGCGGAGGCCGAGCGGCCGGTGACAACAGGTGAATTATACGACAAATCAAATCGCCAGAGCGGCTTCACGGTTCCGGTCACGGTAAAGCCGCTCCTGGCCGCAAAAGGGAAACAAGGACCCAAGCCATGTCAGAGACCACCCCGTCGCTCGCCCAGGTTTTCCCCGTATTGCCGGAATTCGCGGCGAAGGCCCATGTGAACGCGGCCCGGTACCAGGCGCTGACGGATCAGGCCGGATCCGATCCCGATGGGTATTGGCGCACGGAATCGGCCCGAATCGCCTGGATGAAGGCGCCGACCAAGATCAAGAACACCAGCTTTAAGGGCGATGTCTCGATCAAATGGTTCGAGGACGGCACCCTGAACGCCTCCGTCTCCTGCCTGGACCGGCATCTGGCGACGCGCGGTGACCAGACGGCGATCATCTGGGAAGGCGACGACCCGAACGTCAGCCGCCATGTCACCTATCGCCAATTGCATGATCAGGTGTGCCGCCTCGCCAATGCGATGAAGGGCCTGGGCGTGAAGCAGGGCGACCGGGTCACGATCTATATGCCCATGGTGCCGGAGGCCGCGGCCGCGATGCTGGCCTGCGCGCGGATCGGTGCCATCCATTCCGTGGTGTTCGGTGGGTTCTCGCCCGACAGCCTGGCCAACCGCATCCAGGACTGCGACTCCAACCTGCTGATCACCGCCGACGAAGGTCGCCGCGGCGGGCGGTCCGTGCCACTGAAGGCCAATTCCGACGCGGCGCTGGAACAGTGCCCATCTGTCAAGAACGTGATCGTCGTCAAGGTGACCGGCGGCAACGTGGCGATGAAGCCTGGTCGGGACCATGATTTCGCGACGCTCTGCGCCGCCGCGTCGCCCGATTGCCCGCCCACGGAACTCAACGCCGAGGACCCGCTGTTCATCCTTTACACCTCAGGCAGCACCGGCAAGCCGAAAGGCGTGCTGCACACCACTGGCGGCTATATGGTCTGGGCCAGCTACACGCATGAGATGGTGTTCAACTACCAGCAGGGCGACGTCTACTGGTGCACCGCCGATGTCGGCTGGGTGACCGGGCACACCTATATCGTCTATGGCCCGCTGGCCAACGGCGCCACGACCCTGATGTTCGAGGGGATTCCCAACTACCCCGACAGCAGCCGCTTCTGGCAGGTGGTGGACAAGCATCAGGTCAACATCTTCTACACCGCTCCCACCGCCCTCCGCGCCCTGATGCGCGACGGCGAAGGCCCCGTAAAAGCCACCTCCCGCAAATCGCTCCGCCTCCTCGGCAGCGTCGGCGAGCCGATCAACCCGGAAGCCTGGCTCTGGTATCACCGCGTGGTCGGCGATGGCCGCTGCCCGATCGTCGATACCTGGTGGCAGACCGAAACCGGCGGCATCCTGATCAGCCCCCTGCCCGGCGCCACGGCGCTGAAGCCCGGGTCGGCCACCCTGCCGCTGCCTGGCGTGAAGCCGCTGATCGTCGATGGGGACGGCCAAGAACTGCACGGGGTTTGCGAGGGCAATCTCTGCCTGTCCGATTCCTGGCCCGGCCAGATGCGCACCGTGTTCGGCGACCATGACCGGTTCGTGCAGACCTATTTCTCGACCTTCAAGGGGCTGTATTTCACCGGTGACGGGGCACGCCGCGATGCCGACGGGTATTACTGGATCACCGGGCGGGTCGATGACGTAATCAACGTCTCCGGCCACCGAATGGGCACGGCGGAGGTCGAAAGCGCCCTGGTCGCGCATCCCAAGGTGGCCGAGGCGGCCGTGGTCGGGTTCCCGCACGACATCAAGGGCCAGGGCATCTACGCCTATGTCACCCTGATGGTCGGCGAAGAACCGACCGAGGCGTTGCGCAAGGAACTGGTCGCCTGGGTGCGCAAGGAGATCGGCCCGATCGCTTCTCCCGATGCGATCCAGTGGGCGCCGGGCCTGCCGAAGACCCGCAGCGGCAAGATCATGCGCCGGATCCTGCGCAAGATCGCGGCGAACGAGACCGACAGTCTCGGTGATACGTCGACTTTGGCCGATCCCGGCGTGGTGACAGACCTGATCACCCACCGGGTCGGCTAGGGACCGATCCAATCGAAGGGCGGCGATCGACGCGCGGTCTCACCACCCACGATTTGCGGTGTCGTTCTCCGCAAAGCCGTGGGTGGACCGCCAACGCAGGCCATGACGAGTGGGACCGGCAATGCCCGGGATGGGCTGATCGCGCCTTATCCGGGACGGACGATCATTCCTCCGGCCGGAACGCCATCGACACCCCGTTCATGCAATAGCGCTGACCGGTCGGCCGAGGCCCGTCCGGGAACACATGGCCCAGATGCCCGCCGCACGCGCTGCAATGCACCTCCACCCGGGTCATGAAGAAACTGCGGTCCTCCGTCGTTCCGACCGCGCCCTCCAACGGCTCCCAAAAGCTGGGCCAGCCAGTGCCGCTTTCGAATTTGGTCCCCGCGGCAAACAGGTCCTGGCCGCAGCCGGCGCATACGAACGTGCCGGCGCGCTTTTCCTGGTTCAACGGGCTAGTGCCGGCCCGCTCCGTCCCGTGCTTGCGCAACACCTGATACTGCGCCGGGTTCAGCTTCTGGCGCCATTCGTCTTCGCTATGCTGGACCGGGAAAACCTCCGCCACCGCTTCCTCGCCGCCGCCGAACAACCGCTTCATGACCCTAGACTCCTCTTATCGCTGGCAACATTCTGGCCATTGCCCTGTAGTGTAGCGCCTAAGCCGCCGGCTCGCTAATCCATCCTGTGCCAATGGGGCGCCAATAGGGCGCCACTGGAGCGCCACTGGGGCGCCACAGGTTGGAATTTCCCATCAGGAGACCCTGTCATGTCCGGACTTTCCCGCGCTTTGCTGCCGGCCTTGCCCCAGGACGCGGCCAGCGCGTCCCTGGCCGGACGGATTTGGCGGCCCGCACTTGCAGGCCCCAGCGTCGTCGCGATCCGGGACGGCCAGGCGATCGACATCACCCAAATTTTTCCGACCATGCGCGACCTGTGTGAGACGCCCGACCCCGAAGCTGCCCTGAATGGCGCTCAAGGCGAGAATCTCGGCCCTATCGACGCGATCCTGGCCAACACCCCAACCGACACGCGCGACCCTGCAAAACCCTGGCTGCTGGCCCCGATCGATCTGCAAGCCATCAAGGCCGCCGGCGTCACCTTCGCCATCTCCATGCTGGAACGCGTGATCGAGGAACGCGCCCGCGGCGACCTGACCGCCGCCGCCGCGATCCGGGCGGAGGTCACAAACCTGGTCGGCGACGATCTGGCGCGCCTGAAACCCGGCTCCGCGGAAGCGGCGCGCCTGAAGGACGTGCTGATCCAACAGGGCGCGTGGAGCCAGTATCTGGAAGTTGGGATCGGCCCGGACGCGGAGATTTTCACCAAGGCTCAGCCCATGGCCGCGGTCGGGACCGGCGCCGATGCCGGGGTGCATCCCGGATCGTCCTGGAACAACCCGGAACCCGAGGTGGTGCTGGTCGTCGCATCCACCGGCCGGATTGCCGGCGCAACCCTGGGCAACGATGTGAACCTGCGCGATGTGGAGGGGCGGTCGGCGCTGCTGCTGGGAAAAGCCAAGGACAACAACGCGTCCTGTGCCATCGGCCCGTTCATCCGCTTCTTCGATGGCGGGTTCTCCTTGGACGATGTCCGGTCCACGACAGTAACGCTGAAAGTGGAAGGCGAGGACGGGTTCGTGATGGACGGCAGTTCCTCGATCGCGCGGATCAGCCGCGACCCGGCCGATCTGGTGGCGCAGATGGTGAACCCGCATCACCGCTTTCCAGACGGGGCAGTGCTGTTTCTGGGCACGATGTTCGCGCCCGTTCAGGACCGAGGCGCGCCGGGCCAGGGTTTTACCCATAAGACCGGGGATATCGTGACGATCGCGGCGCCGAAACTGGGGCGTTTGGTGAACCGGATACGTCCGACCGATCAGTGTGAGCCCTGGACGTTCGGCACCGCGGCGCTGATGCGCAATCTGGCCTCGCGCGGCCTGCTGGGCTCAGGCGGATCGGCGTGACGCGAGGGATTTCGCCACCACCACCAATACCAGCGCCACGGCCACCAAGCCCGCGATCACCGTCGCAAGCGCATAAAGCTCCGGCGTGACGCCCATCCTGGTTGTCGAGAACACCACCATCGGCAGGGTCGAGGCGCCGGGACCCGACGTGAAACTCGCCACCACCACATCGTCCATCGACAAGGTGAAGGCCAGCAACCAGCCGGAGACCAGGGCCGGGGCCAGCAGGGGCAAGGTGATCAGCGCGAAGACCTTCCAGGGCGGGGCATAGAGATCGGCGGCCGCTTCATCCAACGCCAACCCGGATTCCGCCAGGCGGGCGCGCACCACCACGGTGACGTAGGACACCGCGACCGCGGCATGCGCCAGGGTGACGGTTCCGGCACCGCGCCCGGAAGGGAAGCCGGTCAGGTCCTCCAGCGCCACGAACAGCAGCAACAGGGACAGGCCGGTGATGACCTCCGGCAGGACCAGGGGGGCGGCGATGGTGCCCTCGAACAGCAGGCGGGCGCGGAACCGGCCGAAGCGAGCCAGCGCGTACCCCGCCGCGGCACCGATCACGGTGGCGATGGTGGCGGAGACGGCGGCGATGCGGAGCGAGAGCAGGGCCGCCTCTATAAGAGAGTCGTTCTCGGCCAGCGACGCATACCAGCGCGTGGAAAACCCGGTCCAGCTCGTCACCAGGCGGGAATCGTTGAAGCTGAACACGACCAGGAAGGCGATCGGCGCGTACAGGAATGCGTAGGCGACAATCAGCCAGGCGGTCAGCGGCAGCGAACGTCGCACGCGAGGGGTCTCCGGGTTTGGCGGTTTGCGTCTCTATCGCAGGCGGATGCGCTGAGGGTGCGCCCGGTTGTCGCGATCATTCGTGCGCGTCGCCCTGGCCATCAGTCGAACGCGGCCCAGGCCAGGAACATGACCGAGCCGGTGATCGCAATGCCGGCATGCACCGCCATCACGGTTCCCGAGACTGGAGAGCGCCGCCGCGTCAGGAAGGGCAAGGTCAAACCGAGCAGCAGGGCGGCGCCCAGCAGGATCGCCGCCACCAGGCCAAATGTGCCGGTGCCGGTTGCGATTCCGCGCGGGGGTCCTGTTACGGCCAGCACCAGAAGGCCCAGCGCCAACACCCCCAGGCCGCCATGCAGCAATCCGACCCAGTTCAGCCAGTTCGGGCGCCGCCCTTCCGCGCGCATATGCCATGCCGCCAGGGCAAGACCCAGGGTCACGGCGGCCGAGAGCGCAATCGTTGCGTCACGCGGCATCAGGCGCTCTTCCGCATCGGGCGAACCAAGCGGCGGCCGAGCGGGAGAGGCTCGACGGGAGAGGGTCGGTCAGGCGGGGACTCAGACAGGGTCTGGGCCGCCCGCATGGGCCATTCGGATCAGGGAAGAATGCCCTGGGCGCGCATCCGCCCGATCTCATCGGCCGAATAGCCGGCTTCGGCCATGACCGAGTCGTTGTGCTGGCCCAGGCCGGGGGCGCGCCGGGGCGGGATCTTCTGCACCCCTTCGATATGGAAGGGCGCGGAGATCGTCAGGCCCTTGCCATCGGCGAACGGCACAAAAGCCCCACAGGCTTGCATCTGGGCATCGTCCAGAGCCTCATCGACCGTGCCGACGATGCCGAAGGTGACGCCGACACTGTCCAGCACGGTGCGCCATTCGGCCAGGTCGCGTGTGGCGAAGACCTCGTCCAGCACCGTGGTCAGCACCTTGGCGTTCTTCTTCCGTTCGGAATCCGTGGCAAAGCGCGGGTCGTCGGTCAGCTCGGGGCGGCCGATCGCGGTCAGGAAGCCGCGCAACTGCCGTTGCTCATTGTACAGAGCCATGATGAACCAGCGGCCGTCACGGGTCTGATAGTGGTTGGCGAGCGCGTTGGGCGCGTCCTCCCGCAGCGGGCGGTGGCCGACATGTTCGCCGAACAGGCGGGTCTGCACGGCGCAGGCGTTCGCCCAAAGCCCGTTCTGCAGCAGAGACGATTTCACGACCCCGCCCTTGCCGGTCTTTTCCCGGCGATACAGCGCCGTGACGATGGCGGCATACAGGCCGGTGGCGCTGGGATGATCGCCCATGCCGGGCATGGACCGCGCCGGGGGCGTCGTCGATTCGGCGCGCACCTGGTCCATCAGGCCGGTCCGCGCCCAATAGGCGGTCGAGTCGAACCCGGTTTTCGCGGCTTCTTCGCCTTCTTCCCCATAAGCGGTGAAAGATGCGTAGATCAGGCGGGGGTTCAGCGCGGTGAGATACGCGGCCGACAGTTTCAGGCGGTCGCGCACCGGCAGCGGGAAGTTGGTCACGAACACATCGGCCGAGGCGATCAGCCGATGCAACGCGCCGATGCCGTCCGGGTGCTTGAGGTCGATCGCCAGGCTGCGCTTGTTGCGCGAGGTAAGCTGCCAGTAATAGTCGAGGTCCTTGCCCGGCACCGGGCCGCGGCTGCGCCAGGGATCGCCCACGTCGGGGGGCTCTATCTTGATCACGTCGGCGCCGAAGTCGGACAGCATGGTGGCCGCCGCCGGTCCGGCGATCCAGCTTGCGCAATCGACGACTTTGAGGCCCGAAAACAGGCTGTCGGTCATGGTTTGGTTCCTCCCGCCCTGGGGCGTGTTCCGAGTGGGCCGTGTGCGGCCGTCTTTGTTCGGATTGTCATGGTGGGTGGCGGAGGTCAAGTTTGGGGGCCGCGGGGAACCGAGAGCCTTGGGGCTCCGCCCCAAACCCCGCGAGGGCTTTGCCCTTCGAACCCACCAGGGGCTGCGGCCCCTGGACCGCGATCTATTGGGTCAGGGGGAAATCGCCCGGCGGGTCCAGGGCGGAGCCCACTCAATCCCCCGCGTCGGCCATATCCTCAACCGGGGCCTTCTTGGCCTTGATCCGGACCAACGCCTTCTCGACATGCTGGCTGTAGACGAATTCCGCCGGGCGCTGCTTGTCCAGGGGGATGTCCGGCGAGGTCGGACCCTCGGTGCGGATACCGCGCAGCACCTGGGCCGCCGCCTTCCAGGGCTTGCGGACGGTTTCGGCGACGGCGCTCGCCTCATACCCGGAATGCACCATGCAATCGGCGCATTTCTCGTAGTTGCCGGTGCCGTAGGCGTCCCAATCCGTGGTTTCCATCAGTTCCTTGAACGACTTCGCGTAGCCCTCCCCCAACAGGTAGCAGGGCCGCTGCCAGCCGAAATAGGTACGGCACGGGTTGCCCCAGGGCGTGCAATGGAAGGTCTGATTGCCGGCAAGGAAGTCCAGGAACATGGACGACTGGTTGAACGACCACTTGCCCTTCCACGCGCCCTTGCCCTGACGCCGGAAAATGCCGCGGAACAACTCCTTGGTCTTGGCCCGGTTCAGGAAATGCTGCTGGTCCGGTGCGCGTTCGTACGCATAGCCCGGAGACACGGAGATCCCATCCACGCCCATCGCCATCACGTCATCGAAGAACGTCGCCACCTTCTCCGGCTGGGAGTTGTTGAACAGGGTCGCGTTGATGATCGTGCGGAAGCCGCGCCGCTTGGACTCGGCGATCGCCGCCACCGCGCGGTCATACACGCCGGTCTGGCAGACCGAGATGTCATGCTCCTCCCGCCCGCCATCCAGATGCACCGACCACGAGAACCATTTGTTCGGCTTGAACAAATCCATTTTCTTTTCGAGCAGCAGGGCGTTCGTGCACACGATCACGAACTTCTTCCGCGCGATGGCGCCCTGGACGATCTGGTCGATCTCCCGGTGCAGCAGAGGCTCTCCGCCGGCGATCACCACCACGGGGGCGCCGCACTCGTCGATTGCCTCCATGCATTCGGCCACTGACAGGCGCTGGTTCAGGATTTCCGCCGGATAGTCGATCTTGCCGCAGCCGGCGCAGGCCAGGTTGCAGCGAAACAGCGGCTCCAGCATCAGCACCAGCGGGTAGCGCTTGCGGCCGAGCAGGTGCTGCTTGACGACGTAGGCTCCGACGCGGAGGACCTGGTTCAACGGCACGGTCATGGTTGCGCTATTCCCTTAAGCGTCCGCGAGTTCCGCGGGGAAGCGGAACCGCACGTCCTCTGCCACCCCATCCAGGGTAGAAACCTCTATTTCACCGAACTGGCGCAGCCCATCCAGAACGCCCTGCACCAGGGTTTCCGGAGCCGATGCGCCGGCGGTGACGCCGACGCTGGCGATCCCGTCGAACCAATTCGCCTGCAAGGCACCCGCGTCGTCGATCAGATAAGACGGTTTGCCCAACTCTTCCCCGATTTCACGCAGTCGGTTGGAGTTGGATGAATTGCGAGATCCCACCACCAGGATGAGATCCACCGCGGCGGCCAGTTCCCGCACGGCGTGCTGGCGGTTCTGCGTCGCATAACAGATATCGCGCACATCCGGCCCTACAATGGTCGGGAAGCGCGATTGCAGAGCGGCGATGATATGGCGGGTGTCGTCGACCGACAGCGTGGTCTGGGTGATGTAGGCCAGCTTGTCCGGATCGGCGACGTCCAGCGTCGCGACATCGGCGACCGTCTGCACCAGATGCACCTTGGCCGGCACCTGCCCGATCGTGCCCTCGACCTCCGCATGGCCGGCATGGCCGACCAGCACGATTTCCCGGCCCTGGCGCGCATAGCGGCGGCCCTCATTATGGACCTTGGCGACCAACGGACAGGTGGCGTCGATCACCGGCAGGCCGCGTTCGGCCGCGGCCTCTTCCACCCGCTTGGCGACGCCGTGGGCGGAAAAGATGGTCATCGCGCCGGGGGGGATTTCATCCAGTTCGTCGACGAAGACGGCGCCGCGCTGGCGCAGGTTCTCGACCACATGGCGGTTGTGCACGATCTCGTGCCGCACATAGATCGGCGGGCCGAATTTCTTCAGGGCCCGCTCGACGATCTCAATCGCTCGCTCCACGCCGGCGCAGAACCCGCGGGGCTGGGCGAGGACAACACGAATCATGCGGCTACTCTCCATGGCGGGCGGGAACCAAAGGATCACAAAGTGCGGGGATACTGGACCGGAGCGGTCAGGATATGACAGGTTGCACGGCCGGCCGCAACGCCGGAAGGCGATTCGCCGGTATGTGGCAATCGCGCAACACACGCTGCGGGAGTGACCGGGAAGCCCCTGCGCAACGGAGCCTGGCATGCTAACGGCGTTGAGATTGAACTTTGGTGGCGCTGGGTGATGGCGCCGGATGACGGCCAGTGCGGCGGCGTGCGAATGAACGGAACGGGCGCGGACGCAATGTCCTGTAACGGACCTCTTTCATACCGGTCCCACAGGATGCAGGCTTCAGGGCCAAGGCCGAGTGCGAGCGTCATAAGCGGGGTCGGGTGCCGACAGGACAGGGCTTCGATGCCCACGACGGGTAGAACCCAGGATGTCGCGATCGGACCACCAGGATGCGGTTTGCCGGGACCAGGGTCCAGGCGTGCGAGACGATAGGAACGGGGCGTAGTGTGACAGCGGACGGTTTCGGGGAACGCGAAGAACTGCCGGCGGCGATGGCACGGGTCGCCAGTGTTGTGGAGACCGCGCTGGATGCGCTTCTTCCCCCGACGGAAGGCGCCGAAGGACGCCTGATCGACGCCATGCGATACGCCGCCTTGGGTGGTGGCAAACGCTTGCGGGCGTTCCTGGCGATGGAAACCGCCGCGCTTTTTTCAGTCTCGGAGACGTGTTCCGCTCGGGTCGCGGCATCTATTGAGATGTTGCATGCGTATTCGCTGGTGCATGACGACCTTCCGGCGATGGACGATGACGATTTGCGACGCGGCAAACCCAGCACGCACAAGGCCTTCGATGAGGCGACCGCCATCCTGGCCGGGGACGCCTTGCAGGCCCGCGCGTTCGAGGTCCTGGCCGAACCGGACACGCATTCGGACCCGCATGCGCGGTGCGAGCTGGTGATGGCCCTGGGTGCCGCGGTCGGAGGCCATGGTATGGCCGGTGGGCAGATGATCGACATGCTGGCCGAGGGCAAGACCCTGGACGGGCCGATGGTCACCCGGCTGCAGGCCCTGAAGACCGGCCGCTTGATCCAGTTCAGCGCCGAATCCGGGGCCATCCTGGGGAGAGCGTCCTCGCAGCAACGCCATCTTCTGGCGGCGTATGGGCGGGATCTGGGGGCGGCGTTCCAGATTGCCGACGATGTGCTGGATGTCGAAGGCAGCACGGAAGAACTCGGCAAGACCGGCGGCAAGGACGAAGCCGCCGGCAAGGCGACCATGGTTGCCGTCCTGGGCCTTGATATGGCGCGGGCGCATGCGGACATGCTGGCACGTCAGGCGGCGGGACATCTGGACGGTTTCGGCCCCAAGGCCGCAAATCTTCAGGCCCTCGCCGAATTTGTCGTGCGGCGGCGGAGTTGAGTGGGGAGAACGAGGCACATGAGTAAACACGAGACCCCGCTTCTGGACCGCGTGCGAATCCCGGCCGACATGCGGAATTTCAACGTCGACCAACTGCGCCAGCTCGCGGACGAGTTGCGAGCGGAAACGGTGGACGCAGTATCGGTGACCGGCGGGCATCTGGGTGCGTCGCTGGGCGTGGTGGAACTGACCGTGGCGATCCATGCCATTTTCGACACCCCGCGCGATCGACTGTTATGGGATGTCGGGCACCAGGCCTATCCGCACAAGATTCTGACCGGGCGGCGCGACCGCATCCGCACCCTGCGCCAGGGGGGCGGCCTGTCCGGCTTCACCAAACGATCGGAGAGCGAGTACGACCCGTTCGGCGCGGCGCATTCCTCGACATCTATTTCGGCCGGGCTGGGCATGGCGGTGGCGCGCGACCTGAAAAACGCGCGCTATGCGGCCGCCAGCGAAGCGGAACGGGCCAGCCAGGGCCTGCAACGCGACGACCGCAACGTGATCGCCGTGATCGGCGATGGCGCCATGAGCGCCGGCATGGCCTATGAGGCGATGAACAACGCGGGCTCCCTGCACTCTCGCCTTGTGGTCATCCTGAACGACAACGACATGTCGATCGCCCCGCCGGTCGGGGCCATGAGCGCCTATCTGTCGCGCCTGATGTCATCACGCAGCTTCCTGAGCCTGCGTGAACTGGGCGCCCGGATGGCCAAGCGCTTCCCCAAGGGCATCGAGCGCACGGCGCGCAGGGCCGAGGAATATGCCCGCGGCATCCTGACCGGCGGCACCCTGTTCGAGGAGTTGGGATTCTACTACGTCGGCCCGATCGACGGTCACAACCTGGACCACCTGCTGCCGGTGCTGCGCAATGTGCGAGAGGCCGACGAGACCGGCCCGATCCTGGTGCATGTCATCACCCAGAAGGGCAAAGGCTACGCGCCGGCCGAGGAAGCCGCCGACAAATCCCATGCCGTGTCGAAGTTCAACGTCATCACCGGGGAGCAGGCGAAGGCGCCTCCGGGTCCTCCGGGTTACACGAAAGTGTTCGCCGACGCCCTGATCGCGGAGGCCGAGGTCGATCCGTCCATCGTGGTAATCACCGCCGCCATGCCATCCGGCACCGGCGTGGACCGCTTCGCCAAGCGCTTCCCCGACCGAAGCTTCGATGTCGGCATCGCCGAACAGCACGCGGTCACCTTCGCCGCCGGCCTGGCGACCGAGGGGATGAAGCCGTTCTGCGCCATCTACTCGACCTTCCTGCAACGCGGCTACGACCAGATCGTGCACGACGTGGC
>CAMATI010000004.1 GCA_945861095.1 Asaia bogorensis | reverse complement strand
TCGCCATTGGGCAGTATCAAGTGGGAGATCAGCTGCCGACCGAACTCGAGTTGTGCAAGCACTTCCAGATCAGCCGATTCACAGCCCGCGAGGCGGTCCGTGTGTTGTCGTCGGCCGGGCTGATCACGCGGCGTCAACGAATTGGAACTGTGGTCATCGCCACCCCCGCTGATGCACGCTACACCCATGCCGCGGCCTCGGTCGGTGACCTTCTTCAGTACGCCCAGGACACGGAACTGAAATTGATGTTCATTGGTAGGGTTCCGCTTGCCAAGGACAAGGCCATGCAGTTCGGTGCAGCCGTTGGCGAGGAGTGGGTGTACGCGATGGGCATGCGCCAGGAGAGCGTGCTGACGAGTGCCAAGGGACAGGAAAAGGCCGGCCGGCCAATTTGTATCACCAGGCTTTACCTGAGCCCGGAACTCGGAGGCATTGAGGCGCGCCTGCGCGATCGCAAGACCGCTGTCTACGCCATGATCGAGCGCGAGTACGGCGTGGTTATCCAGCGGGTAGAGCAATACCTGCAGAGTGTGGCCCTGGACGCGGAAGATGCGGCAAATCTTGGCTGCGCCGCTGGGTCCCCGGCGCTGCTGATCGTGCGCCGGTACTTTGATGATCGCGGACGGCTGGTGGAGGTCGCAGAAAACATGCATCCGGGGGATAGATTCATCTACCATATGCAGCTGGGCAAGTAGCGCGTCATTTCTTGTGATGCTCTCCCGCCGTCGCAGGGTCGTCCCAGCATCTTTGACATTGACATATTGGCCGTAAGATCCTATATTGTCCGCACAATTAAAGATCAGCAGACGACGCACGTGCCCCCCATCTCAGAGACCCTGGCGGTCTTCGCGCACAAACTTCGCCTTGAGCAAGTGCCTTCTGACGTGCGCGAGCGCGCCAAACATCTGATTCTTGACGCAATAGGATGCGCGCTTGCGGCCCGTGGCGAAGCGTTTGCCATGACGTTCGCCGAGGCGACCCGGTCCCTCTCGACGCCCTTGACGGAAAGCCCGGGTAGCGGTGTCATGGGCTTCGACCAGCGCCTGCCCCTTCGTGATGCCTGCCTGCTGAACGCGATGCTCGCCCACGGGCTGGACTTCGACGACACCCACGTTGCTGGTATCGTGCATTTGACGGTCAGCGTTTTTCCCACGCTACTTGGCTTGTGCGGCCAGCGCCGTGCCGATGGTGCGACGATGCTGGCGGCCTACATCGCCGGGCTTGAGGCCGGTTCGCGAATCGCCAGCGTTGCGAAAGGGGGGTTCCACGCGCAGGGCTTTCACCCAACTGGCCTGGTGGGCGTGTTTGCCAGTACCTTGGCGGCCGGGCGCGTGATGGGACTTTCGCCGAGCGCACTCGCCCAGGCGCAGGGTCTGGCGCTGTCCATGGCCAGCGGCAGCTTGCAGTTCATCGAGGATGGCGCGTGGACGAAGCGGCTGCATCCCGGGTGGGCTGCTCAGGCTGCAATCACCGCGACGACGTTTGCAGCCCACGGCGTGCCGGGACCCACTCTGGCATATGAGGGGCGTTACGGGCTGTTCCGCCTGCACCTGAGCGCGGCGGGCCTCGCGGGTGCCGATCTTGCCCTCGCGACCGCCGGTCTCGGCACGGACGGCAGCTGCTCGATCTGGGAACTTGGCAATGTCGCAGTCAAGCCTTTTCCCGTGTGCCATTTTTCGCATGCCTGCGCGGACGCGGCCATTGCCTTGCACCGCGCCGGAGTCGATGTGGCCCGGATTCGCCGCGTTGAGGCGCTCGTACCGGCGGGCGTCGTGCAGGCGGTCTGCGAGCCCGTTGGCGCGAAGCGCCGCCCGCAGAGCGACTACGACGCCAAATTCAGTCTGCCCTACGCGATCGCCTGTGGCCTGTTGCGCGGCCGGCTCGGCTTGGAAGATCTTGGGCCCGGGGGGTATTCCGATCCGGCTGCGCTTGCACTGATGGACCGTGTGGTCCATGTGGTCGATGACAAGTCAACCTTCCCGCTGCACTACAGTGGCGAATTGCGCCTTACCATGGATGACGGCACAGTGCTCACGCATCGCGAAGCCGTCAATCGAGGTCATGCCGAGTTGCCGCTGAGTAACGCGCAAGTGCGCGAGAAATTCTTCGACAACGCCGTGATTCACTTTCCGCACCACCACGCACAGTCGATTTGCGAGCAGGTGTTGGCGATGGAGCGACTGAGATCGGTCCAGACCCTGGAGGAGTTGCTTGCGCGGTCCCCGCAGTCCGTCATTGCCAGCGGCCATTCGGGTTCCACGCCATGACAGAAAACGACACGACAAAATTACCGCTGTACGGACTGCGGGTGCTGGCTGTAGAGCAATATGGCGCTGGCCCATTTGGCACCTCTTACCTGGCGGACTTGGGGGCCGAAGTAATCAAGATCGAGAACCACAATGACGGTGGCGACATCGGCCGGCGCATTGGTCCATATTTTTTCAGCGAAACAGACAGCCACTTCTATCAGACGTTCAACCGAAACAAGAAGAGCCTGACGCTGGACCTGAAACATCCGCAGGGGCAGATGGTGTTCCGTAAATTGGCGGCAACAGCCGATGCGGTGCTTGACAATCTCCGTGGTGACTTGCCCGACAAGCTCGGCACAACTTTCCAGGCCTTGAAGGAAACGAACCCCAAAATCGTCTGCGCCCATTTGTCCGCTTACGGACGCCAAGGTACGCGTGCCGCGTGGCCCGGCTACGATTACCTGATGCAGGCCGAGGCTGGTCACCTCTCGTTAACCGGTGAACCCGACGGGCCTCCTACGCGCTACGGACTGTCGATCGTTGACTTGATGACCGGACTTGCCACAGCCTTTGGCCTGCTCGCGGGCGTCATCAAGGCGCGTACGACAGGGGTTGGAATGGAAATTGATACCTCGCTCTTCGACGTGGCACTGCACAACCTGAACTATCCCGGAACCTGGTATCTGAACGCTGGCGTCGTCACCGGCCGGACGGCGCGCAGCGGTCATCCGAGTCTGGTACCGAGCCAGCTTTATCGAACGCAAGATGGTTGGATCTTCATCATGTGCAACAAGGAAAAGTTCTGGAAGTTGCTCGTGACCGAGTTGGGCCACCCGGAGTGGATCATCGACCCGGAACTCTCCAGTTTCGCCATGCGACTGCAGCATCGCGATCGTGTGACGCGGTTGCTTGACACCGCGTTGATGCAGCAAACTACCGCCAGTTGGATGGCGCGCCTTTCCGGGAAGGTTCCTGTTTCGCCGGTGCTTGATGTGGCGCAGGCGCTGGAGAACCCGTTTGCGCGCGAACGCGATGCTGTGCTCAGTTATGAATATCCGGACGGCCGCGTTGCACGCATGGTCGCAAACCCGATTCGGGTGCAGGGGGTCGACTTGCCACAGCGCGCGGCACCGCGAATGGGCGAACATACCGAGGCATTGCTGCGCGGAGCCGGCTTTGACACGGTAGCATTACAGAAACTGAAGGAGTTGGGCGTGATCGCCAGCGACACATAAGGGTGCCCCCCAGCCCAACTTGAAAGTAGTTTAAACCTGCGTCGCAAACTGGCCCAACCATTTTCTGCTTTCATCTGGTGATGCTCGAACGCTACGCTCCATTGGTTGTGGCGCGTGTCGAGCAGACCATCCCTAGATCAGCAGAGCGGTGCCAGCACCGCTATCGTCTCGGTAGTGTGTGCTGAAATAGTCGCGGATGACTTCGCTCATGAAGTAGATATGCTCGCGCATCAGCGCCCCGGCGCGTTCGCTCTGGCGCTTGCGGATTGCGTCGACCAGACGATGGTGATCGTCGTGAGAGCGCTGTATCAGCCAGTAGTCATGCCACAGGATGATGCGATCCGACGCAAGGGGAATGTACTGGGCTTGCAGCACCATCTTGTCCGTCAAGGCACTGCCGCTGCCGCGGACGATTGCGCCGTGAAATTGGGAGTTCATCTCGCGGTACTCTGGCAGGTCGGCCGGGTCGAGTTTTTGCTTTCCCAGTATGCGATCGCCGGTCGCCAGGCATTGCCCAAGGATCGCGAGCAGTGCCGGATCGATGTCTCGCGCCGCGCATTCCGACGCGGCGTGGGCTTCGAGAACTGAGCGCACACGGTAAACGTCGAGGACCATGTCGACCGAGAATCGGCGCACCTCGAAGCCGCGCTTGGGTTCATAGGTCAGCAGGCCTTCCGACCTGAGCATGGCAAGCGCCGCGCGCACCGGCGTGCGCGAAACCTGCAGGCGTTTGCCGAGCGGTATTTCCTCCAACCGCGTGCCAGGCGCGAGTTCGCCCTCAAGGATTGACTTGCGGAGTTGATCGGCGACGAACTGGGATCGGGTAAGCATGCAGGGAATAAGTGTTTTGACAGCCCGTGAAATTGTAGAATCTACCAAGAATACATAGAATTGATGCGATAGCGAGATATTCGTCAATATCACAATTTTTCGTTAGTTTTCTGATTTTATGTATACTTTAATCGCACGCTTTTAAAACTAACTTGCTGGAGGCGGAATGCCCGGAGCTCTCGACGGTGTGCGCGTACTCGATCTGACCCATGTCCTGAACGGGCCTTTTTGCACAGTGCAACTCGCCCATATGGGCGCCGAAGTCATCAAAGTCGAATACGGCGCAGGCGACCGCTTCAGGCATGCCTGGATGCCCGTGGACGTGCAGCGCGACGGTTATGAGTTCATTGCGGTCAATGCCAACAAGAAGGGACTGACGCTCGACTTGAAGCAAGCCGAGGGTAAGCGCATATTCATCGAGCTGATGAAAAAATCCGACGTCGTCGTCGAGAACTTCACCGCTGGCGCGATGGAGCGCCTCGGGTTGGGATACGAAGCCCTGCACGCGATCAATCCGCGCCTCATCTATGCCTGTTCGCGGGGTTTCGGCGAGAGTGGTCCCTACCGCGACATCCGCGCCAACGCCGCGACCATCTCGGCCATCTCGGGATTCGCCCATGAGAGCATGCGCCTCGCCGGGAAGCCCGGCGCGCGCAGCATTCCGATGGGCGACGAGACGGCGGGCATGTCCATGTGCGTGGGTATCCTCGGCGCTCTCTATCACCGTGAACGGACTGGCGCAGGCCAGAAGGTCGAGGTATCGATGCAGGAAGCCATGCTCGCCTTCATGGTCAGCCAGCTCCACACCCTGTTTGAAGGGGTCGAGGTCGGGCCAAAGCCCAAGCCCTGCAAGGATGGCTACTACGCCTTTCACGTCCGCGACATCACAGACGACCTTTGGGGCAGGCTGGTGAAGGCCCTGGGCCAGCCGGAACTCGCTACCGATCCGCGCTTTGATACGCCGGCCGTGCGGCGACGCAATTATCCGCTGGTGGAGGCCACGCTGACCGAGCTCGTTGCTGATTGGACCCGCGCCGAGCTCTGGGAGATGATGGGTGCCCTCGGGCTGTCGAGCGCGCCGCTGCTGTCGGTAGCGGAAAGCGTCGACGATGTGCACCTGAAGGCGCGCGGCGCTTTCGTGACCATCGAACACCCAAAGGCCGGGCCGGTGCGCTTGCTGGCACCGTGGGTTCGGTTTTCTGAGTCTCCCAGCGCCATCACTGCGGCGTCACCCCTGATGGGGCAGCACACCCGCGAGATACTGCGCGACGTGCTCGGTCTGGACGAGCAACAGATCTGCGCGTTGGAGCGGGACCATGTGGTCGCGTCCGCCGACCCACGCGACGCCTGAGACGCGCCTGCGGGTTCACCAATGCAACGGAGGCAAGCGTGAAAGGCCAGGCCTGCATCGTTGGGATTGGCGAGACCGCATTCACACGCGGATCGGGGTGCAGTGTCATGAGCCTCACGGTCGAGGCATCGCTGCAGGCGATTCGCGACGCGGGACTCGCGGCGACCGACATCGACGGCATTGTTTGTCCGTTCGCCCGAAGCATCTTTCCAGAAGCCCTGGCCGCAGAGTTGGGAATCGCGGAGCTGGCGTTTGCGTCGGTCTCGGACATGGGCGGCGCCGGCCCGGTCGCCGCGCTGCAGGTCGCGGCCATGGCGCTCATCAGCGGCGCGGCGCGCAGCATCCTGGTGCCGTATGCCTGGAATGGATATTCGGAAACGCGGACCAGCCAGCGCGGGTTGCCGACCGCGCCGCACCGCGCGCAATACAGCATGACAGCCGTCACGGAAAACTACCTGATGCCGCAGGGCCTCTTCACGCCGGTGCAGAACTACGCATTGCTCGTCAATCTACACCGGCTGCGCTACGGCACGACCGACGCGGCGGCGGCCGAAGTGGCGCTGACATGCCGTCTCCATGCGCAAAGCAATCCGCGCGCATTCATGCGCGGGCGCGGATTGACGATCAATGAATACCTGAGTTCGCCGATCATCGCCACCCCGTTTCGCAAGCTTGACTGCTCGCTCGAAACCGATGGCGGATGCGCCCTCGTGCTCACGCTCGCGCAGCGCGCGCGCGATCTGCCGCAGGTGCCGGTGACCATCATGGCCGCGGCCGAGGGGCGGCCGATGCCAGCGGACGACCTGTGCGGGCGCGACGACATCCTCGACATCGGGCTCTCGCGGGCGGCGCCACGCGCCTTCGACGTTGCCGGCATCTCGCCGGCCGACGTTGATTTCGCTCAGATCTACGATTGCTTCACCTATGTCGTTCTTCTGCAGCTCGAAGCTGCGGGGTTTTGCGGCATCGGTGAAAGCAAGGATTTCGTCCAGGACGGCGCGTTGCACATCGGTGGACGGTTGCCCGTCAATACCCACGGGGGCCTGCTTTCCGAGGCGCACATCGGGGGCATGAATCACATTACCGAAGCCGTGCGTCAGCTTCGGCACCGCGCCGACCTGCAAGTGCCCAATTGCGAAATCGGTGTCGTGACCGGCTGGGGGCACCTGGGCGATGGGGCCATCGCAATATTGCGGAGAGGCGCATGAATTCGGTCACCTGGCCGCAACCACGCGGCGATGCACTGCATGGCGAGTTCTACCGGCATTGCGCGGCGCACGAACTGCGCTTCCAACGCTGTCTGGCCTGCGCGCGCTGGCGCCACATGCCGCGCAACTATTGCGCGCACTGCGGCTCGGGTGACTGGGAGTGGGCGCAAAGCAGCGGGCAGGGTATTGTGCGGAGCTGGACGGTCTGCCATCGGGCCTTCCATCCCGGCGTTGTGGGTGATCTTCCCTATGTGGTCGCCCTGGTCGAGTTCGAGCCCGGGGTGCGTCTGATTGCCCGCCTCGACCACATCGACGCCGACGCGGTACGGCTCGACCTGCCGGTTGACGTTTGGTTCGACGAAATCGCGCCCGGGATCGTGCTCCCACGGGTCAGGCCGCGCGAAGCAGCCTGAGCCACGCAGCGCCGACCGAAGACACGCGCCACGGCTGCGCCCAATGCGAAGGTGCGCCGTTGAGCTCGGCTGGCCTCAGCCCTTGATACCGGCCTTCTTGATGACCTCGCCCCAACGGTCCGTTTCCTTCTTCATGAAGGGTGTGAAAAGATCCGGGCCGTCCCCGATTACCAGATAGGAAGCAGCCTCGAACCTTTCACGCACGGTCTTGTTCTCAAGCGTCTTCTTGATCGCCGCATTCAGCGTGGCAACCACTTGCCGGGGCGTACCTTTGGGCGCGAAGATGCCATACCAGGCGGGGACCGTGAGCTCCGGCAGTCCGGCCTCGGCCGTCGTCGGCACGTGCGGCGCGGCCCTGATGCGGTTCTTCGTGGTGACGGCGACCAGCCGTATCTTGCCGGCGGCGTCCTGCGGCAATACCGCTGCGGGGCCGGAGAGGAACAAGGCCACATCGTCGGTCATCAGCGCCTGCAGGGCTTGTGGCGTGCCGCGGTACGGCACATGGGTGATATCAATGCCTGCGAGAGACTTCAGCAACTCGGACCCAAGATGGGCCGGCGTCGAATTGCCGCTGGAACTGTAGTTGAACTTGCCGGGGTTGGCCTTCGCCAGCGCCACGAATTCGCCCAGCGTCTTGGCCGGGGAGTTGATGCTGATGGCGAACAGAACCGGAACCTCAGTGATCAGGTTGACCGGCTCAAAGTCCTTCAGCGGATCGTAAGGCAGGTTGTACAAATGGGGCGCAATGACCACCGCACCGGGTGAGCAAAGCAGCAACGTGTACCCGTCCGGTGCCGCGCGTGCCACCATGGCGGCGCCCACCTGGCCACCTCCGCCGAGGCGGTTCTCGACGATGATGGGCTGGCCGAGGGCGGCCTGCAGTTCGTCCCGCATCAGGCGGGCGTTCACATCGACGGGACCTCCGACCTCCGAGTTGACAACCAGAGTGATTGGTCGCGTGGGAAAGGTCTGGGATTGCGCACCGCTGAACAGCGCGGAAATCAAGGCAACAACCGCAATTTGCTTTTTCATGGATGTCACTCTCTCATCGTTTTCACTGGATTGGGTCGGTGACCTCCGAAGCTTCCAATCGAGTGCACTGGTTGACATGGACTAGCTACCAAACGACGCGCTGCAGCCTGTGATAGGCACAATAAGAATACATGATCTGTTGCATCAACCTGCCGAAAGTTATCCCACATCGGCCTTTTTCTGGAAACTGTTGGCGCGTCGTGGCCCCATCCTAACCCAATTTTGCTTATATGTATACTTGAAAATGTCTGATTCAATTCTGGAGATTGTTTGATGGTCAATGAAACAGATCCGGCGCGCGCAGAGCCTGGCCAAGACGGGATTGATCCGATCGTGCGCGAAGTGGTGCGTGGCGGACTGCGCGCACTGCAGGCGGAAATGGAGGCGCTGATCGAACGGACGGCGATGTCGGCCTTCATCCGCGAGAAGAAGGACTATTTCGCAGGTGTGTTCGACCCCGAGGGGCAGTTGATTGTGGGTACGAACATCCCGGTCTTTGGAGATCTGATCCGGCCGCTGTTGGACCGGTATCCCACCGAGACCATGCAGCAAGGGGACATCTACTGGTACAACGACTGCTACGCGTCGCTGGGTGCAGTGTCACATTCACCGGATCAGGTGTTCGTCGCCCCAGTATTTGTCGAAGACCGCCTTTGCGGCTTCATCCAGTCGTGGGCGCATTTCACTGACATCGGCGGCATGCGGCCCGGATCGCTGTCTCCTGACGCCATCGACATCTTCCAGGAAGGCACCATCGTGCCCCCCGTGCGCCTGTACGCCGCAGGAGTGCACAACGAGGACGCGTTTCGCATCTTTCAGCGCAACTCGCGTTATCCCGACATGGTCTTGGGTGATACCCGGGCCTCAGTGGCGGCGGTGCGGTTGGGAGAGCGGCGCTTGCTGGAGATCTTCGCGCGTTACGGCCGCAACCCGGTGCTTGGCGTGTTCCACTCTCTGATCGCCGAAACGGAAGCGATCATCCGGCGCAGGCTGGGTGAGTTGTTCCCGCGCGGCACCTACAGCTTCGCCGACTACGTCGACACCGACGGCCACGGCAACGGTCCCTTCGGCGTGCGTCTCGATCTGATCTCGGAGGGCGACCGTTTTCGGATCGACGCCACACGCAGCGACGACCAGGCCAAGGGTCCCATCAATTATCTGATGCACCCGGACGTGCCGGGAATGATCCTCGGCATCTATCTGTTGTCGACCGAGAAGGACAGCATGCTCAACGAGGGCGCGGCGCGCGCCATAGACAGTGTCGCGGTCCGGCCGGGCAGCATTTTGCAGCCGCGGTTTCCCGCGCCGCTCGGCCAGCGCGGCGTCACCCTGGTGCGGGTCATCAACAGCTGCTGTGGACTGGTCGGCGTCGCGACTGGCGGGCAGTCTGTGGCGGCGAACAATGCCTACGCCCTTTACTATATGCGCGGCAGCAAGAAGAATGGCGAGACGTTCCTGCTGGTCGATGGCGTCGCAGTGGGCTACGGGGCACGGCCGCTTTCCGACGGGATCGATGCCGTGTATTTCGTCGCGCAGGAAAACTATCCTGCCGAGTTCCTCGATCTCAGTTATCCGGTGCGACTGTTGCGCTACGAGATCAAGTGCGATTCATCGGGGCCGGGGCGCTGGCGCGGCGGCGCAGGGGTGATCCGCGAGATCGAGTTCCTGGGCGAGGAGGCGATGGTCTCCAACCGGATCGACTGCAACGACTTTCCGCCCTGGGGCATCAATGGCGGCATGAATGGCGGCCGGGGCCAATGTTCGGTCAACCCGGGCCGGCCTGATGCGCGTGTCCTGCCGCCCATGTGCGATGGCGTCATGCTTCGGCGCGGAGACGTGTTCCGGATCGAAACCGGCGGCGGCGGCGGCTGGGGCCATCCCTTCGATCGCGAGGCTGAGCGCGTGCAGCTGGACGTGCTTGGTGGATTCGTAAGCCAGCAGAGCGCCGAGCGCGACTACGGCGTGGTTCTGGTGGGTGATGGCATGGAGCTCGACGCCGAGGCGACGCGCTGGCTCAGGGCGGAGCGCCGCCCGCCGGTCAAGATGTTCCATCGAGGTGAATACACGGAGGGATTCCAGTGACTGATCGAAGCAGTGCTGCCGCGCGTCCGGTGCGCTCCGCTGGCGGCGCCGTCTTGATCGGCGTGGACGTCGGCGGAACCTTCACTGACGTCGTCATGATCGAATCGGCATCCGGCCGGACGATGTCGGCCAAGGTGCCGACCACTCCCGAAGACCAGTCGATAGGCTTCGTCAACGGCATTCTGAAGATCCTGGCGGACAACGGTGCCGACGGGTCGGCCGTCTCGCAGGTGTTGCACGGCACGACGGTGGCGACCAACGTCATCCTCGAAGGCAAGGGCGCGGCGGCGATCCTGATCACCAGCCGTGGCTTTCGCCACGTGCTGGAGATCGGCCGGCACGACATCCCGCGCAAGGCCAACATGTTCTCGTGGGTCAAGCCGGCGCGCCCGGTTCACCCGAAGGACATTTTCGAGATCGCCAGCCGGACCGAACCCGATGGCAGTGAATTACATGCGGTCGACCCCGACGAAGTTCGCGCACTCGCACGCAAGCTGCGCGCGCTAGGCCGACGTGAGATCGCAGTCTGCCTGATGCATTCCTACGCCAATCCCGCGCACGAGCGCCAGGTGCGCGACCTGGTGCTCGAGGTCGTACCCGATGCCCTGGTCTCGATATCCTCGGAGATCCTGCCGGTGTTCCGGGAGTATGAGCGGGCGATGGTGACCATCCTGAACATCTACGTCATGCCCGCAGTCGCCTCCTACGTGACCCGGCTCGAGCAACGCATGCTCGACTGCGGCATCACCGCGCCGCTGCTCCTGATGAAGTCGAGCGGCGGTGTGACCGGAGCCGAGACTGTGCGCAGAGAGCCGGTGCAGACGGCGCTCTCGGGTCCCGCGGCCGGCGTCATTGGCGCGACCCAGGTCGGCATCGCTGCCGGCTTCGAAAATATGGTCACCATCGACATCGGTGGTACCTCAGCCGACGTCGCCTTGATCCGCGCCGGCAGGCACGGCGTCACCAATCGTGGTCGCATCAGCAATTGGCCGCTACACACGCCCATGATCGACATCACCACCATCGGCGCTGGCGGAGGTTCGATTGCGCGTGTCTCGCCCGGCGGCGGGTTGATGGTCGGGCCGGACAGCGCGGGGGCAGCGCCAGGGCCGGCCTGCTACGGCCGTGGCGGCGTCGAGCCGACGGTGACCGACGCCAATCTGGTGCTCGGGCGGGTCTGTTCGTCGCTGCTGGATGGCAGCTTTGCGCTCGACCGGCAGGCCGCGCGCGAGGCCATCCGCATGCGTGTCGCCGAGCCTCTGGGTATTTCGGTAGAGCGCGCGGCTGAAGGGATTCTGGAAGTCGTCAACAACGCCATGGTCGGGGCAATCCGGCAGGTTTCGGTCGAGCGCGGTC
Organism: Asaia bogorensis; assembly: GCA_945861095.1. Lineage (GTDB taxonomy): Bacteria > Pseudomonadota > Alphaproteobacteria > Acetobacterales > Acetobacteraceae > Rhodopila. The sequence continues at coordinate 38,604 of CAMATI010000004.1, read as the reverse complement.
ACGATCCGCGCGACTTCGCGCTGCTCGCCTTCGGCGGGGCGGGCCCAATGCACGGCGGCTCGATGGCGCGCCTGCTGGGCATGCGGACCATCATCGTGCCGCCTGCGCCGGGCGTGCTTGCAGCCTTTGGCTTACTGGTCGCCGATATCCGTACCGACCTGTCACGGACCTGCTTCGAGCCGCCACCCGACTATGACATCGCACGCATCCAGGGCATCTTTGCGGAGGTCGATGGACAGGCCATGGCGTGGCTCGCCGCCGAGGGGGTGCCCGCGGACCATCGCGAAACCGGGTGGCAGGCCAGCTTTCGTTATGCGCATCAGGGCTTCGAGCTGACCGTCCCCTGGTCGGGCAAGGTCGCGACGGAACAGGCCTTGCACGCCACCATCGCCGAGTTCCACGCCTTGCACCAGCAGCTCTATACCTTCGCTCAGACCGACACGCCGGTGGAGTTGGTCACGCTCCACGTGACTGCGATCGGTCGCCTGCGGCGGCCGCAGGCGACCAGCGCACCTGTGGCGCAGGCCAGCCTGCGGCCGGCACCTGTGGCCCGTGAGACGATGATCGTCGACGGGATTGGCCACGACAGCCCGGTCTACAAGCGATCGCATCTGGCCGTCGGGGCCGTGCTGCACGGCCCGGCGATCGTCCTTCAGCTTGATAGCACCACGACGCTGTTGCCGGGGCAGGTGGCCCGGGTTGCGCTGTCGGGTGCCCTCATCATCACGGAGACCTGAATCCATGCCCAAGGTGCGCGTACCCGACATCCGTATGCACTGCGAGGCGGTCAGGGAAGGACCGACGTTGTCGATCGCGACCGAAGGGGCGCGAGCCGTGCGCGCCTGCGTCCGGCACCTGCAACTGCCAGCGCGGCGTGTCCGATGCATCCATAACGACCATCGCGGCATCGGCGATGGCGACTCTCCCGATTGCGCGTACGCGATCGAGCAACTCGCCGATGGTCTGGCTGTACGGCCCGGCCTCCCGCGCACAGTCCGCTGCCGTGTGCAAGGCAGTGGCGCGCGAGGGCCTGGCGGCGCCCAAGGTACGGGAGGTGCTGCGCGGGGCCTACTTCAACATGCGCTCGATCGGTGCCGCCGGGGGCGACCGGATCGTCTGCGACGAGGCGCGGCAGTGTGGTCGGTTCATCCGAGAAAGCAACATCGAGGCCGGGTGAGTTGCGTGGAAGGCTGAGCACGATGAACAACGCGCCGGCCGAGCCGAAATCGCTGACGGAGTCGATGCGCCACCAGGACTTCATAACTCAGTGTCCGCTGTTCCTCGTTTGGGTGGCCGACTTGCACCGCCTGAAGCGGCGCAGTCAGGAGCGCGACTTTCCGGCGGAGGTGCTGGACTATTTCGACGCTTTCATGGTCGCGCTGATCGACGTCGCACTGGCGGCGCAGAACGCCGCCATCGCGCTGGAATCGCTCGGCCTGGGGATGGTCTACATTGGGGCGGTGCGCAATGCGCCGGATGCGGTGGCGGCCGAGATTGGCCTGCCGGAAATGACCATTCCCGTGTTTGGCATGTGTGTCGGATATCCGGATGCCGAGGCAAGCAGAGCGGTCAAGCCCCGGCTGCCGCAGCAGGCTGTGCTGCACCGGGAACGGTACGACTCGGAGGTGCAGCACGAGGCGATCGAGCAGTATGATCGCAATCTCATTGACTTCTGGATGTCGCAGGGCGGCAGTCCTTCGACGTGGACCGACGCCGTGGCGCGGCGGGTCAGCGGCCTGGCGGTAATGAATGGCCGCGAACGCCTGCGCCAGATCGTGACCAGTTTCGGATTCAATCTCCGGTAAGGCGCCATCGGCAAGAATCAGGGCTTATGAAGGTGACACCTGTTGGTAAATCGTCGGCCTCGGCATTCGTGCGCATGATCGCCGGCGCCAGACCGCCGGAGCAGCGCAATCTTCCGTCGATGCTGCAGGAGGCGGCACGGCTTCATCCGGACAAGCCGCATCTCACCATCGGCGAGCGGACCATGAGCTTTTCGCAGTGCCGCGATCGGGCCGCGGCCGTTGCGGGGCAACTTGCGGCGCGCGGTATCCGACCCGGCGATCGGGTCGCGCTCATGTGCCGGAACCGGATCGAGTTCGTCGAGTTCCTGATGGGCTGCTTCTGGCTGCGGGCGATCGTCGTGCCCATCAACCCTGCGTTGCGCGGTGCCCAGCTCGTGCATGTGCTCGGGATGTCGGGCACTGGCCTGCTGGTGTTGGACGGTGGGCTGATTGCGCACATCGCCGCCTTGCCGCCGATCACCAGCCTCAAGGAGGTGTGGCCGCTCGATCCCGTGCCGGAGGGCGTTGCGAACCTGGACCGGTTGTGCATCGTCGGGTCGCCGCAACACTGGCAGCCTAACCCACCGCCGGTCATCGCTGCAGGAGATCCGAGCGCAATCCTGTTCACGTCGGGGACGACCGGAGCGTCCAAGGGGGCGCTTTGTCCGGCCGCGCAGTTCTACTGGTGGGCCGAATACCAGACCGCGGCGATGACGGTCGAATCCACGTCGGTGTTGTTCAATGCCCTGCCGCTGCATCACATCAACGCCATCAATACGGTCTGCCAGAGCCTGCTCACCGGTGCGCGCTGCGTGATCGGCGAACGCTTTTCCGCAACCGGCTTCTGGCGCGCCGCAGCCGAGAGCGGGGCCACGCACACGTCGCTGATCGGCGTGATGGCCAACTTCTTGATCGCTCAGCCGCCCGGCGAATGGGACCAAGCGCACCGTGTCGGGACCTTGATCGCTTCAAGCGTGCGGGCCGATATCTGGCCCGCTTTCGCGGCGCGCTTTGGCGTGTCGCGCCGGGTCGGCGGCTACGGGTCCACCGAAACCAATCTGGTGTTCAATGCGGACGATGGCTGGGACGTTCCGGGCAACATGGGATTCGCGACTGAAGGCTTCGAGGTCGCCGTGGTCGATGCGCAGGACCAGCCCGTACCGGCGGGAACAGCAGGCGAACTGGTGGTGCGCAGCCAGGTGCCCTTCGTTCATTTCCTGTGTTACTGGGGCAACCCGGATGCGACCCTCTCGACCTGCCGCAATCTCTGGTTTCATACCGGTGACCTGGTGGTACGCGACACCACCGGCCGCTTCCGGTTCGTCGGCCGGTTGAAGGAGTCGATCCGGCGCCGGGGCGAGAACATTTCCGCCTGGGAGGTGGAGCAGTCGTTGCTGGAACACCCGGCCATCGCTGACGCCGCCGCCTTCGGGGTGCCGTGCGAGCTTTCCAGCGAGGACGTGATGGCGGTGATCGTTGTCAGGCCGGGCGCGAGCGCGAGGCCCGACGAGATCTGCGCCTTCCTTGAGTCGCGTCTGGCGCGCTTCGCCATCCCGCGCTACCTCGAGTTGTCCGACGCGTTGCCCTTGACGGATACCGGAAAGGTGAACCGGTCGAAGCTGAAGGAACGTGGTCTCACTGCGGCCACCTGGGATCGGGAAGCAGTCGGGGGGGAACCGCATGTCCATCGCTGACGTCGGCGCGATCGTCGGCATCGGCGAAACCGCATATACCAGGGGGTCGGGGAAGTCGGCCACCGCCCTGCAGATGGAGGCTGCCCTCGTCGCCATTGCCGACGCCGGCATCACGCCGCGCGACATCGACGGCATCGTCACCTGCTCGACGGGCTCGGTTGTGGCGGAGGACTTCGTTACCAACTTCGGCATTCCCGACCTGCGACTGTCGGCCCATGTCCGCATGGGCGGTGCAAGCTGCGTGGCGGCCTTGCAGACTGCGGTCGCGGCAATCGCCGTGGGCAGTTGTCGCTACGTGCTGATTCCGGTCGGCCGCAACGGCTATTCGGAAGTTCGGACTGATGCGCGCATGAAGGAGATGCCGCAGCTTGACGTGGTCGCCGAGTTTGAGGGGCCGGTGGGTTCGCTCGCGCCGGTCCAGTATTACGCGGTCATGGCGCGCCGCCACATGGAGCTTTACGGCACGACCTCTCGCCAGTTGGGGCGCATCGCGGTTGCAAGCCGGCGTCATGCCGCGCTGAACCCGCGTGCGCTGATGACGGCTCCAATGCGCATCGAGGACCACCAGCAGTCGCGCATGATCTCCGACCCCTTGCGTCTGCTCGATTGCTGCATCGAGAGTGATGGCGGCGCCGCCATCGTCGTGACATCGGCCGACCGCGCGCGCAGGACCCAGTCCCGGCCCGCGGTCATCATGGCGGTGGCCGAGGGTCATCCGGACTCGCCCAGCGCCATCACCCAGCGCAGCGACATGACCGTGCTGGGCATCGCCAAGGCCGCGCCCCGCGCCTACGAGATGGCGGGGCTCGGGCCCGGCGACATCGATGTCGCGGAACTCTACGACTGTTTCACCTATACCGTGCTGTGCCAGCTCGAGGACCTCGGGTTTTGCCGCAAGGGCGAGGGCGGCGCTTTCGTCGACAGCGGTGCCATCGAGCTGGGTGGGCGCCTGCCGGTCAATACCCATGGGGGCCTGCTGTCGCAGGCACACGTGTCCGGAATGAACCACGTCGTCGAACTGGTGCGGCAGTTGCGCGGCATCGCCGGTGCGGCCCAGGTGCCGGATGCACGTATCGGCATGGTCACTGGTTATGGCGATCTCGGCGACGGTTCTATCGCCATCCTGCGAAGGTGGGCATGATGGCGGGTGCGCAAACCGCGGCGCAGTCGCTGGTGATCCAGCGCGAATCGCAGCCCTACTGGGATGGTCTGCAGGCGCGTCGTCTGCTGATCCAGCGCTGCGCCTCCTGCGGCTGCCTGCGGCACTACCCAAGGCCGGTGTGTTCGGCCTGCTGGTCGATGGCTGCAGACTGGGTCGAGGCCTCAGGCAAAGGCGTGGTTCATACCTGGACCGTGACGCACCATGCGTTCCACAAGTCCTGGCGGGACCAGTTGCCGCTGGTACTCGTCACCGTGGATCTGGACGAAGGGGTCCGTATCCACGCACCGCTGCGTGGGCCAGGTACCACGGCCCTGCGCATCGGCCTTCCCGTGCGCCTGATCTTCGAGAGCACCGACGGCCAGACGCTGCTGCCGGCGTTCGAGGCCGCCGATCTGTAGCACCGGACTTCTTGCGCCACTCATAATCCTTTTGAACGTTGGCGGTACTCTCCCTGCAGACTGGCATTTTGCGACGGGTTCGCCGAACCCTGATGAACTTTCATTCGAATCCAACTCCCATCCATTGGCGAGGTCCTGATGCACGAACCTGATTTCTCTTCCTTCACCCGGCTGCTGCGAGAGGCGCCATCTCAACCCGAACGCAATCTGCCCGCGCTGGTGGAGCGTCAGGCGCGCGTGCAAGGGCAGCGTGTGTATGTCACGGTACAGCATCGTACGGTGACCTTTGCCGATTTTCGTGACCAGGTCGCCCGATTTGCCGGCACTCTGCTCGCCGCCGGGGTGTCCCCGGGTGACCGCGTGGCAATCATGTGCCGCAACCGGATGGAGTTTCTGACCACCTTTTTTGGAACGGTCTGGTTGGGTGCCATTGCAGTACCGGTCAACACCGGCCTGCGCGGCAGCCAGCTCGCGCACCAGTTGGTCGATTCAGGTGCGCGCCTGCTCATTCTCGATGGTGACCTGGTGGGCTGCCTTTTGCGGGTTGTCGCCCCGAACTTGAAAAAGGTCTGGTTGCTGGACCTCGCGGTCGGGGAGCTGCCCGATGGCGTCGATATTGGCCCGCTACCGCCGCCGGCGGCCCCGGTGCCGTACAAACCGTCGTCTTCCGAGGTCACGTGTGCGATTCTCTACACCTCGGGTACCACCGGGCCATCCAAGGGGGTGGCCTACCCGGCGGACCAGCTTTTCTGGTGGGCGGCCGTGATGGGCGCGATGATGAAAAGCACTTCGGACTCGGTCATCTTCACCACTCTGCCACTGTTTCACATTCATGCCTTGTCGACGTCGGTCCAGCCCTTTGTCAATGGCAGCCATTGCGTGATCATGGAGCGTTTCTCGGCTTCGCGCTTCTGGATGGAGGCGGTTGAAGCGAAGGCGACCCACGCATGCCTGATCGGCGCCATGGGAAACATCCTGCTGGCGCAGCCGCCATCACCACTGGACAAGGCGCACGGGATTCACACGGTATTCGCGTCCAGCATTCGCAGCAGCGTGTGGACGGAGTTCACTGTGCGATTCAACCTGCCGCGGCGTGTCGGGGGGTACGGATCGACGGAAACGAATGCCGCATTTTTTGCGCAGAGCGGTTGGGAGGTCCAGGGCAATATGGGCCGGCCCGTACCTTTGTTCCAGGCCGACGTCGTCGATGCGCACGATGCCACGGTGCCGGCCGATGAACCCGGTGAACTGGTCTTGCGCAGCAACGTGCCGTTTGCGTTTGCCAGTGGTTACTGGGGCGCACCCGACGCAACGCTGTCGGCCTGGCGCAACTTCTGGTTCCATACCGGGGACATCGTCGTGCGCAATCGCGATGGCATATTTCGTTTTGTGGGCCGGCTCAAGGAGTCGATTCGCCGCCGCGGCGAGAACATATCGGCCTGGGAAGTGGAGCAGGCAATCTTGAGCCACGGAAGTGTTTCCGACTCGGCGGTTTTCGGCGTGCCGTCCAGCATCGGCGATGAAGACGTGATGGCCGTGGTCGTGATGCGCGAGGGCTGCAGAGTCGAACCCGAGGACTTGTTGCGCCACCTGGACAAACGGTTGGCGTACTTTGCCATCCCCCGCTATGTCGAGTTCATGGCGGCATTGCCGCTGACGGAAAACGGCAAGATCAAGCGTACCGAGCTTCGCCAGCGTGGCGTCACAGCTTTCACCTGGGACCGCGAAGTCGTCGGCTACAAGGTAACAAGGTAACAAGGTAACAAGGCAGGCTGGCAGGGCGGCCACTTGAATATTCGTTGGCGCGCGCTCTGCTGGCCGGTCGACCGCAGGTGCGCTGGTCGATGCCGTGTCTTCAATCGGGTGACACCCGAATGCCGGCTTGCTTGACAACCTTGCCCCATACCTCGAATTCACGCTTCAGGTAGTCCTTGAATTTGGAGGAGTCATAGGCACGCACGTTGAAGCCCTGCGATTCCAGTTGCTTGGTCACTTCAGGCCGGTTCAACGCGGCGCGCGTCTCGGCGTCTATGCGGTCAATGATGGCCCGCGGAGTCTTGGAGGGCACGTAGGTCCCGAAGTAGGCAGGTGCGCCCAGTTGCGGATAACCCGTCTCGGCTGTCGTCGGGACGTTCGGAACCGATGCAGAACGCAGCGTTCCGGTTATTGCAAGCAAGTTGAGCTTGCCCGCCTGCGCATGCGGAATCACCGCGCCGGGGGTGCCGGTGTACATCGAAATCTCGTTGGCCATCAGGGCCAGGACCGCCTGCGGCTGCCCCCGGTACGGTACATGCAGCATGTCGATGCCGGCGATCAGTTTCAGGGACTCACCGACCATGTGGGCCGGCCCACCCGCTCCGGTGGAGGCGAACGTCAACTTGCCAGGATCCTTCTTCGCTTTCTCCACCAACTCGCCCAATGTCTTGGCGACGCTTGGATGGGTGGAGATGATCACAGGAACCTCGACGCACAACGTAACCGGCTCAAAGTCCTTGTTCACGTCGTAGGGCATCGACTCCATCGTCAGAGGCGAGATCAGCATCGGGCCCGCGCCCGTCAAGAGGATCGTGTAGCCGTCCGGCTCGGCCTTTGCTGCTACGGCAGCTCCGGTCCGGCCGATCGCCCCATCGCGGTTCATGACCACCACCGATTGCCCGAGGGCCATCTGCAGCGGTTCCCGGATCGCCCGCGCGACAATATCCGTCGGCCCGCCCGGCGCTGAATTGACCAGGATGGTGATCGTGCGTGTTGGGTAGGTCTGCGCGGAAGTCATGGGGGCCATGATCAACTGCGCGAACACGGTCGCAACTAGAAAAGCCAATACGCGCATGGTGTACTTCTCCGAAAGATCGTAGATGGGATGGATGATGAGTTCAGATGGAAATCATGCGAATACGGTGGTGCGTCGCAGCGTGCGGCCCTCGGTCGGTTCGAACGGTGCTCGCGCATGGCACAGCAGCAGGTTGTCCCAGACCAGCAGGTCGCCGACGGTCCACGCGTGGGCGTACTCGAGATCGTGCTGTTGTTCGGCGTAGTCCCACAGTTCGGACAGCAACCGATCGCCGTCGGCGCGCTCGATACCCGAGAAGTCGACGGTGGTAAGTGGCACCACCCACAAGGCCTGCTTGCCGGTTTCCGGTTGGGTCCAAAGCAGAGGTTGCCAGGCGCGGCGCGCCTTCGCTGCGGCTGCGGTGTGATCCACGCGCCCGGTCTTGGACACACCGGCATAGTCCAGCATGTGCAGGCACTTCACGCCGCGCGCGCGCTCGCGCAGATCCGCCGGCAGGCGATCCGCCAGGACCACCGAATCGCGGAACTTGGTGGCGCTTCCGGAGGCCGGGATTTCCATGGCATACAAGACGCCCGCCTTGCAGGGACGCTCGTTGAAAAGGTGGTCGTGGTGGTAACTCAGTTCCCCAGTCGGGACCTGGCCGTCTTCGCGCGTATTGGAGAAGTAGTAACCCTTGCCGCCCATGTCGCTTTTGTAGGCCTTGGAGGAGTACAACTGGCCGAATATCTCGGTGAACCGGATCTGCGCGTCCTGGCTCAGGCCCGGCTGCCGAAACAGCAGCAGGCGACAACGCGACAGCGCTTGGCGCAGCGCAGCGGCGGCGGATTCGTCGACCATCGTGCCTACGTCGATGCCGGTCACTTCAGCTCCGACGTGGGTTGACAAGGGGCGAAACTCGATCATGCTGCGTCAGGTTTTGGCCGAGTCTATTGCTTTGTCCGGTCAAATGCAAGGTTTCGCATTTTTGTGAGCACGTAAGCGCACTCTTGAATTCACTGCACCATATTTCGGCAATGCTGAAAGTTGCGCCTGTTGCCCACAGTCGGCCACCCGCTCGATGGCCGATCAGGGAATACCCTGTGGCCTCGTGAAACCGAAACCTCTACATTTTGTAGTACTCTGGAAGGCTTGTGTTTCGGCGGCGCGATGTGTGCAGCAATTGAGCCGATCGCCGTCCCCATCGCCGGGTCGGCGATGGTGTCCACCAGGCTTTGCCCGGCCGCGGCAGTTCTGCACAACGAATTGCCGCCTCTGCCAATTGACGGTAGGGGCAACGAGGTGCAATTCTTGGTGCGAGCGACCAGGGCATGCCCCGTGCAGTCCCGTACCAGTTATGACAAATCTTGTCTTGGAGAAACGAATGCGAAGAGTGCGCGAAAGCTGGTGGGCCCGGCGGACATTGCTCGGGCGCGGCGTGACTTGGGCGATTGCTGCGCTGGTTGGCGTTGGCTCGCCAACCAGCGTTGCGCAGGCCCAGCCCAAATCGACCTTGACAGTCGCGCTGGGTGCCGATCTTGTGTCGGTTGATCCGCACAAGCTGGTTTCAGGAATCGACCATTCATTTTTCGCCAACGTCTTCGAGAGCTTGTTCGCGAACGACGCCCGGGGCAACCTGGTTCCGGCGTTGGCAGAGTCTGTGAGCGTCAGCGCCGACGGACTGGTGCATGATTTCAAGCTCCGCCCGAACGTCAAATGGCACAACGGAGATGCTTTCACGGCCGATGACGTTCGGTTCAGTTGGCAGCGCTCGATTGATCCGGAAATCAAGAACCCGCGCGCCAGTGTGGTTGCCGCCAAGATTCGCGATGTCGAGATTGTCGATCCCCTGCGGGTCCGCCTTCACCTCAAGCAACCGGATGCCAGTCTGCATGAGAATATGGTGACGTATTTCTACTTGGCACCGAAGAAGTTGATCGAGCGCGTCGGCAATGACGAGTTCGGCAAGGCGCCGGTCGGTACGGGTCCGTTCCGGTTCGTGGAGCGTAAGCCGCGCGAGTTCACCCGGTTGGCAGCCTTCGAAGGCCATTGGGGGCGGGTCCCCAAGGTTGCCGAAGTGGTGCTGAAGGTCGTGGCGGACGACCAGACCCGGATGGCGCAGATCCAGACCGGTGAGTCGGACATCGTCACCTCGGTGCCGCTGGTGTTCGGCTCCCGCATGCAGGGCGCCAGGGATTTCACGATCATTCGGGTGCCCAGCTTCGGCAATGCGTTCATGGTGATCAACAACCGCGGCAACAACCCGGACTTGAAGAAGCCCGACGTGCGCCGGGCGCTGAACATGGCGATCAACCGCGAGACGCTGGCCAAGGCGCTGACCTTCGGTTTCGCGACCCTGCATGAATCACCCTGCACGCCAGGCATGATCGGCTGCGACGTCAAGTTCACCGATCCCTACAAGTACGATCCAGCAGCGGCTCGGGCATTGCTGACCAAGGCGGGCTTCGATTTCAACCGGCCGATCAAAGTGGTTGGTCCGGCCACTGGCCGGGTGACCCAGGGCAAGGAAACGGTCGAGGGCATCGCCCAGTTTCTGAATGCCGCCGGGGTCAAGACCACGATCGAGATCTTGGAGTACGGGACATGGGCGACAACCGCGTTCGCCAAGGAGAAGAACCCTGAGATCGATCTCTATTTGCTGGCAGCGCCTGACGCGAACCGCGATTCCGGACCGCGTCAGTTGCGTACCCTGAAGACCGGCGAGGCGATGTCTTTCTATTCCGACGCATCGCTGGATCAGGAACTCACAAAACTCGGCACCATGCCCACCCTGGCCGCCTATGAGGAGCAATCGCGCAAGGTGTTCCGTCTGATCCATCAACAGTCAGCGATGATTCCGCTCTGGGCCTATGACTCCGTCTATGCCGTACGCTCCAATGTGAAGTACGAGCCGTTCAGGTACATCACCTGGCCAATTCTCTGGTACGCGGAAAAGGCGCCGAAGTGATGCGCAGGCCCATGGCCGCAGTCCGGGGGGCTGGTTGAGCGTCTATCTGGTCAAGCGGCTTGGCCAGACGCTGGTCACGCTGTTGTTTCTGACGCTGATGGTTTTTGCGCTGGCGCGTTTGACCGGTGACCCGGCGCCGCTGGTCCTGCCAACTGAAGCGACGGCCCAGGACGCACAGTTCTTTCGCCAGCAGTATGGATTGGACCGGTCACTGCCTGAGCAGTATTTGATATTTCTCGGCAATGTCTCGCGCGGTGATTTTGGCGTCTCATTCCGCTATCGGGAGCCGGCGATCGGTTTCGTCATGGCCGGACTTGGTCCGACATTGCGGCTGACTGGTCTTGCTATGCTCCTGGCGGTTGTGGTTGGCCTGGGGCTCGGCATTTTGGCCGCCGTCTCGCGCAATGTGTGGATCGACCGGCTTGTCAATCTCTACGCCAGTTTTGGTCAGGCGGTGCCCAGCTTTTGGCTCGGCCTCATGCTGGTCATCGTTTTCTCCATCAATCTACCCTGGTTGCCGTCGTCTGGCCACGGCACGGCATGGCATTATGTCCTGCCGGTGATCACCTTGTCGGTATTCGCGTCGGCATCGATAACCCGCCTGACACGGGCGAATATGGCAGAGGCCATGCAAAGCGACTTTGTCCATATGGAGCGCGTGCTTGGTCTGCCCGAAACCAGTATCGTATTGCGCCACGCGCTACGTAACGCTTCGCTGCCCATCGTCACCTATCTCGGATTGCAGTTTGGCCTGCTGCTGGGCGGCGCAATCGTGACAGAACGGGTGTTCGCCTGGCCTGGTCTTGGTCAAATCATCGTCGATGCGATCCTGCACCGGGACTATCCGGTGATCCAGGCGACAGTGCTCGTCACGGCTGTGATGTTCATGCTCATCAATCTCGCTGTGGACGTGACGTGCATGGTGCTTGATCCGAGGTTGCGGGTTTGAGCGCCATCGAACAGGGGGCGGGTGGGCGCGGTCGGCCACCGATGCTGGCACTGGCGTGTTGCGTGCTGCTGGTGATCGTGGCTGTTCTCGGCGACATCGCCACGCCTTATGCCAAGGACTTCGCCGATCTCTCGGCCACCTTGGCACCACCATTTTGGCAGGATGGCGGCTCGCTGGCCCATCCGCTAGGGACCGACACGCTCGGACGCGACCTGCTGAGTCGCTTGATCGCCGGCACGCGCATCTCGCTGTTGACAGCGGGCGCCGCGATCTTCGTCGCCGGCACGATTGGCGTATTGCTGGGTCTCTTGGCCGGTTACGCCGGTGGTTTGGTGGATGCGATTGTCATGCGGGCGGTCGACGCCTTCCTGGCACTGCCTTTCATTCTGATGGCGCTCGCTCTCGTCGCGGCGCTGGGTTCGGGGGTCGAAAACATCATCCTGGTCATGATCGTGACCAACTGGGCGCGTTATGCCCGGCTGGTTCGCAGCGAGGTGCTGAGCATCAAAGAGCGTGATTTCGTTACCCTTGCGCGCATCGCCGGTCTCGCTCCGCATCTCATCGCATTCCGCCACATCCTGCCCAATGCGCTGAATTCGATCACGGTCCTGGCTCTGCTCGATGTCGGTCGGGCGATCATCCTGGAGTCCTCGCTTTCGTTCCTGGGCCTTGGCATTCAGCCACCGGAGGTGTCGTGGGGCCTGATGCTGGCCGACGGCAAGGCGTACATGTCGTTCGCCTGGTGGATCACGACGTTGCCCGGCCTGACAATTGTCGCCACGGTCATGGCATTCAATGCGCTGGGCGACTGGCTGAAGCTGCGCTTCGATCCGCGGGCCGCGTTATGACCAGTAGAGAGCCGCCGCTAATCAGCACGACCGGACTGGGCGTCGTCTATGGCAAAGGGGCCAACCCGGTGCGTGCCGTCGCCGACGTCGCCTTCACGGTCCTGGCGGGCGAAATCGTCGGTATTGCCGGGGAGTCCGGAAGCGGCAAGAGCACACTGTGTGCCGCGTTGATCCGTGCCCTGCCACGCGCCGCCTCGTTGTCCGGCGAAGTGCAATATGGCGGCCGGGATCTCTACGCAGTATCGCCTGGTGAGTTGCGGCGATTGCGCCAGCGGGAACTGGCCATGGTCCTGCAGAACCCGATGACGTCGCTCGATCCGATGTTCACCATTGGTGATCAGCTCACCGAGGTGCTGGAGGTTCGCGATAGCGGGGGCGATTTGCGCGCCAAGGGCATCGCCCTGCTGCGCCGGGTTCACCTTACGGCACCGGAGTTGCGCTGGAGCCAGTATCCGCACCAGTTGAGCGGAGGCATGAAGCAGCGTGTCCTGATCGCGATGGCTGCCGCTTCCGCTCCCCGGCTGCTGGTGGCGGACGAACCGACCTCGGCGCTGGATGCGACGATCCAGGAGGAAATCCTGCTACTGTTGCGCGATGTGCGCGACGCCCATGGCACGGCCGTCATCATCGTGTCGCACGACCTCAACGCATTGCGGCGCGTTTGTGATCGAATCGTCATCATGTACGCTGGGCGCGTCGTCGAGGATGGCCCAACCGAGGCGGTGTTTTCTGCGCCACGTCACCCCTATACCCGGGGCCTGATCGCCTCGTTGCCGCACCTGGAGGACAACGATATTGTCCTGTCATCAATCCCGGGCCAGGTGCCAGACCTGACCCGGCTGCCGGATGGATGTGCCTTCGCTCCGCGTTGTACCGATGTGCTGCCGGCATGTGGTCTGCAGCAGCCTTTGTCCAGCGGCGCAGGTCATCGTGTGTTCTGCTGGATGGCAGAGGTGTCCTCTTGACTGATGGCAAGCCGATGGTCGAGGTCACGAACATCCGGCGCGAATTCGCGTTGCCGCGGCACAGCCTGTTTGCGCCGCCGCGCCGGGTCGTCGCTGTCGATGGCGTCTCGTTCAGCATTTCCCGCGGCGATACTTTCGGCTTGGTCGGTGAGTCCGGGAGCGGCAAGACCACTGTCGCCCGGATGCTGCTGAAACTCGATCTCCCCAGCGCCGGCAGCGTGCGGTTCGAAGGCAGTGACATATTCACCCAGGACAGACGGCAGGAACGAATCTACCGGCGATCCGTGCAAGCGGTATTGCAAGACCCCTATGGCGCGCTGAGCCAGCGGATGCAGATCGGCAGCATTGTGGCCGAGCCGCTCCGCGCCCAGGGGCTGGCGCGTGGCGAGGCCCTGGCAGCGGCCGGCCGGATGCTGGAAGCGGTTGGCCTTGGCGCCGATACGCTGAACAGGTATCCGCACCAGTTCAGCGGCGGACAGCGACAGCGTATCGCGGTGGCGCGTGCGTTGTCGGTGGAGCCCAAGGTGCTGATCCTCGATGAACCGGTCTCAGCGCTCGATGTCTCGGTCCGAGCTCAGATCCTTGGCCTGTTGCGCGAGATGCAGCAAAGACTGGGTCTTACCTATCTTTTCATCGGTCACGACCTGGCGATCGTGAAATATATGAGCACCCATGTCGGTGTCATGTACTTCGGGCGTATCGTCGAGATCGGCCCGGCTTCTGCTTTGTTCGGGCGGCCCCTGCATCCGTACACTCGCAAGCTGGTGGCAACCGCGAAGGGCCGCCAGAAGTTGGGTGAGGTACGGCTGACCGGGGAGATGCCGAGCCCCTTGGCGCCGCCCAGTGGCTGCCACTTTCGCACCCGTTGCGCTTTCGCTGCCGAACGGTGCGCTGCTGAGGCGCCGGTGCTGTCCGAACTGAAGACGGGCCACAGCGTGGCCTGCCATTTCGCCGCCGAGCTCCCAGAGCCGGCATGACCATTTGAAAAAGGAGAGTCGAACATGGAACAGCAGAGCGGGATTCCCGAGATACTTCGCAGGTGGCCCGGCCATACCGGCAATTGGGGCCGCTGGCCGAACGATCGTGGAACGTTGAATTTGCTGACCCCCGAGGTGGCGCTGCGCGGCGTTCGAGCGGTATGCACCGGCCAGACCATTCCCTGCGCCCGTCCCCTGGAAACGAAGGATCCGATCCGCGACACGCCGACTGCCGTGCACCAGATGCTCACCGCCGGCAAGTGGGACAAGGACCCGGCGCGCAACGTGCAGTCGGCCAGCGACAGTATCCAGTTTCGCGTGCACGGCATGATCAACACGCATATCGATGCCTTTTCCCATATCGGCTACGAAGGTTATGGTTTCAACGGGCGACCGTTCGCAGACATGGTGAGCATGGAGGAGGGCGCCAAGCTCTGTGATATCACCGATATGGTCTCGATCGTCACCCGCGGCATCTTCGTCGACGTGGCGCGGGCGCGGGGTGTTCGCCACCTTGCACACGGTGATTCGGTCAAACCCGAGGAGGTGGCCGAGGCGGCGAAGAAGTTGCAACCGGGTGACGCCATCGTCATTCGCCTCGGTTGCACACTTAGCGGTGGTTTGCCCCCGGCGCCGGAAAGCCCCGACAAGCACGGTACCTGGGCTGGCCTGCACGCCGATACCATCGAGCTTCTCGCCAGCAAGGACGTCAGTGTGATCGCATCAGACTCGGTCAGCGACACGTTCCCCAGCCCGGTGATCCAGTTCTGCAAGTCGCCAGTCCATGTGCTGTGCCTGGCTTTCTACGGCATCCCCCTGTTGCACAACATGGACCTGGAGGCGCTGGCACAAGCATGCGCGGTGCAGGAGCGCGACAACTTCATGTTCGTCGTTTCACCTCTCAACGTTCCGAAGGCGACCGGTTCGCTCTGTACTCCGGTGGCAATTCTCTAGCGTTGGATCAGCCCGCCAGACGGGGAATAGGCAATCCAACCGCCCCAGCCCGGATACCGCCCCCGCAGCCATCCTCGAAACCCGCACTCCGCCTACCCCTCCACGGGCACATGGCTTCACCTGATCCTGATGCTGCGCTTGCCAGGCCTTTTGATGCCGCCAAAGCCGCCAGCGAAGAGGTGGCGCGGATGCAGTTCAGAATCGACCGCATCAAGCTGCGCCTAGGTGCGACTGCGTCAAGGGCGTTATCTGCTGTACACCAATCTTGGTGCACAGCTGCCCGAAGCTGAACACCGTATGCTGCTGCAGCAATTGCGGCCGAGCCTGCCCGCGCAGCCACCACCGAAGATACCGGCCACACTCGCGCGCAAACGCTCCCGCCAGGCATTGCCCGCGTGGTGAAGACCTATGGCGGCGTGCCAAGCAAAATTAAGCACTTACCAGTGTTGTCAGGGCCCCGTTGAGCAAGTCGGGCTAGAGTCTGGCAAGCAGCGCGGCGAGCTTGTTCCTGGCACCTTCCACATCGCTGAAGACCTCGGTTGGCTTGAATCCCCGCGTGCGAAGTCCAGGAAATGCATCTTCCAGCAGGCGCTTTCGCGTGGCCCAGCGCTGCCCGGCGGGAAGCCGTTCCAGTCTGGCTACCAGCATGTTCATGGACTCGTCGTCAAAAACGGCCTCCCAGGCCACGCGCTCCGGGTCGAGACCCAGGCATGCGTCGGAGGCCCGCGCCCGGCCTGCACGCGCACGCTCCGTCGCTGCCACGTCGACCTGGCCGTCGCGGACGACGACACCGTAGTCCCGAAGCGCCCCTTCGATCGACACCAGCCCGCGCTGCACGTCCACGACGGTGGCCAACGGATCGCGGTCCAAAGGGTCGCCGTAACCGCCACCGCCAGGGATCATCATGGTCAGCGTGTCTCCCGCCGCAAGCTCGAGCTGGTCGATCTTGCCGATCTCGGTTTCGTCGTCGCGCCCCAGGTTGCGGACGGTGCGCGTATTGGCTGCGAACCGGCCGCCGCAGGCGCCCCAGGGCGCGAATCGGAAGCGGTCGCTGTTGCGCGCCAGCACACTCGCGCCATCGCACAGGATCCTGACCGTGACCGTGATCCCCACCCCGCCTCGCCAACGGCCGGAGCCGGCGGAATCCGGCCGCAATGCGTACGATTCGACCACCACCGGGGATCCGTCCTCGACGGTCTCGATCGGGTTGTTGGACATGTTCGCGTTCGAGCCGCCGCGTCCGTCGTTGCCGTCGAAGCCGAGCCGTGCGCCGGAGCCACCGTCACACCATTGCACGATCAGGACGGCGGGTGCCGAGCCGTCGCGCCCCGGTCCTGAAAACACGATCGGAACTGCGGTGCCGCACGGGGCCGCCGGCACGAGCTCCGGCACCGCCTGCACCAGTGCCCCGAGAATGACGTCCCCGAGGCGCGTGGCAGGTGTCGCGCGAAGCCCGACCGAAGCCGGGTATTCCGGATTCAGGATCGAGCCTTTGGGAACCTTGACGTGAATCGGATCGAAAAGTCCTGAATTCCTGGGGATATCCTTGTCGTATGTGACGACAAAGGCCATCAGGCGCGGCGTGAGCCAGTGGTTGCGTTTCCCGCAACTGGGGATGTTGTAGGCCGAAGGCGTCTGCGGGTCCGTCCCCGTGAAGTCGAGCTCGACGATGCCGTCTCGAACCGACATGCGGACCCTGAGCCGCACCGGAATGTTGCACAGCAAGTCGTCGTCCATGTAGTCCCACGAATCGTAGTCGCCGTCCGGAATCCGCCTGAAGACATCGCGCGCGCGCAGGCCGGCGTACTCGATCAGGTCGTACTGCGACTGGACGAAAACATCGACGCCGTACTTGGCGATCACTTCAGAGATCCTGCGCTGGGCGATCATCGCCGCGGCAACGAGGGCGCGGATATCGCCAATATTGGATGTCGGTGTCCGCGTATTGGCGGCAATGAGCGCCAGGGTGTCCTGCACGAACTCGCCCCGGCGGCACAGCTTCATCGGCGGTATCTGCAGGCCTTCCTGGAACAGGTCGACATTGCTGGGCGACAGGCTTCCCGGCACCCGTCCTCCCACGTCGCTGAAATGGGCGTACAGCCAGCCGTAACAGACCAGCCGGCCGGCGTCGAAGTAGGGCACCAAAAAGTGCAGGTCGGGCAGGTGCGACGCCATGCCTTCCGACAGATAGGGGTGGTTTGTGATGATCACGTCGCCCGGCTCGACGTCCGGCACCAGCCGGATGGTCGGGCCGCAATCCTGGTCGACGAACAGCGACACACCCACCTTTGCGGGATAGGCGAAGACCTTGCCTTCGACCGTGACGAGCGCCGAGGTGAAATCGTCGGCCTCGCGGATGTACAGCGAATGCGCGATCCGCTTCACCGTGTAGCCGATCTCGTCGGTGATCGACGCCAGCGTGTGGCTCATGATTTCAAGCAGCACCGGATCGGTCTTCATGGCTTTGCACTCCGCACGCGAATGATCCCGCCGGCCTCGGGCACGCCCACGCAGCCGGGGAGGATCCATACCGTGGTGTCCTCCTGCTCGATCAATGCCGGCCCGGGGATACAGGTGCCGGCCGTCAAGGCATGGCGCTGGTATATGGCCACTGTTTCCCATGTTCCACCCGTGAACACGCGGCGAGCCCCTGTCTGCGCGCTGCCCGTGATGGTGCCGCCCGGGCCCGGGCCCGAGACGAGCGAGCCGGGCTCGCCGCCCACCACCTGGGCATGCAAGCTCATCAGCTCGACCCCGCCGCTGGTGTCGCGAAAGCCGTATAAGCGCTCGTGTTCAACATGGAAGGCCGACGCCATCGCCTCCGAGTCACCGGTGTCCAGCACCTCGGAGGCCAACCCGACGACCAGCCCGATGCCCTCTTGTGGATACCGCATCTCGGCCGTCCAGTGGGTTGCGATCGATGCGCCAAAAAGATGGCGCTCGTCGGCTAGCCATCCGGAAGATTCGGTGCGGATGCTTGCGACGGCTCGTTGCAGGTCCGACGTGCTCGCCGCTCCCACCGGTTTGCGAATGGTCCGAACGAAATCCCGGCGCAGCTCGCTGGCCACCGCGCCCAACGCGCACAGCGTGCCAGGCGACAGCGGGACCAGCATCTCCGCCATGCCCACTTCGTGCGCCAGCAGTGCACCGTGGGTCGGACCTGCGCCGCCGTAGGCGATCAAGGCGAAGTCGCGCGGGTCCAGCCCGCGCCGCGCGAAGCCGCCGCGCACCTCCGTCGCCATTTTCGCGGTCGCGACGCGCAGCGCGGCTTCCGCGGCGCGCGGGGCTGCATCGGCATCCATGTAGCCCAGACGCGCACCCAGGAGCGTGAGCGCGCGCCCGGCCGCCGGCGCGTCCAGATGCATCTTTCCGCCGAGAAACCCGTCGGCCCGGAGCATGCCCAAGGTCAGATAACAATCCGTGATAGTGACCTCCGTGCCGCCGCGGCCATAACAGATAGGCCCGGGGTCGGCGCCCGCGCTGCGCGGGCCAACCTTGAGCAGGCCATGCGCGTCCACCCAGACGATGGAGCCGCCCCCCGCGCCGATGGCGGACACGTTGATCACCGGAAGGATCAACGGGAAGTCACCCACCATGGATTGGGTCGAGTGCTCCGGACGGCCGCCGACGGTGACCGCCATGTCGCTGCTGGTTCCTCCCATGTCGAAGGTGACGAACTGCGACACGCCGCAGGCGGCGGCGAGCCTGCAACTCGCGACGACGCCGGAGGCGGGGCCCGACAGGACGGTGTCGATCGGACGTTCGCGGGCGGTGCGGATGCCGATCGTTCCTCCGTTGTTGGCCGTGATGTAGATCGGCGCAAGCACCCCGATGTCCACCATTCGACGCTGCAGTGTGGTGAAGTACCGGTCCAGTTGCGGATGGATGTAGGCGTTGAGGGCCGCGACCATGCCCCGCTCGTACTCGCGCATTTCAGGCCATACGCTGCATGATTCGGTGACCAAAGCCTCGGGCATGGCGGCACGCAGGAGCCGGCCAAGTTCCAGCTCAAGGTCAGGGTGGCGGTAGGAATTCAGCAGGACCAGCGCGATCGACCGGATGTCGCGGCTGCGCAGCTCGTCGGCGAGCCGCAGGATCTCGTGCCGGTCCACCGGCGATTCGATGGTCCCGTCCACCCTGGTGCGGGCGGAGACTTCGAACACGAGGTCGCGCGCCACCAGCGGTACCTCCTTGAGGTCGAAGAAATCAAAGGAGTCCGGCATCAGCAGGCGGCCGAACTCCAGCAGGTCCTTGTGGCCACGCGAGACGATCAGTGCCATGCGGGCCCCGCGCCGCTGGATGATGGTGTTGAGGCCGAGCGTGGTGCCATGTACGATCAGCTCGATTTCGCCGCGGTGCGCACCCGCCCGCTCCAGGATGCCCTGCACGCCACGCTCCACCGCGAGTGATGGTTCGTGAGGTGTACTCGCCTCCTTGAAGTAGACGATGATGCCGGTCTCGGGCCGGACCAGCACCAGGTCCGTGAACGTGCCGCCGACGTCTATACCGATTCGCGTGGAGCGACTGGATGCGGGCATGCTCATGGCCTCCGCTCTGGCTGCCTGCTGCCGGCCCCACTCGCGCGCGTATCGGCATCGAGGGTCACCTTGCCTGTGCTGATATCCAGCTGCGCGGCGTGCGCCGAGCGCCGGGCCGGGTCGCCCCAGCCGCCCCCGCCGGCGCTCTCGCAAATCAGGACATCGCCTCGATTCAGGACCACCACCGCCTTGGACGGGATCTCCTCGGTTCGTCCGTCGGAGCGCCTCACGGTTGCGCGGCTCGGCAGGCCGGGCGATCCGCCGTGCAGCCCCGGGGCCGGATGAAAGTGGCGCTCGCCGCGATAGGACACCTTGACCCCATCCACAAGAAACTCAATCTCGCGCACGGCACCGCAGCCGCCCCGGTGCATGCCCTGGCCGCCGCCATTGGTGCGCAACTCATAGCGACGGATGCGCACCGGCGCGCTCAGCTCCACGACCTCGACGCCCCCATGTCGGCCATTCGTGACGTCGGTTTCGATGAACTCGACGCCATCGGCGGTCGCGCTGGCCCCGGCCCCCCCCATCATGGCCTGGTTGGCCACGAACGGTGTGCCGTCGGCGCGCACTCCGCCAAAGGCCATGAACGTGGCAATGTGCGCGGACGGGGCCGGTATGCGATCGGGCATGCAATCGGCAAAGGCGGTGATGATCGGCGCGCACAACAACTTGACCGTGCCGGCTCGGGCGTTGACCGGAGCCGGTGTGCTCGGATTGACGACGGAGCGCGCGGGAAGTGTGGCGGTCACCGGCCGGAAGCACCCACCGTTGCTGGGGATGTCGTCCCCGGTCAACGCGCGGATGCACCAGTAGACCGCTGCCATGGTGCTTGAGGGCGTGCTGTTGACCGGGCCGCGGGTCTGCGGTCCGCAGCCGCTGAAATCGACGTGGAAACCCCCGTCTCGCACCGTCACCGCCACCTCCAGTCGGACCGGCGTATCGAGGTCGACGCCGTCGTTGTCCAGGTATTCGACGCCGTGGTAGGTGCCCTCGGGGAGTAGGCGCAGCGCGGTTCTGGTCATCGCTTCAGAGCGGTCCAGCAGCAGCTTGCACGCCTGCTTGAACACCGCCGCCGTGTAGGTGTCAGCCAGTTCGCGCAGGCGCCGGTCACCGATGGAACACGCCGAGACCTGGGCGTCGATGTCGCCAAGAAACTCGTCCGGCATGCGGCTGTTGAAGCGAAAGACCTTGAGCAGACCCTGGTCGAACCGGCCCGCGGTGCAGACACGCAAAGGAGGAAGCCGAAGGCCCTCCTGGAAGATGTCGGTGGCGTTGGGCGGTATCGAGCCCGGCGTCATGCCGCCGACGTCCTGATGGTGTACCAGCGACACGCTGAATGCGATCACCGCGCCGCCGTGGAACACGGGCTTGGCCATGATGATGTCCGGCAGATGGGTTCCGCCGGAATAGGGGTCGTTCATCGCGTAGATGTCGCCATCTTCCATGTGCGCGACGGGGAAGTCGTCCAGAATGGCCTTGAGCCCGGGAATCATCGTCGACATGTGGATCGGATGGGCCAGCGCCAGCGAGATGGTCTCGCCGTCGACCGAGAACACGGCCGACGAACAGTCCTCCCCCTCCTTCACGATGTTGGAGAAGGACGTACGCATCAAGGTCAGCTGCATTTCGTTGGTGATGCCGTCCAATCGGTGGCGGATCACCTCCAGCGCCACCGGGTCGAATGACTGTCGCGGTGCCGCCTTGGCGGGATCGCCAGTCAGGATCAGCACCCCGTTGGGACGCACCTCGCAGGTCCAGCCTGGTTCGATGACCGTCGTGGTATCGGCCTGCTCGATGATGGCCGGTCCGGCAATCCGCATCCCGGGCTGGAGGGCCAGCCGGTCGTACACGGTCGCCATCACCCGTCCCTGTGTTCCGTCGAGGCAGATGGCCCGTCTTCCCTTGACTGGTTCGCTTGCCGGGTCGTGCTGGTGCACGGGTGTGGGGCCCTGGCGGATGGCCTGTTGGACGGCCCGCAGCTGCACGAACCTGGCGGGCTTGTCCATTGCATGCCCATACACGTCCCGGTGCAGGGCGAGGAATGCCAGGTAGGCCTTGTCGACGATCTGGTGCGTGTCGGAGAGATCCAGTTCGACTTCGAGGTGGTGGGATTGGCCGACGTAGCAGACGTCGGCGAAGAAGCGGATCGCGATGAACGCTCCTTCGACGGCCTCCCTGGCCATGTCGACCTCGCAGCGGGTTTGCAGTTCGCGGCAGATGCGCGCGATGTCGTCCCCGAGCTCGCGCCGAAAAACGGACCCGAACGCGTGTGACGATTCGTGTTCGATGGGTGCGTCCAACAGGCCGATGGCCGAGAGAACGCCGGGGAAATTGGGGATGATCACCGTCTCTATGCCCAGCTCACGCGCCAACGCGACCGCGTGGATCGGCCCGCCGCCCCCGAACCCGAGCAGTGCGAAATCACGCGGGTCGACACCCCGTCGGACGGAGACCAGCCGAATTCCCTCCGCCATCTGAGCGTTGACGACCCTGTGGATCGCGAGCGCTGCGTCCTCCACGCCGATACCCAGCGGCTTGGCGACTTTCTGCTCGACGGCCCGAAACGCGAGATCGGCGTCCAAAGCCAGCGTGCCACCGGCGAAATAGCCCGGATCCAGCCACCCCAGGACCACGGATGCGTCCGTGACGGTTGCGTCTTCACCGCCCTTGCCATAACAGGCGGGCCCGGGTTCGGCACCGGCGGACCTGGGCCCGACACGCAAGCCGTTGCCACTGTCCAGCCACGCAATACTGCCGCCCCCTGCGCCCACCGCGTTGACGTCGACCATGGGCACCCGGATCTGGTAGCCGTCGACATAACCTTCGGGTCGCAGCATGGGTTTGCCCCTGGCGATCAACGCGATATCCGAACTGGTGCCGCCCACATCGACGCTGATGATGTTCTCGTGCCCCACGCCGCGGCCGACGGCGCTGGCACCGACCACGCCAGCGGCGGGCCCGGAGAGAAACAGTCGAACCGGACGCCTGCGGGCGCCCGCCGAGCCCGCCGTGCCGCCCCGCGATTGCATGATCTGAAACGGAGCCGCAATGCCGACACGTTGAAGCTGCTGCTCCATTTCACCAAGGTAGCGGTTCAGCAGGGGCTTGGTGTATGCGTCGAAGCATGTCACGCAAAGCCGGTCGTACTCGCGAACCGCGCCGTCTACCTCGCTCGAAATCGAGACCGCCAGCTGGGGGTGGCGCCGTCTGATGAAGTCTGCCGCCAGACGTTCATGAATCGGATTGAGAAAGGAGAACAGAAAACAGACCGCCACGGCGTCGACACCCTGGGCGACCAGATCGTCACAGGCGGCGGCAAGCGAGGCCAGATCCAGCGGAGTCGACACCGATCCGTCGGACTCGACCCTCTCGACGACGCCCTTGCGCCGTTGGCGCGGTGCCAGGAACACCGGCGTCACGGGGCGCAATATCAGGCTGTACAGCTGCGAAAGCCGCTTGACAGAGCCGATTTCCAGAATATCGGCAAAGCCACTCGTAGTGATCAGGCCAACACAGGCACCCCTTCTCTCGAGCACCGAGTTGGTGGCAACCGTGGTGCCGTGGACCAGCCGAAGGACCTGGGGTGGGGCGACGGCCCAAGCTGGCAGCAAGCGTTCAAGCAGGGTCGCGATCGGCGCATTCGGATTCGAGCGCGACGAGGGAAGCTTCGCTATGCGCAGCTGACCGAACTCGTCGCGGACAACCACGTCGGTGAAGGTCCCACCCATGTCGACGCCGATGTCGTATTCAGCCATGGTCATTGCCTGTTCCTCGGTCGGATTGGTGGTGTTCGCGCCAGCCCGCAGAGGGGGTGCACGTGGTTACAGGGTTCGCTCGGTCGGCGCAGGCGAACGGGTTCGCCCCGTCGCGCCAGTTGCGGTGTCGGGCCGGCAATGCACGTGCAGCCCCGGGGCTCGAGGCGCCGGCGCAAGGGTGTGCCCGTCATTGCGGTCGGTCCGTCCACCACCTCGCCCTTCGCCAGTCCATCTCGGCGCAGGCGGATCGGCTCCCGATGTGGCTTGAGATTCTTGCGGTTCCTGCAGCGCTTCGGGGTGGGCGCGACCATATGCCGCGCGAACGTCAGGTCAAACTCTGCGGCGGATCGCCACGCCTGAAGCACGCTGGGCGCGGCACTTCGGTCCAGTGCCAGGTTGCCGCCGACGGACCCGAAGCGGACCTCCATGCCCTGACGGTCGTGGTAACGCTCGAGGCAAACTGTGCGGTGCTCCCGGCGGTGACGCATGGTGCGGCCGGCCCTGTTGCGATCGTCGGCGGATTCCGCTTCCCTCAGCATGATGTGGTCCTGGTCGTCGACTTCCACTGTCGTCCGACCCAAGCCAGCCGCTCCATCGCCCCGGCTCGGTCGCCGCAACCGAATGACAGGCCCATGCGATGGACCGCTGCGATGGGATTCCGCTGCCGGTCGAGACGCCGTCGCAATTCCATGATTTCGCTTGTTGAAATGCATTTTGTGTGTTGACACTACGAAATATAGCAGCTATTCTTACGTTCACGAAGCGCGAAACGGGTGGCTCGCTGCCAGCAATATGCGGCCTTAGATTGCCGCGTATCGGATCCAAAGCAATATCGGAAGGAGTCCAGAGTGGGTTCAACCATCACCGAGAAGATCCCGGCCAGGGTGTCGGAACATCGCACGGTTCGCACCGGGTGGGGTTCATGGTCAAGCTGGATTCGTCCGGCACGCTCCGACGTGGCGTGATGCCGCGCGACGTGTTGCACCACATTGCCGGAGTGTTCGCCCCGGCCGCGCGCCGAGTCCAGGTGATGGAACAGCGGTACGGCGGTGGTGAACGTGCTGCTTGCGATTTTTCCCGAGGCGTTGCCCGTGTGCCTTGGGCGGGTTCGATATCGATGTCCTGCACGTTCAGTGCAGGGATGCGAGTTAGCCGCCTTCTTTTTCCAACCTACCTACCAAAGGAGCCATGCATGAAGTTCTCTGATAGCGGGCAGTGCGCGCAACCCGGCGCGCGCTCGTCCGCCCGCGGTGTGTCGCTGATGACCCGGACCGTATCGATCGCCCGCAGACCCCTGCTCGCGCTGGCCGGTTATCTGCTGTTGGCGGCGCAGCCCGCGCTCGCTCAGGCTGACCTCAACCCACTGCGCGTGCAGATCTACCCGGGCGCCTACACGTCGATGACGGTCCACGTTGCCGACGAGATGGGGATCTTCACGCGCAACAAGCTCAAGGTCGAGAAGATCCCGGCCCAGTCCTCGTCGGCATCGGTGGCTGCGTTGATCGGGGGCAGCATCGATGTCGTCGAGACCGGTGCGGAATTTGTGCTGGCGAACCAGGACAAGGGAATCGACATCAAGTACATCAGCGCGAACGAAGTGAAGAACTATGCGACGGTGATCGTGTCGCCCAAAGTGCCCATGCCCAATCTTTCCAAGGGTTATCCGGCGATGATGCAGGACCTGAAGGGGCTGAGGGTCGGGGTCAACGCAATCGGGGCGACATTGCACCTGGCCGCTCTCATGATGGTGTCGGATGCGGGATTGAACAAGGACGATGTCCAGTTCGTGGCGACCGGGACCGGAGCCAACACCTTCGCGGCCTGGAAGGCCGGGGCGGTCGATGCCCAGCTGACCTTTGCCCCGGTACCGGAACTGCTAGAGGCGCTGAATCTCGCCAAGCCCATCATGGTGCTGGGTGAGACCGGGCCGGACATCCTGCGTTTCCAGGGGCTTTACAGCGGTTGGGTGGCGCGCGGCGATTTCATTCAAAAGAACAAGCCCGTCGTCGACGCGTACATCAAGTCGATCCAGGAGTCCATCGAATGGATCCGTAATCCGGCCAACAACGCCAGACTGATCGACATGGCGAAGAAATACTCGCCCGTGTCCGGCCTGTCGCCGGCGGAGAACGACGCGGTCCTGCAGAAGGTCGTGACCAACTACCAGCGCTTCTGGGGTACCCAGATCAGCGAGGAGACGATGGACAAGTGGAACGACTATTCCCTGCGCAACGGGCTGATCAAGCGGCGTGTCGCTTTCGACAAGGCCGTCTATTCCGGCGCTCCCAAGTGCACCAATGAATGTAGATAAATGCTTGTGCAGGGAGCCATGAGCCAGGACAGCGGCGGTATCCAGGTCAGGGGTCTGAGCCACCACTATTACCCCCAGAAGGGTCCTGCGGTTCTGGCACTGCGAGAAGTGGGGCTGGCGATTCCACCACGCACGTTCGTCTCGCTCGTCGGAGCCAGCGGCTGCGGCAAGACAACACTGCTTGACATTCTCAGTGGACTGGCGACTGCGCAGTCCGGCAGCGTCACCGTCGGGGGTGCGCCGCCGTCGGCTGGACGCGTTGACACGGCGCGGATGTTCGCGCGCGACGCGCTGCTGCCATGGCGCAGCGCTGCGGACAACATCGACTTCGCGTTGTCGACCAGACTGGCCGACCCCAAGGCGCGGGCTGAGCGGATCGCCCGCCTGCTCCGCGAAGTGGGTCTGGAAGGGTTCCAGAACGCCTACCCGCGCCAGCTCTCGCAGGGGATGCGTCAGCGTGTCGCGCTGGCCCGCACCTTTTCGCTGCAGAGCAAGTTCGTCTTCTTCGACGAGCCGTTCGGCGCGATCGATGCCCTCACCAAGGTGGCGCTGCAGGACCAGCTCGTCGCATTGTGGGAACAAAGCAAGTGCACGGTCGTGCTCGTGACACACGACCTGGCCGAGGCGGTTGCCATGTCCGACCGGGTCATCGTGATGTCTCCCCGGCCCGGTACCATCATCGCCGACTACACGATCGACCTTCCGAGGCCCAGGAACGTGCGAGCGCTGCAGTCTGTCAGTCGCTTCCACGAGTACGTGGCCGAGCTCTGGAGCAAGCTTGGCTGAACCCGCGCCCAAGTTGCGACACACCGAAAGAGGATCCGATCCGACCATGGCCATCCTACAGCCGCCCCCCGACCCTGTTCCACGCTGCTTCGTCGGCACCGACGTCGGCGGCACATTCACCGACCTGACCTTCTTTACCGATCGCGGTCACTTCCTGTGCGTCAAGGTTCCGAGCACGCCCGACGACCCAGGTCTGAGCACACTGCTTGGCATCGACGAGATCAAGGGCATGCTGGACTTGCCCGATGCCGCATGGGCCGGGCTGCAGCATACGCACAGCAGCACCGTGGCGACAAACGCTTTGATCGAGCGCACGGGCGCCCGTCTCGGCTTCATCACGACCCTGGGATTCCGCGACCTCATGGAAATCCAACGCCTGGCGACGCCGCGACCGACACGCTACGACTCCAGGCGGCCCCAGCCCCTGGTGCCACGGGAGATGGTCCGCGAAGTGCGCGAACGGGTCGACGCGGGCGGCAAGGTCCTGACTCCGCTGGACGCGCAAGGGGTGGTCGATGCGGCCAAGGAGTTATTGCAGCTTGGAGCCGAGCTGATCGTCATCAGCTTTCTCCACAGCTACCGCAACCCTGTGAACGAGCGTGCCGCCAAACGCGCCATCCGGCGCGCTTGTCCGGGCGTGACGGTGGAGCTTTCGTCGGAGGTCTGGCCGCAGGCACGCGAGTTCGAGCGTTCCACGCTGACGGCAATCAATGCGTATGTCCGCCCCGTCATCGAACGGCAGGTCGCACAGCTGGTGCGGGGTCTGGCCGAGCGGGGCGTCCGGACGCCTGCGCGCGGGGCGCGTTCGAACGGTGGCATGGAGTTGCTGCGTGGCATCGCGGCCAGGCCGGTGGTGGCCCTGCTGTCCGGTCCCGCTGCCGGGGTCGCTGGCGCCGCTGCTGCGGCGCTGGATGCCGGATGGCACCAGGCCGACCTGATGACCATCGACGTCGGCGGGACAAGTGCAGACATTGGCATCGTCCGTGCCGGCCGTCCAGTACTGAGCAGCGAAGAGCATATCGCCGACTTTCCGATCCTGATACCTACCATTGCGGTGTCCGCCATAGGGGCGGGTGGAGGATCCATCATCTGGATCGACCCGGCTGGCTCGCTCAAGGTCGGCCCCCGAAGTGTCGGCGCCGACCCGGGGCCTGCCTGTTATGGCCACGGTGCGACGCCGGCCCTCACGGATGCGTTCCTGCTGGCAGGTTTCCTTGCGCCCGGGCAGAAACTGGGAGCCAAGCTCGCATTGCAGCTCAAGCCGGCACGCAGCGCCTTGCAGCGGGTGGGACAGCAGATCGGCTGGAGTCCGGAGCAGGTGGCCGATGGCGCCATACGCATCGCGACGGCGATGATGGCCGCCGAGGCGACCAACGTGCTCGCCCGGCGGGGTGTCGACCTCCCCCGGTTCAGCATGGTCGCATATGGTGGCGCCGGCCCTCTGGTCGCCGCGCTGGTGGCCGAGGAGGTTTACATCGATACCGTGCTCATCCCGCCCACGCCCGGCGCGCTGAGTGCGCTTGGCGCGGCGCGGGCCGACCTCGAAGCTGATTTCGTTCGCCCGGTATACAAGCTGCTGGAGGCCTTTGGCGACCGCTCGATGGCCGCGGAATTGCAGGCGCTGGCGCGCATCGCGACGGATTGGTTGAGCGCCGAATCCAAGGTGCTCGAACTCGAGGGCTCGCTGATTGAATTTTCCGCCGATATGCGGTACGACGGGCAGGGTTACGACGTCACGGTTGCGGTGGACGCCGCGTGGTTCACGGGCGGGGACCGGTCGGCCCTGGCACGCGCATTCCACGACGCCCATAAAGCTGCCTATGGTCACCACAACGAGCAGGCGCACATCTGGGTCAAGGAACTGCGAGCCCATGTGACAGGCCGGGTTCCGCGGCCGGTCGTCACGGCGCGGTCGCCGGCGCCGCCGGTCGCATCGGGCAGCCGCCGTCGGCTGCGCATTCGGGGTGGGCAGACTTGGGCCCGGGTTTTCAGCCGCTCGGAACTGCCGGGCCTGGGTACGCTGGACGGGCCCGCGATCATCGAACAAATGGACACCACGACGCTGGTACCCGACGGGTGGACGGTGCACTCTGTTGCGAGTGGCGCCATGGTGCTTTCAAGAAAGGTCGAGGCATGAGCCAGCAATCCGACAAGGTGCGCGATGCCGTCAGCGCGGAGGTGTTCGCGAACCTGTTTCGCGCAATTGTGGGCGAGATGGCCTGGATCGTCCATCGCTCCTCGCACACGACTTTCGTGAAGGAGACGCAGGATTTCGGCACCGCGCTCGTGACACCCGAAGGTGAGCAATTCTCCATCCTGGACACCACCGGGGTCACGGCATTGATTGGCCTTCCCATGCGACCGTTCATCGACGCGGTTGCCGATTGGCAGCCTGGCGACGTGGGCATCAGCAACGATCCCTATTCGACCATGGGCGCGGTCATGCACCTGAACGACATGTTCGTTCTCAAGCCGATCTTCGTCGACGACAAGCTATTGTGCTTCGCGTGGGCGTTCATCCACTGCAGCGACGTGGGCGGAAGCGTGCCGGGAAGCATCGACGGCGCGAACCGCGAAGTCTTCCAGGAAGGGCTGAGGCTCACCCCGATGAAGCTCTACCGGCAAGGCGAACTCAATCAGGACATCGTCACGATCATCTGCGACAACTGCCGCAGCCCAGCCTTGAACTGGGGGGATCTGACAGCACTGATCGCCTGCCTCGACACTGGCGAAGCCAGGATCAAGCGCCTGGCCGAGCGTTATGGCAGGCCCGCGGTGCACGCGGCGATGTATGGAACCCTGGACCGCACGGAGGCGCTGACCCGGTCCGTGCTCAAGCGCATCCCGGCAGGGAGCTACCAGTTCACCGAGTTCCTGGAGGACGATTACCAGAGCGACGTGCCGGTTCGCCTGAAACTCGTACTCACTCCACGAGCGGATGGCTCGGTGGAACTCGATCTGCGGGGATCGGACCCCCAGGTCAAGGCAGCCATCAATCTTCCGACCTGCGGCCAGAAGCACCATCCCATGCTTTCGCTGGCAGTCATGAATTTTGTGATGACAAATGCCGAAGGCATGTATCCGAACAGCGGCATCGTGCGCTGCATCGATCTCGTTCTGCCGCAGGCATCGGTCGTCAATTCGTCGTTTCCGGCTGCTTGCGGCATGCGCGTGATCACCAGCATGCGCGTGCACGACATGGCGCTGGGGGCGCTCACCAAGGCGTTGCCGGGGCAGGTGCCGGTGGGCGGCGCAAGTCAGCTGGCAATCACCTCGATCTCGACCACCGATATGCACGGCAGGGGGCGCGTGGTCGTCGGGAATGCAGTGGAGGGTGGGTCTGGCGGTGGCCTCGGACTGGACGGGATCAACGGCACGGATTTTCCTGCCGCGGCCCTGCGCAACGTACCGGTGGAGATACTCGAGTCGGAGGCGCCGGTGCTCGTGCACCGCTTCAGCCTGCGTCCCGACTCGGAGGGCGCGGGCCAGTTCCGAGGCGGGTTCGGCATCGAGTATGCGTTCGAAGTGCAGCATCCCCAGGCCGTGATCGTGACCAGGAGCAAGGACAGGCACCGCTTTTCGTCCTGGGGGGCGGCCGGTGGCCGGGCCGGATCGACGAACTACAGCCACGTCAGGCGGCCGGGGCAGCCGGACTTTGCGCTTGGCAAGGCCGCCGTGTACCGTCCCAGGCTCGGTGAGGTCATCGTGGTCGGCGGCGGCGGCGGCGGGGGTTACGGCGACCCGATGCTGCGCTCCCCGGCGTCGGTGCAGAGGGATGTGCGCGACGGATTAGTGTCGCGCAAGCGCGCACGCACCGTGTATGGCGTTGTGTTCGGCGCAGACCTCCAAGTCGACCCCAAGGCAACAGCCGCGCTGCGCCGCAAGGCGGTGGTCGCGGTCAAGCCCGGGGTGTTCGATCTCGGGCCCGGGCGAACCGCCTGGGAGCGGGACTGGGGGGCGGCATACGAAGCCATTTCCGACTGGATCCAGGATTTCCCGAGCATTGTCCGGCGCGAGGCGCAGGAGCGCGCCTTTCATGCGGTGCGGCAGCGCTTGCGCCCTGCCTGCACGCGCAGCCAGACCCTGAAGCTGCTCAAGGAACTGAGCCACGAGTGGCTCAAGGCATAGGCGTCTTCCTGCAGCGCCCTTTCCGAAGCAGGCCACACCAACGAGGACACGACCATGAATTCAGACGTTGCAATCTCAAGCACGATCAAACCACCCAAGGAGGGATGGCCCGGGCACAGCGGCAACTGGGGGCGCTGGCCCAACGATCGCGGCACCCTCAACCTCCTGACCCCCGAAGTGGTCATGCGCGGCATCGGCGCTGCCAGGCTGGGCGAGGTCTATCCGCTCAGCCGGCCGGTGACCGACAAGGAGCCGCTGCGCGCCGACAAGTGCTTCGAGCACACCATGCTTGCGGCCGGTGCCTGGGATCTGGAGCCCGAACGCCCGGAGTCGCTCAACGCCAGCGACAAGGTGGCTTATCGGATTCACGGGATGGTCAACACCCACCTCGACGCCTTGTCGCATGTCGGTTACAGCGGCAAGGGATTCAATGGGCATGCATTCAGCGACATTGCGACCAAGGCCGACGGCGTCAAACTCGCACCCATCAGCAACGCGATCGGGATTGTCACGCGCGGCGTATTGATCGACGTGGCACGCGGCCGAAACGTGGCGTTTCTCAAGCCGGGCGAATTCGTGACCCCGGAGGAATTGGTGGAGCCCGCGAAGCAATTGCAACCCGGTGATGCAGTGCTGATTCGCCTCGGGGGAACACTTGCCGGAGGCATCCCGCCCAATGGGCCGGGCAACAAGCATGGAACCTGGCCGGGCCTGCACCCGGCGTGCGCCGAAGTGCTTGGCGAGCGCGACGTGAGCGTGATCGCAAGCGACGGGCCGGGCGACGTTTTTCCGTCGCCCTACGAGCATATATGCCGCTCCCCGACGCACACCTTGTGCCTTGCCTACTACGGCATCCATTTGCTGCACAACATGGATCTGGAGAAATTCGCGCAGGCCTGTGCCGAAAAGAAGCGCAATACCTTCCTGTTCACGCTGGCTCCTCTGCACATGACCCGGGTGACCGGTTCCCTGGTCAGTCCGATCGCCGTCCTTTAACCTGCGAGGAGTTCACCATGTCGGTAGAGACACCCATGCGGAATTTGTCCGGGATTGCGCCGCCCGCGCAACCGCCGCGAGCGACGGGAAGGGCGCTGCTGCTGGTTGGACAACTGGCGGTGCTGCTGGTGTGGGGTGGCGCATGGGAATGGGCTGCCCGTGTGGAACTCGCGCCACCGAACTTCATCGGCCAACCTTCGGTCTTCCTGCGCGACTTCGTGAACGGCGTCGTCAACGGAACCTACTTGTCGGCCACCGTGGTCACGATGCAGGCCACGATTGCGGCATTCCTGATCGGCACCGTGATGGCGCTACTGACGGCTCTGCTGATGACGGCGGTCCCGCTGGTCGAGCGCCTGCTGGCACCGATCATCGATGCGCTCAACGCATTGCCGCGCGTCGCACTCATCCCGCTGTTCATCATCTGGTTCGGCCTGGGCTTGGCGCAAAAGATCGTTTCGGGCGTGTCCATCATGTATTTCATTCTGCTGTCGTATACCCTGGCCGGCGCCAAGTCGGTCGAACCCGATCACTTGCTGCTGGCCCGAAGCCTGGGGCTACCACGATGGCGCGTGTTCATGAAGATCGTGATCCCCACGGCCATTCCGTCGATCTTCGCGGGCATGCGATTGGGCATGATCTACACCGTGCTGGGTGTGATCACGGCGGAATTGTTGGCCGGCGGAAAGGGGCTGGGCACGCTGGTGAGCTTCTATTCGAATACCTTCGAAACCAACCAGGTTTTTGCGGTGCTGATCGTTCTGATCCTGTTGACCAGCGCCTTGTCGGCCGGAATGACGGCGGTAGAGCGTTTCCTCGGTCGCTGGCGTAACAGCTGACCGCGGCCGGTTTGGCTCGCCGAGATAGTGCCTGCCACGCGCTTCACTGCACAGCATAGGAAGTCGAAGCACATGGAATCTCTGCTGTTCTCTCCGATCTCCTTGGGAGGCTTGGCCCTGCCGAACCGGCTCGTCGTATCTCCGATGTGCCAATACAGCTGCATCGACGGCGTGCTGCAGCCATGGCATGACCAGCACCTGGGGCATCTCGCCTTGTCAGGAGCGGGCCTGATCATCATCGAAGCGACCGGGGTCAGCAAGGAGGGACGCATCACGCATGGTTGTGCCGGTCTGTGGAACATCCGTCAGGAGCGTCGATTGCGTGAAGTGGTCGAGCGCATCCGCAGCTATTCGTCCACGGCGATCGGGCTTCAGATCGGCCACACCGGTCGGCGCGCAGGCATCGCACCACCCTGGAATGGTGCCATGACGCCCTTGACACCCGAGGCGGGCGCTTGGCAGTCGTTTGGTCCCTCGGCGCTGCCGCACCTGCCGGGATGGCCGGTGCCGCGAGAACTCACGGTCAGGGGGATGGCGCGTATTGCCGGCGCATTTGCCGCATCCGCTCAAAGGGCCTTGCGCGCCGGAATCGACCTGATCGAGGTGCATGGCGCCCACGGCTACCTGTTGCACCAGTTTCTCTCTCCGCTGGCGAACCAGCGCACGGACAAATACGGTGGAAGCCTGCTCAACCGGATGCGGTTTCCGCTCGAGGTCGCCAAGGCGGTGCGCGACGTATGGCCACCTGAACGGGCGCTCGGCATGCGCATCAGCGGGACGGAATGGCATGACAACGGCTGGGACTTGGACCAGTCGGTGGAATTCGTCCGTGCCCTCGGAGCGGTCGGGTACGACTATGTCTGTGTGTCGAGCGGTGGCATCGGTGGCGCCACGGCCCTGCTGCGGGACCACACCGCCCTCGCACAATACATCCGGCAGCGCACCGACGTGCCGATCTGCGCAGTGGGATATATCACCGATCCGGCGCAGGCGGAGGCGACTCTGGCCGATGGCAAGGCCGATCTGGTGGCCCTGGCTCGCGCCTTTCTCGACAATCCGCGATGGGGCTGGCACGCGGCGTTGGCGTTGGGGGCGACACCGCACTTTCCGCAACAGTATGAACTGGTCAGACCGGAGAACTGGCGCGCGTTCGGCAAGGTGCATCCGGATCTTGCGCCGGCCTGACCGCACGTCCCTTCATCGGCGGTTTATCCGGGCTTCGGCCGCTACCGCGGGTCCGCCAGGCGTGCTTCGCTGGGCAGGTCGAGCAACTTGCCCGGGTTCATCAGGTTTCCCGGGTCGAGCAGGGACTTGATGCCCTGCATCAGTCCGAGCTCCAGCGGGTCCTTGTAGAGCTTGAGTTCGTCCCGCTTGGCGCCGCCGATGCCATGTTCGGCGCTGATGCTGCCACCAAGCTCGGCGGCGATGCGGTGCACCTCGGCGCTCGCGGCGTCCGCCTCGCGCTGCAACTCGGTTGCATCCTTGCCAGCGCGCGGGAAGATCGCCACCAGGTGGATGTTGCCGTCGCCCACGTGGCCGACCGCCACCACCTGCGGGTCGGACCGCCGCGCGCGCAGCGCTGCGGTGGCGCGCTGGACGAACTCCGGGATGCGGGCGATCGGCACCGACGTGTCGTGCGACACGCTGTAGCCGGAGTTGCGGTTGGCCTCCGACACGCTGTCGCGCAGGCGCCAGAATTCAGCCACCTGGCGCTCACTGGCTGCAACTGCGGCATCCTGCAGCAGGCCGGCGTTCATCGCGCCGGCAAGCGTGTCCTGGATGTGGTCTGCCAGATCGGTGCCGGCGCGCGAATCGGTCGCCTCCAGCAGCACCGCCCAGGGATGGGCGGATTTCAGCGGGTCGCGCGTGCCCGGGATATGGTGCAACACCAGGTCGAGTTGCCCGCGCGACATCACTTCGAAACTCGACAGCCTTTCGCCGCAGCTCTCCTGGAGGCAACCGAGCAGCTCAACCGCGTGCTGCAGGCTGTCCAGTCCGACCCAAGCGGCCACGCGACCCTTCGGCTGTGGGAACAATTTCAGCACCGCGGCGGTGACCACGCCCAGCGTTCCCTCGGCGCCGATGAACAACTGCTTCAGGTCGTAGCCGGTGTTGTCCTTGCGCAGCGCGCGCAGACCGCTCCACAGGCGGCCATCGGGCAGCACGACTTCGAGTCCGAGCACCAGGTCGCGCATGTTGCCGAACCGCAGCACGGCCGTGCCGCCCGCGTTGGTGGAGATGTTTCCGCCGATCTGGCACGAACCCTGGCTGCCCAGCGCCATCGGGAACAGTCGCCCGTATGCCGCGGCCTGCTGCTGTATCGCCGCCAGCGTGCAGCCAGCCTCGACCGTGATGGTGTTGCCGGCAGGGTCGATCTCGCGCAACTTGTCCATGCGGT
Organism: Asaia bogorensis; assembly: GCA_945861095.1. Lineage (GTDB taxonomy): Bacteria > Pseudomonadota > Alphaproteobacteria > Acetobacterales > Acetobacteraceae > Rhodopila. The sequence continues at coordinate 3,387 of CAMATI010000004.1, read as the reverse complement.
CCAGGCATAACACGACGTTGGCAAGCGCGGCGGGTGGCAAGGCACCGGCCGACATGCCGGTATTGCCGCCTTGCGGTACAACGGCAATCCGCGCGGCGCGGGCATAACGCACGACCGCCGCCACCTGGTCGGCACTGTCGGGCCGCACCGCGCACAGCGTTGCGCCGCGGTAACGGCCGCGCCAGTCGCGCTCGTACTTTTCCAACTCGCCCGCCGCAGTGACCAAATGGGCCGGGCCGACGATGGCCGACAAGGCGGCGAGGGTTTCCGCGGATGCTGTCATACCGGCCAGAGTTGAACCATCATGGCAGCAGTGGCCGCATCTTGTCACGCAGTTCCAGCAGCCGGCCCAGATAGACTGGTTCGCCGCGCTTGATCATCTGGTTGTTGAGCCCGGCAACGCTGATGCAGCCGCACAGCTGGTCCTGGGTGTTCAACAGCGGAACGGCCAGGGCGCTCAGGCCGATCACCACGTCGTCCACCGCGAGCTCCCACCCGCGTTGGCGAATCAGCTTCAAGTGCTTCTTGAGTCGCCGCCGGTCGACGAGACTCTTGGCCGTCAGCGCCGCCAGTGGCCGGGCCAGCTCGCGGTCGATTTCGTCGTCCGACTGCCAGGCCAGCAGCAGCTTCGGCGCGCCGCCACAATTGACCTGCAGCGATCCGCCGATGGGCCAGAAATGCACCTCCATGCCCTTGTGGTCGTGGTGGCGGTCCAGGCAGACCGCGCTGTGGTCGCGGTATTCGGACAGGAACACCGTCTGGCCGAGCTCGGCCGCGAGCTCTCGCAGCTGCGGCGCCGCCAGCTCGCGCAGGTCGACATCGCCAAGGGAGCGTGCGAGACGACGGATCATCGGGCCCAGAGAGTACTGGCCGCTGTCGACATCCTGCAGGACCACGCCCTCGGCCATCAGGGTGAGAAGCAAACGCCGTGTCGTGCCACGGTCCAGACCGGCCTTTTCGGCAATGTCGCGCAATTGCAGCCGCCGATTGCCATCGAACACCGCCAGGATCGCCAGCGCCCGTCGGACGGCCCGCACCGTGCCACTGGCAGCTTCTTCTGAATTAGCAAGGGGCATTTCGATCGATGAAACGATTTTCACTGGTTGACACCGCAATTCTAATCCGTTAGTCTAGACTCCGAACGACAGAATGGCGGCGAAATGGGTTCCACAATCACCGAAAAAATCCTGGCCCGGGCGGCTGGCCTGGCGTCCGTCAAGGCGGGCGACGAGGTCATGGCCAAGCCCGATTACGTGCTTGCCTATGACTTCCCGGGCTACACGGATGTTATCTTCAAGCAGCTGAAGGACGAGTTCGGCATCCAGAAGATGCCCGAGCCGGAGCGCTTTGGCATCTTCATCGACCACATGGTTCCGACCGCCACCGCGGCGGAAGAGCAGTTGCACATCGGCACCCGCGAGTGGACGAAGGTCAACGACGTGGCGCTGTACGAGCGCAAGGGCATCGGCCACCAGGTCGCCTCGGAGGTCGGTTTCGCGACGCCAGGCGCCTTCGTCGTGCACTTCGACGGGCACGTCAGCCAACTGGGCACCTTCGGCACGCTGGCGATGGGCATCCGGCGCAATGTGCTCGAGGCGTTCGCGATGGAGCGGGTGTCGATCCGGGTGCCGCAGACCACCCGCGTCGACCTGGTCGGCAAGCTGCAACCGGGTGTCATGGCGCGCGACGTGTTCCATCACATGGTGCGGGTGCTCGGGTCGGCCTCGTGCCGGTTTCAGGTGCTTGAGATCGGCGGGTCGGCGGTGGCCGAGATGTCCACCGACGGCCTGCAAACCATCACCGGGCTGGCCATGTTCACCGGTGCCGTGACGGCGATCGTCAACCCCGACGCCAAACGCCTCGAATACGCGCTGCCGCGTGCGCGCAAGAAACTCGAGCCGGTGTGCAGCGATGCCGACGCGCACTACGCCGCGCGCCATGAAATCGACCTGTCTTCGCTCGAGCCGATCATCGTGATCCCGCCCAGCCCGGCGAACACGCGCGACCTGAAGGACTACCTCGGCCTCGAGGTACAGACCGGTTATCTTGGCTCCTGCGCCTCTGGCCGGATCGACGACCTGCGGGCCGCGGCCTCGGTGCTCAAGGGTCGCCAGATAGCCCCCGGTTTTGCCCTGTATGTCGTGCCGACCAGCAAGGAGATCATGGCCGCTGCCGCGCGCGAAGGCCTGATCGAGACGCTGGTTGATGCCGGCGCCTTCGTGTCGTCGCCGTCCTGCGATTACTGTTTCGGCCGGATCGCGACCATGGCTCCAGGGCAGCGGGCCGTGTCCACCGGCACGCTCAACGTGCGCGGTCGCATGGGCAGCCCGGACTCGGAGATCTATCTGTGCAACGCGGCAGTGATCGCGGCCTCCGCCCTCGAGGGCAGGATCGCCGATCCACGCCCTTACCTGCGCGACTGAGGGGTCGACCATGGCAATGCGGAACTTGCGCGGCCGGGTGGCCTTCGTGTTTGACGAACTCGACTTCGACGTCGACCAGATCGTCGGCGTCAAGAACATGAAGACCACCGACATCCATGAACTGGTGAAGGCCGCGATGCAGGCCTACGACCCCGAGTTCGCGGGCAAAGTGAAGCCGGGCGACCTGCTGGTGGGCAACCACAACTTCGGTTATGGCCATCCCCACTATCCGCCGATGAAGGCAATGCGCCAGCTCGGTGTAGCCGGCATCATTGCCGAATCCTTCTCGCCCGGTTACTGGCGCGGCGAGATCAGCATGGGCTTTCCGCAGGTGTCATGTCCGGGCATTCTGGGCTTCGTCCAGCGCTGGGACGACATCGAGGTGGACTGGAGCGCGGGCGTCGTGCGCAATCTGACCCAGGGTACCCAACTGACTTTCGAGCCGCTGCCGCGCGCAGATTTAGAGATGCTCGAAGCCGGTGGCCTGGAGAGTTATCTGAAAAAGCGGTTCTTCAGCGAAAAAAACACAGGAGCTTCGGCATGAACAATCTCAAGCAGATGATCAAGAGCAAAGGCACGGTATGGGCAGCTGGCGCCTACGATGCGCTGAGCGCCCGCCTGATTCAGGAGGCCGGCTTCGATGCCCTGCTCACCTCGGGCTTCGGCATCTCGTCGTCGTTCCTGGGCGAGCCGGATACCGAGCTCTACACCATGACGGAGAACCTGGCGGTGGTGCGCAATGTCTGCAATGCCGTGACGATCCCGGTGATCGCCGACATCGACACCGGTTATGGCAATCCGGTCAGTGTCATGCGTACCATGCGCGAATTCGAGAACGCGGGTGCCAGCGCCATCATCATGGAGGACCAGATCTCGCCCAAGCGCTGCCCGTGCTCGTTCGATCTGATCGAGACCATCTCGATGGAAGAGGGGGTCAACAAGATCCGCGCCGTGGCCTCGGTGC
>CAMATI010000003.1 GCA_945861095.1 Asaia bogorensis | reverse complement strand
GAGTCGGGAGGCGTTGGCGCGGCCGTGCCCGGTGCTCCAAAGGCCGGCAGTGCTCAACCGGGGGAGCGGCGATGAGCCCCTGCTTGCGGGGACATTCGGATCAAGTCGGAGCATGCCGAAGGCAGGCGGCCGGACCGTAAGGCGACGCGCAATATTGACTGCTCCATTTGGTGTTAGGCGCCGGTCTCTCCACGTCATGGCGGGCGCACAGGCCATCCACGACTTGCGGTGTTGATCTCGGCAAAGTCGTGGATGGTGGGCCAGCGCCCACCATGACGGTTTGCTCAGGCGGCGCGCCAACTGGAGCGGTTATTGTTGCGCGCGCCTAAGGTCGGGTGGCGTGGCAGCATTTCGTAGGTAATTTCCGGGTCTGCCGCCGATGTCCCCGGGATGATTAAAGTGGCGTTAACACAGAGCCGGTTGGGCCGATGCCGTCAGAACATGATGAGCACCCGCGTGCATGGAACGCAGCCTACGTGGGCGGTTCTTACAATAGTGACAACCGCCCGATAAGTACATGGGCACAGTGAAGTCATCATGAAGTTGTGCGGAAGCCTGGCCGATGGCAGCGTCATCAAATACCAAAAAGGACCGGAAATCATGGACGTGTCTACGAAGAACCCCCCAGGTGGATACCATCGTCAAGCCGCCGCGCAACACCAAGCGGCCGCGCATCATCACAATCAGGCGGCCTACTACCATGATCTCGGACAGTTCGAGGACGCTCGGCAGCATGCCGTCGCGGCCAAGGAGCATTGTGAACTCGCCTATATCACGACGGCGTATGGCGCGTTGACGGCAAAGCCCGACCAGATTGGCTTCAAAGTGGCCGAGCAGGACACCCTGCGGCCAAACTGAGATCGGATGAACGCGCGATGTTGGCGGCCGACCCGGCAAGCCGGGAAGGGACGTGTCGTAACACCAACTGGCCGAAACAACGACTCCTGGCGACCCCGCGGCCATGCGCCCCGGTCCGCGACCGGCATGGCTGCCCCACCCCCTGCCGCTTAAGCGCGGGTTGCCGGGTCAAGCTCGCCAATAGCGGTGAGGCGTCTACTCGATCGCACACCCTTGGTTCGCTCCCGGCGCATGCCTCGGCATGGACTTGTGTGCGAAATCTTGGCATGACCGAGACGATCCTTCCGTGCCCGCGGGCCTGAAGTCCCCGGGGTAGATGTCTCCTCATCATTGGCACGGAGGGTTGGCTATGGTGGCCGACCAAGAGCCAAGCTATCTATTCCATGGCTCGGATCGGTCATTAACGGAGGAAGCGCCTCCAAGGGAAACGCACCATGTCGCTCAGCCGGGATTTTGCCGCGTTCGTGGCCAATCTGCGTTATGAAGACCTGCCGCCGGCGGTCGTCGATCGCGCCAAGGGGGTCACCCTCCAGGCCCTGACATCGGGTCTCGTCGCCCACGACATGCCTGCCACCAAACAGGCTCTGGCGCTGATGCGGGACGAAGAAGCCGGTGGCGCCGGCATTGCCACCGTGCTGTGCAGCGGCGCGAAACTGACCAAAGCCGGCGCGGCCTTCGTGAACGCGGAAATGCTGCTCGCGGGTGGCAAATGGGACACGTTCCGCATGTTGACGCATCCGGGCACCGCCATCATCCCCGCCGCCCTGGTCACGGCCGAGGTCACGGGAGCATCCGGCAAAACCTTCCTGACCGCCGTCGCCGCGGCCTACGAAGTCATGGAACGCATGGCGGCTGAGTTCATCCCCACCGTCATGTCCCGCGGCTTCCATGCCGGCCCGGTGTTCGGCATCTTCGGCGCGGCGGTGGCGGCGGCCAAAATGCAAGACTTCGACGCCGACAAGGTGAACGGCGCCATCGCCCAATGCGTCAATCTGGCAGCCGGCAACCTGGAAGGCATCCGCAGTGGCGGCCGGTCCCTGCGCGAAGGTGGGGCGGTGCGCAACGCGTTGCTGGCGGTCGCCATGGCCAAGCACGGCACCCCGGGCGGGGAAACCACGCTGGAGGGCGAAGCCGGGTTCTACCATTCCTATACCGGCAACAATCTGGGCCAGTTGCGCTACAGCTTCACCGGACACAACCGCGCCGATCTCGCTTCGATCACGAAGGGTCTCGGCCAGGACTGGATATTCCTGGAAACCCTCTACCGAATCTACTCGACCGCCGGCTTCAACATCGCCCATGTCGATGTGACGGCTGAATTGTGTCGGGAACACAACCTCACCTACGCCGACATCGATCGGATCGAGGCCGTGGTGAACTGGCTGGAAACCGAATACCCCAGCCCCGCCTTCCCGCTGCCCGGCACCGACGGCAAGCCGAGGGTCGGCGCCACGCAATATTTCACCGCCTATGGGGCGGTCACCCGCGGCTATCCTCTGCTGAGAGGCGGCCAACCGGCGCCCGGTGAAACCGACCCGCCGGAGGTGCTGGACCTGATGCACCGCGTCACCCTGATCCCGGCCGTGCGGCGCACCCTGTTCGGCCCTCGGATCACCATCTTCACCAAGGACGGCCGATCCCTGACGCGCGAAGGCACCGGGCGGGAGTTCATCTGGGATTTCGAGGAACATGTTCGGCGCATGCAACCCGTCACGCCCGGGCTGGCAATCTCCCCCGCCCGGTTCGCCGAACTGATCGACACCTGCCGCAATCTGGATCGTGTGGACGACGCGGCCAGCCGGTTGATCGGGTTGACCATCCCCGGATGACGCCGGCGCCAACCGAGGCCGAACCGAGAAACAGATAACCAGCCCGGGTCCATGATGAAATCGTATCCGACCGTCGGCCTGCCAACCGAACCATGAACTACCGCCACGCCTTCCACGCCGGCAATTTCGCGGATTGCATGAAGCACGCCCTGCTTGTCTGGCTGCTCCAGGCGTTGGCGCGCAAGGACAAGCCGTTCTTCGTGCTCGACACCCACGCTGGCGCTGGTCATTACGATCTGCAAGCCGATCCCGCTCGGCGGACCGGAGAGGCCGAGCGGGGGATTCTGCGACTGTTGGACGGGACACCGGCCGAGCTGACATCCTATGTCGATATCGTCAGGCAATTGGGCCTTTACCCCGGGTCTCCCGCCCTGATCCGGGCCATGTTGCGCCCCGCCGACCGGCTGGCCTGTTGCGAGTTGCATGACCAGGACGCCGCCGAGCTGCGCCGTCTGTTGGCCCGCGATCCTGGGATCGCGGTGCATCGGCGCGACGCGTGGGAAGCGTTGGGCGCCCTGTTGCCCCCCAAGGAAACCCGCGCCCTGATCCTGATCGACCCGCCCTACGAAAACCCGGATGAATTCTCCCGACTGGCGAAGGGCCTGGCGGTGGGTCATGCCCGCTTCAGGACCGGCGTTTTTGCCGCGTGGTATCCGATCAAGCATCGCGCGCCGGTGCGGAGTTTCCTTGCGACCATGCAGGCGTCCGGGATACGCGACATCATGACCGCCGAACTCCTGCTCCGCGAACCGCTCGATCCCACCCGGCTGAACGGGTGCGGTCTGCTGGTGATCAATCCGCCGTATCGGTTCCAACAGGACGCGACCACGATTCTCCATGCCCTGTTGGGACGCCTGGGACAGGACGAACCCGGGGCCGGAGTGGTCATCCAAAGGATCGCCGATGAGTGACGTGACCGTCATCGGCGCCGGCGCCTGGGGCACCGCGCTGGCGATCCAGGCGGCGCGCGCCGGAAACGCCGTCCGGCTGTGGGCGCGCAATCCCGCCACGGCGGACGCCATCGAACACAGCCGCGAGTCGCATCGCCTGCCCGGTCACCGGCTGCCGGGGGCCGTTCGGGTGGTCTCCGCCATCCCGGGACCGGCGGATGCGATCATCCTGGCCGTCCCGATGCAGCATCTGCGGGCGGCCTTGCGGAACCTGCCGGACAACGGGTCTCCGCTGGTCGTCTGCGCCAAGGGTGTCGAGACCGGCACCTTGCGGCTGCCGATGGAAATCCTGGCGGAACTGCGTCCAAACAGCCCGGCCGCCGTGCTTACCGGGCCGAATTTCGCGCATGAGGTCGCCGGCGGACTGCCGGCCGCCGCGGTCGTCGCCAGCACCCATATCCCGACCCGCGAACGGGTGACCGCCTTGCTGGGTACGCCCACATTCCGGCTTTACGGCAACGACGACCCGATCGGCGCGCAATTAGGCGGAGCGGCCAAGAACGTCGTCGCCATCGCCGCCGGCGCGGTGATCGGCGCCGGGCTGGGAGAAAACGCCCGCGCCGCGCTGATCACCCGTGCCCTGTCCGAGATCAGCCGCCTCGCGGTCGCGCTGGGCGGCAAGGCGGACACGGTGATGGGCCTGTCGGGGCTGGGCGACCTGCTGCTGACCTGCACGGGCCTCGCCAGCCGGAATTTCAGCCTGGGACACGCTTTGGGGCAGGGGCAGTCCTTGGCGGATATTCTGGCCGCGCGCAGCAGCGTCACCGAAGGCGTCGCCACCGCCCCGGCCCTGGTGGTCCGCGCGGCGGGGACCGAATTGCCGGTCTGCACCGCGGTTGCGACGCTCCTGGCCGGCCGCACCACCTTGGCCCAGGCCATTTCCGATCTGTTGTCCCGGCCGCGACGGAATGAATAGCATGCACAACGCCCCGCATGTCGCGGCCGATCTGGCAGCCGGCTTTCAGCACTACCAGGCCGGGCGATTGGACGAAGCGGAAACGCTGCTGCGCATGGTCCTGTTCGAGGCGCCAGGCTCGGTCGACGCGATCCATCTGCTGGGCCTGGTTGCACGGGCCAGGAGCGATTTTGAGCGGGCCGTCGATCTGATGCGCCGAGCGGATCGGATGGCGCCGAACCGGTTGACGTTGCGGCGCGCCCTGGCGGAAACACTGATGGGCGCGGGGCTTTTCCATGAGGCCGCCGACGTGTTCCGTCACGCCCTGACGCTGGATCCCTTCTTCGCTCATGGCTGGCTCGACCTTGGCCGGGTGCTGGCGGTCCTGGGGCATTCACAAGACGCCATCGACGCGCTCCATCGCGCGCTCGACCTCGACCCGACCTTGACTCCCGCCCGCCTGGCGCTGGTGGCCGCGGGCGATACGGCGCAGATCGAGCCATTGATGCGGACGCTCGATCAGGCCGATCTGCAGGAAGGCATGCGGATCGCGACACGATTTGCCCTGGTCACGGCGCTGGATGCGGCCGGACGCTATGACGAGGCATTCGCCCAGGCACGGGACGCAAATCAGCGCCGCCAGCGGGACCTGATCGCGGCAGGGCAAGGCTTCGACGCGGAGGAACTGCGGTCCTATGTCGATCAGCGCATCGCGGCCTGTTCGGCGGATTTCTTTACGCGGGCGGCCGGACAGGGCAGTGCGTCGGAAAAGCCGGTGTTTGTCGTTGGGATGCCTCGATCCGGCACGACGCTGGTCGAGCAGATTCTCGCCAGCCATTCCGAGGTCGTCGGGTTCGGTGAAAGCAATCGTATCGCGGACCTGGTGTCCCGGCTCGACCAATCGGCGCGGAGCGCGTTGTATGGCGATTGGGATCCCCAGAATGTGACGGCGGTGGCCGAGGAGTACGCCGCCCGGTTGCCGGATCATAATGGCGCGGTGCGCCGAACCGTCGACAAGACGCCCGACAATCTGTGGCATCTGGGCGCCATCGCGCGTCTGTTTCCCAACGCCAGGGTGATCGTCTGCCATCGCGATCCGCGCGATATCTGCTTGTCCTGCCTGTTCCAGAATTTCGAGCTGCCGATGCCCTATGCCAACGATCTGGCGCATTGCGCCCAGCGCGTGCGGGAGGTCGACCGCATGATGGAGCATTGGCGGTCGGTGCTGCCGATTCCCATGCTGGACGTTCACTATGAAGCGCTGGTGTCCGACCCGGACGCCGAGGTCCGGCGACTGATCGCGTTCATGGGCTTGGAGTGGGACCCTGCCTGCCTGCGGTTCGAGCGTTCCCGCTGCACGGTCACATCAGCCAGCCTGTGGCAGGTGCGCCGGCCACTCTACACGAATTCGATCGGGCGGTGGCAGCATTACGAGCGGCATATCGCGCCGCTGTTGGAGGTTTTCGGGCGCGACTGACCCGGCCCCCGACGCCGACCCGGCTGGCTTTAGGCGCGCCGCGCGCAAGCCAGTCGCAAGTTGGGGCGTCTGGGGCTACACGGTGCCATGCTCAAGAATGTTCTGACCGTCGGCGGCTGGACCATGGGAAGCCGCATTCTGGGCTTCGTGCGCGACATGATGATCGCGGCGATGCTGGGGGCAGGCCCGATCGCCGACGCATTTTTCGTGGCGCTGAAGCTGCCCAACCTGTTCCGCCGGCTGTTCGGGGAAGGCGCCTTCAACGCCGCCTTCGTTCCGGAATTTTCCGGTCTGCTGGCGAAAGAAGGACCAGGCGCCGCGCGCCGCTTCGCGGTCGAGGCCTTCTCCGTGATGGTGTTCTGGCTGGGGCTCCTGACCGTCCTGGGCGAGATTTTCATGCCCCAGATCATGCTGGTCCTGGCACCCGGCTTCGCGTCCACGCCCGAGAAATTCGCTCTGGCGGTCGATCTGTCCCGCATCACCTTTCCCTACCTGGTCCTGATCTGCCTCGCGGCCCTGGTGTCCGGGGTGCTGAATGGGTTGGAGCGATTTACCGCCGCCGCCGCGTCCTATGTGTTGTTCAACGTCATCTCGATCGCGTCGATGATCTGGCTGACGCCGTATGTGCCGACCACCGGGCATGCTCTGTCGTGGGGGGTGACCGTGTCCGGCGTCGCGCAGCTTGGGCTGCTGGTCTGGGCGGCCCACCGGGCGGGGATGCCGTTGTCCTTGCCGAGGCCTCGTATGACGGCGGATATGCGCAGGCTGCTGCGCAAGATGGCGCCTGGGTTGGTCGGCGCGGGTGTGACTCAGTTGAATCTGGCGGTCGACCTGATCATCGCCAGCCTGTTGCCGGCCGGAACCGTGTCCCTGCTGTATTACGCCGACCGAATCCAGCAACTGCCGCTGGGAGTGATCGGGATCGCGGTCGGCACGGCCATGTTGCCTGTGCTGTCGCGCCAGGTGCGGATGGGGGATGTCGATGCCGCGCGATCCACCCTGAACCGGGCGATCGAATACGCGCTGTTCCTGACGTTGCCGGCCGCTTTGGCGTTGATCGTGTCGGCCTATCCGATCGTGTGGACCTTGTTCGGGCGCGGTGCTTTCGACGCGGAGAGCGCGCGCCTGACATCTCAGGCCCTGGCCGCCTATGCGCTGGGTCTGCCGAGTTTCGTGCTGGTGAAGGTGCTGGTACCGGGGTTTTTCGCACGCGGCGATACGGCGACTCCGGTGAAGATCGGGCTGTGGTGCGTCGGCCTGAACCTGGGTTTGAACGTGGTGTTCATGCTGCCGTTGCAGCATATCGGGCCGGCGTTGGCGACCAGCCTGGCCGCGATGTGCAACGTGGTGTGGCTGGCGGTTGCGCTGCGGCGCCAGGGCCATCTGCGGATGGACCGGCAATTGCTGCGCCGGGTCGCGGGGATGGCGGGGGCGAGCGTGGCGATGGGGCTGGTGTTGTGGGGCGCGCAAAGGTGGTTGTTCGCCGGCGACCCGCATGGGCTGGTTCGGATAGGGGCGCTGGTGGCGTTGGTTGCGGCAGGGTTGGTTGTTTATGGGGTCGCGGCCTGGGCGTGTGGTGGCGCGGATATGCGCGCTGTGGGGCGGCGGTTGTTACGGCGGGGATAATCGACGCCATCGGGAGAAAATTCTCCCCCTCCCCTTGCGGGAGGGGGTTGGGGGGAGGGGTTTCACTCGGTATTGGTGCGGATTATCCCCTCCCCCCGGCCCCCTCCCGCAAGGGGAGGGGGAGAATTTTCCCCATGGCTAAGGCCTGTGTAGGTCCGACCTACACCCCCCGAGGCACACGCAGCAACCGGATCAGCGCCCCGACATCCGCGACGTTCGCGAAACCGTGCACCATCGCCAGGCTCGCCTCTATTTCCGGTTCCGCCAGGCCGGCGGTGGGCATCAAGGTGCGATACTTCGCATCGACATCGCTCCAGGCAATCCCCAGCAGGCCAGACCCCTTGGGCGCGAACACCGTGCTGGTCGAGCTACGCCCGTCTATCGTGTGGATCGTGACGGTCGCCCCCTGCCGGTAACGGTCCGCGTCCTGGGTCGGCGGCGCGCCCACCCGAACCTTGTCGATCAGGCGATTGATGACCGGATCGGAGATCTTCGCAGTGCCCGCGTGCTCCCACGAAAAGCCCTTATCGGCGGCGCCGGCGGCGGTGAAATAGGCCGGGCTGTGCGCCATGTCGATCAACGTCACCGGATGCAGCGGGCCGTGCAGCGCCGTCATGCCGGGGCGCGAGATGACGATGCTCTCGATCGAATCGGCCGCGATATTGCCGTCCCGCGTGGCATTGGCCGCCGCCTCGGCCAGAGCGTGGTACGGATGGCCGCCTGGCACCAGCTTGATGGCCATGTCGGTGATGATGTCCCAGTCCCGCCCCAGGTCCCGCACCGCGATCGCGCCGGCCGCGGCGCCATCGACGCCGCCGAACGCCTCGAAGAACCCGCGTTTGGTTTCCAGGATGCGCTCCTCCGCCTGGAACCCGCGTTGCGCGGCCAAGGCGGCGTTCACGCCCAGCATCGCGGTCACTCCGGCGTGGTATTCGCGGGCGACGCTGGTATCCGCCGCGGTCGCCAACCCGCCGACCGAGGTCGCGGAAATCGCGATCGCCTGCGCCATTTTCGGCGCGTCGAGGCCCAGCAATCGGCCGGACGCGACGGCGGCGGCGAAAATGGCACCGAGGCAACCATGGAAACCACGCTCCCGAAACGCCGGGATCGCCTCGGTGATCCGCCCGGCGGCTTCGTAGCCCAGCACGATGGCGGTCAGCACCGCCGAACCGCCCAACCCGTCCCGTTCGGCAATCGCCAGGGACGCGGCGGTCAGAGGCGTGCCGGCATGCACAATGTTGCGCAGGTCGCTGTCGTCTGACGCGGCGGCGTCGCTGGCCGTCGCGTTGACCTGCACCGCGTCGGCGACGGGCAGGCGCGCCCCGGTGTCGAACCAAATCGACGCATCGGGCCGGCCGCCCCGATCCTGCGCCAGGTCGCGGATGATCCGTGCCGACTCGATGCCGATCCCGCAGGCGGCGCTGGCAAAGGTGCTGGCGATCACCATGGCGGCATGGTCGAGCGTCTGGCCGGGCAGGTCGGCCGTGGTGGTATCGGTCAGGAACTCGGCCAAGTGGCGGGCGACGGACATAGGACGCTCCCTGGTTGCGCGTTGTCCACCAGCATAGGCGAAAACCCGCCGGCGGTCGCGAGGTCTACCGGTCGACCTCGCCGGCGGGATTGAAACTGCACGAACGCTCCACCGGGGCCCCGAACCTGGCAACCGCCGCCATCCGGGACAGCCCCCAGGGACAGCCCCAGGATGTCGCCCCCTGGGTTGTCGCCCCCTGGGTTGTTTGCCCCCTGGGTTGTTGCCCACGCCCGTCCGGACCAATCTGCGCCCCGGATTCCGGACGGGTGGACGCAATGAGTGAGACGCAGGCGGCTGACGGCCTGCCGCCAGGAAAGCGATTGATGGCGATGATCGCCATCGCGATCGCTGTGAGCCTGTCGGTCCTGGTCGGCACCATTGCCAATGTCGCGTTGCCCACCATCGCCGCGGACATGCAGGTCACGCCGGCGGACTCGATCTGGGTGGTGAACGCCTATCAGTTGGCGGTGACGGTGACGTTGCTGCCCTTTGCTTCCTTGGGCGATGTGTACGGCCATCGGCGAGTCTACTGCTGGGGTCTGGTCCTTTACATCGGGGCCTCCCTTGCGTGCGCCGTCGCGCCGGATTTCTGGACCCTGGTGGTCGCGCGCGTCGTGCAGGGATTCGGCGGCGCGGGGATCATGAGCGTCAATGGCGCCCTAATCCGCTTCATCTTTCCACGCGCCCAGCTCGGCCGAGGCGTCGGCTACAACGTGCTGTTCGTCGCGACAGCCTCGGCGGCTGGGCCGTCGGTCGCGGCGGCGATCATGGCGGTGGCCTCCTGGCCGTGGCTGTTCGCGATCCAGGTGCCGTTCGGGCTGATCTCCCTGGCTCTGTCCTTGCGTTTTCTGCCGCGCTCCCCCTTATCCGGCCATCCCTTCGACCCCCTATCAGCCCTGCTCAACGCCATCACGCTGGGCTTTTTCATCACCGGCCTCGACGGCATTGGCCGAGCCCATCCCTGGCCGGTGGTCGCGCTGGAACTGGCGATCGCCGTCGTGGTGGGGGTCGTCTTCGTCCGGCGGCAGGCGGGATTGAGAGCGCCGATGCTGCCGCTGGACCTGTTTCGCCGCCCGGTGTTTGCCCTGTCCGTCGGCACCGCGATGTGCACGCATGGATCGCAGATGATCGCGATGATCGCCTTGCCGTTCTACTTCCAATACGTGAACGGATTGTCGCCGATCGAAATCGGACTGTTGATCACGCCGTGGCCCGCCGTACTGGTGATCGTCGCACCCATCGCCGGTCGCCTGTCCGACCGCTATTCCGCCGGACTGTTGGGCGGGTTGGGGCTGACCGTGATGACCATCGGCCTGCTGCTGGTGCTGACCATGCCGGCGCAGGCGTCGGCGTGGGATATCGCGTGGCGGCTGGCGCTGTGCGGCACAGGGTTCGGGTTTTTCCAGGCCCCCAACAACCGGCTGATGATCAGCAGCGCACCGCCGGACCGGGCCGGGGCGGGCAGCGGGATGCTGTCAACGTCGCGATTGGTGGGGCAGACGACCGGATCGGCCTTGGTCGCGATGGCGTTTGGACTGACGCACTCGGCCGAGAACGCGGTAGTGTTGGGGACACAGATTTCCATCGGCATGGCGGCGGGGTTCGCCGGGTTGGCCTGCATCCTGAGTTGGATGCGGTTGCGGGGAACCTAATTCCAACCGACCGAGACAATGACGGGGAAGCACTGACAGGAGAGGCGACCTTTTCGCGGGTTGGTATAGATCCGCACCGATGCCGCGCGAAACCCTCCTCCCTTGCGGAAGGGGGAGAATATTCTTTCAAGACGAGCCTACGCGGCTCCCCTGCGCCACGTCAGCAGGATCACCGTCATGCCGGCAACGGCCGACCCGAACAGCACGACCGCGACCGGGTAGACCGCGCCCGGGTTCCAAAGCTCCACCACCACGGTGCAGAGCATGCCGTAGCCCATCTGGATGAAGCCATACATGCCGGACGCGGCGCCGATCGCCTGCGGATTGACGCTGACCGACCCCGCCAGGGCAAACGGGCTCGCCATGCCGGCCCCGACCATGAACAGGGTAACCGTCCCGACGACGGAAACCACATTCAGATTCCCCGTGACGTCGGCCACCAGGAAACCGGCCGCGCCGCAAATCGTGACCACGTTGGCGATCCGCAGTCCGGTGCGCAGTTGGACCCGCTTCGACATGCGGTTCGCCAGGAAACTGCCCAGGGCGACGCCCAGCATCAGGACCAGGTAATACAGCCCCACCTCATGCGTCGGCCGCCCCAGATGATCCTCGAAGATGAACGGCGCCGCGGCCATGAACCCATAGAACGCGGTCGTGGAGCACGCCCCTCCGATCGCATAGCCCAGGAACGCGCGAGAGCCGAGCAGCCGGACATAGCCTCTCCAGAGCGAGCGGACGGCGGAACCGCCGGTTCGGGCCTGGTTGGTTTCCGGCAGGATCAGGATCGTCGCCAGCAGGGTCGCGGCCCCGATCACGGCCAGAAAAACGTAGCTGGCCCGCCAATGCACGAAGGATGTGATGAACCCACCGATGGCCGGCGCGATGGCGGGCACCATGGACATCACCAGGGTCAGCAGCGCGAGTTGCCCCGCCGCCTGCTCGGGAGTCGCCGAATCCCGCACCGCGGCCCGCCCCAGAACCAGGCCGGCACACCCGCCGATCGATTGCAGGATGCGGGCGCCGATCAGGATCTCGGACGTCGGAGCGATGGCGGTCGCGATGCTGGACAGGGTGAACAGGGTCATACCGACCAGCAGGACCGGCCGCCGGCCGAACCGGTCCGACAATGGGCCGTAGGCGAGTTGGCCGATGGAAAGGCCGATCAGGTAGAGCGTGATCGTCAGTTGGACCGTCGCGATCGGGATATCCATGGCTCTCGCCGTCGCCGGCAGGGACGGGATGATGACATGCATCCCCAGGGTCCCGCAGGCCGTCAGCGCCACCAGCAACAGAAATGGCGCCCGCTCGCGCCCACGCAGCAGCGGGGTGTTCATGAATCGCATACGGTGTCTCAATGTCTCGGCGCACTGTGCCGTCAGGACAGTGTGCACCGCAACATGGGCACCGCAACAACGGGGGGAAGCATGGACAGCTTACGCATGCAGGACCGGATGGAAATCCAGGACTGCCTTTTCCGCTATATTCGCGGCGTCGACCGCAAGAACTGGGACCTCGTGCGGTCCGCGTATCACGCCGACGCGCATGACGATCATGGCAACTACAAGGGCGGCATCGACGGCTTCATCGAGTCCCTGGTGAAACGCCATGCGACGGTCGAGCAGTCGATGCATGTCGTGGGCAACATGGTCATAGAGTTCGATGGCCCGGACGGCGCCCTGATGGAGACCTATTTCATCACCCATCAGCGGATCGGCCCGGACGCTGGCGACGCGCGGCTGCCCTATCTGCGCGGCGCCCCGATCGGCAAGGACCAGGCCGTGGAAACCGAGGTCGTGGGCCGCTATGTCGATCGCCTGACGCGCCGCGACGGGGTATGGCGGATCGCTCATCGCACCGTGGTATTTGAGGTGTCTCGCGGCCAGCCCGCCCCGGCCGGTGGCGGTTTGCGGTCAAACTGGGCAATCGGTCGCCGTGACGGTCAGGACACCCTGGAGGTCACGCGCCGAGAAATGGGTCTGCCGCCGCAATAGCGGGGGATCAGGCTTCCCGCTGCCGCAGGCAACTTCCCATCAGGCGCGGATTGGCATGCTGGCTCAGTTCCGCGTCGCGATGGGTGGAGCAGGCCTCCTGCGTGGCGAATTGCGGGCGGGCGGGCACCTTGATGATCTGGCAGTCGCTGGAATCGCCGGGCGTGGCGCATAGCGACGCGTAGTAGACCCAGACGATGCCGACGCTGGTCGGCATGCTGGTGGGCGGCTGCGGGCTGAGTGTCAGAACCCCCAGGATGGCCGCCGCGCAACCGATCGGCAGGCAAAACCGGGTTCGAAGCAATCCCCTGATCCGCATGCCCGATGACTTTCCGCTGGAAGGGGCGATTATACGAAGCGTCGGTGTTCCGTTTCTGGTACGGAAACAACCAATGCCGCGAGGCGCGCTCTCAGGCTGTCGGCGGCATGGCGGACTGTGGGAACGGTGGCCGCATGGTGACATTCGTCCCACTGCATTTCATCGAGATGCACCGCACCATCGGCATGACGGATGATGAACGTCGGACCTAGCCGATCGTCCGCGCCCAAGGGCATGACGACGATGCTGCTGTCCGCGTCCGAATCGCCTGCCATTTCCACCGACCAGTCCGGTGCGACGCCGTCAACCATCGCGGCAACGAGCGCGAGGTCGTGGCCCCCGAGCGCAAGGTCCGCCCGGTCTTCATATCGATTTTCGACAAGCCAGTGAGCCGCATTCTGGATGGGCATTCCGGGTCTCCAGCGCGCCAGGCGCGTCCGCCATCCTGGCGTCCCTATTTTGTGGCATAGTCGACAGCGAAAGAAAAGCGTCAAAAACTTTCTGCAATCTTAATATTACGCCATATCCAGCGGTTACCGGGCATACCGCCCACTCGCCGCCGATGCCCGCCGAGCGAGCGCGAGCAACGCGTTGCGACATAGGGTAAAATCCGGATATCCCGTCCGCTTGCATCCCCGTTCGGCTTCCGACAAACCCGCCATCGCGGCATTCAGTGCGGTGACAGACCAAAGTCCCAAAGCCCGGGTGAACGGGCCGGACCGGCGGTAAAACACCGGTGGTCGTAACGACTTGACTGCATCGGCTGCACTGATGCGTCCGCCTTCCATCGCCAGGCGAGCCCGGTGCAACCGCTGCAAGTGCATCAACCCCGCCCGCATCACCTGCACAGGCGCCGCGCCCTCGGCAATCGCCAGTTCCAAGGCCCGGTCCGTGGTCGCCACATCGCCGGTTGTCGCGGCAAACAACGCGTCGTCCAACGATAGTCCCGCAAGGTCGCCGACACACATCATTGCCGAATCGAGATCGACCCGCCCGCCCGGCCCGACATAGAGCGAGAGTTTCTCCAGTTCCGACCGGGTCGACGCCCGGTCCGCGCCCAATTGACCCGACAGCCAGTTCAGCGCGTCTGGGTCCACCCCAACCCCGGCCTGCTGCAAGGTCGTCCTGATCGTTGCTTCCAGCGCCCGTCCTTCTTCCGGATAGCAACCGATCGCGGCGCCGTCGGGCGCTTCTTCCACCGCGGTCCGCAGTCGCGACCTCGTCGCCAGCCCCCCACCCTCCAGCACCACCAGCCCCGGTGCTCGGCCTTTCAGGACCGCCTGCACCTGGGCGGTCGCGGCATCGCCCGCCTCCCGCACCCGGACCACGCGGCGCCCGCCGGTCAACGGCAGGGACGCGGCTTCGTCGGCCAACCGCCCCATCTCCTCCCGCGCCAGTTCCACCACCAGGAACGGATCGTCGAGCGAGCCGGCGACGGCTTTCACCAACGCCTCCGCCCGGTCGCGGATCATGCCCAGATCGTCGCCATACAGCAGGATCACCCGGCATGCGCCCGGGTCGCGCAGGAAGCCAGCGACTTGCGCCGGTCCGAGCTTCATCGGCGATCAGCCAGCGGCGGTCGCGGCGGCGCGCTGACGGAACCACAGCGACAGTTGCGTCGCCACCTGATCCGCGAGTTGTTCCGCCATACGCCGTTGAATCACCTCGTTTTCCATATCGAGCGCAAAAAACTGCTGATTGAACACATTCAGGCCGTCCACCGTCCGGGCGGTGCCGTCGGTCAGGCGTGTGCGAGCGGGGTCCTGCGCCATCAGAACCCAACTGGCATAGCCGGTGAAGCGGACGCGGGTCGCGCTGTTGTCGGGCTGGATGCCCAGCCCTTCCCCGGCGATCCAGAACGCCACACCAAGCTCATAGCGCTTGGGGGTGCCGGAGTCATTGGCGAAGCGCGCCTGCAACGCCTGGCGGATCAACTGGCCCGGACGATCGCCAATGATGGGCACGTTGATCGCGGCCAGTTCCCGTGCCGCGATGCCCGGGCCACCGGACGCCGTCGGCATGTACATCGGCTGAAAGCCACAGCCCGCCAGACCCAGCGCGGCGCCGATCCCGGTCAGCCCGGTCAGGAATCCCCTGCGTGTGGGATCATGCCTCATCCCGCGATCACGAAATTGACGATGCGGTTGGGCACGTGGACGCGCTTGACCACGCGCTTGCCTTCCAACGCGCGGGCCACGTTGATCTCGGCTTCGGCGGCGGCGATGACCGTGTCGGCTGGCGCGTTCGGCGGCATTTCGATGGTGCCGCGCAGCTTGCCCATCACCTGCACGGCGATGGTGACGCTTTCCGCGACCAGCAAGGCGGGGTCGGCATCCGGCCAGGGCAGATCGGCCACCAGATCGCCGGTGCCGGGATGCAGGCGGCCGTACACCTCCTCCGCCAGATGCGGGATCATCGGGCTGGCAAGGCGCGCCAGCATCTCCACCGCCTCCCGCCTTGCCCAGCCCAGGCCGTCGTCGTTGTTGCCCACCCGTTCCGCGTCGCCGATCGCGTTCGCCAGTTCGTACAGCCGAGCCACAGCGACGTTGAACGCGAACCCGTCCAATGCATCGGACACACTGGCGATGCAGCGATGGGTGGCGCGCCGCAGGGTTCGACCGGCTTGTCCGAATTCCGCGGGTTGCGGGCCGGTGGGGACCGAATCCAGGGCTTCGGCCAGGCGGAACACGCGCTGGGTGAAGCGGAACGCTCCGGCGGCGCCGGATTCCGTCCATTCCATGTCGCGATCCGGCGGATTGTCGGACAGGATGAACCAGCGCGCGGTATCGGCGCCGTAGCGCGCGATGATCGCGCCAGGGTCGATGGTGTTGCGCTTGGACTTGCTCATGGCTTCGACGCGGCCGACCGTCACGGGCAGTTCGGTGCCGCGTTGCACGGTGGTGCCGTCCAGTCGCTTTTCGATTTCTTCCGGATAGAGCCAGGTGCCGTCGGCGGATTTGTACGATTCGTGGTTCACCATTCCCTGGGTGAACAGGCCGGCGAAGGGCTCCTCCACCGCGATATGGCCGGTGGCCTTCATGGCGCGGGTGAAGAAGCGCGAATAGAGCAGATGCAGGATCGCGTGCTCGATGCCGCCGATATACTGATCGACCGGCATCCAGTGATCGACCGCCGCGCGCACCAGCGGCTGGTCGGAACCGGGGCTGCAATAGCGGGCGAAATACCAGGAGCTATCGACGAAGGTGTCGAAGGTGTCGGTCTCCCGGCGCGCCGGCTTGTGGCACTTGGGGCAGTTGACGTGCTTCCAGGTCGGATGGTGGTCCAGCGGATTGCCAGGCCGATCGAAGGTCACGTCGTCCGGCAAGGTCACCGGCAACTGGTCGGCCGGTACGGCGACCACGCCGCAGGAGTCGCAATGGATGACCGGGATCGGGCAACCCCAGTAGCGCTGGCGAGACACGCCCCAATCGCGCAGCCGCCAGTTCACGACGCCTTCGCCCATCTTCCGCTCGACCAAATCGGCGATCGCGGCGCGCTTGGCCGCATCGACGTCCAGCCCGTTCAGGAAGTCGGAGTTGTAGATGGTGCCAGGCCCGACATAGGCATCGTTGGCGATGGCAAAACTGGCCGGATCGGCATCCGGCGGCAGCACGACCGGCACCACGTCCAGGCCGTATTTGCGAGAGAAATCCAGGTCGCGCTGGTCGTGTCCGGGGCAGCCAAAGATCGCTCCCGTGCCGTATTCCATCAGCACGAAATTGGCGATCCAGATCGGATAGGTCGCGCCTTCGATGAACGGGTGCTTCACCCGCAGGCCAGTGTCGTAGCCGTGCTTTTCGCCGGTTTCGATCACCGCCTCGCTGGTGCCCTTGCTGCGGCATTCGGCGACGAAGGCTTCCGCCTTTGGGTCCCTGGCGGCGACGGACGCGGCCAGTGGATGTTCCGGGGCGATCGCCAGGAACGACATGCCGTACAGCGTGTCCGGACGGGTCGTGTAGACCTCGACCTTGTCGATCCCGGCTTCTGGGGCGACCATATCGAAATGCATCCGCGCGCCTTCGCTGCGGCCAATCCAGTTGGACTGCATCAGGCGCACGCGTTCCGGCCAACGGTCCAGGCCATCCAGGGCGGACAGCAGATCGGGGGCAAATTTGGTGATGCTGAAAAACCACTGGCTGAGCTGTTTCTTCTCGACCAGTGCGCCGGATCGCCAGCCGCGCCCGTCGATCACCTGCTCGTTGGCGAGCACGGTGCCGTCCACCGGGTCCCAGTTCACCCAGCTTTCCTTGCGTTCCACCAGGCCGGCGGTCAGGAAGTCGAGGAACAGTTTCTGCTGGTGGCAGTAATATTCAGGCTGGCAGGTCGCGAATTCGCGCTCCCAGTCCAGGGACAGGCCCATGCGCTTGAGCTCGGTGCGCATGTTGGCGATGTTTTCGTAGGTCCATTTGGCCGGGTGCACGCCGCGTTCGCGGGCGGCGTTCTCGGCGGGCAGGCCGAAGGCGTCCCAGCCCATCGGGTGCAGCACGGAATGGCCGCGGGCCCGCTTGTAGCGCGCCACCACGTCGCCGAGGGTGTAGTTCCGCACATGGCCCATGTGGATCTTGCCACTGGGGTAGGGGAACATCTCCAGCACGTAGTATTTGGGCTTGCCGTCCGTGGGGACGTCTTCCACGCGGAAACAGCCGCGCTCCGCCCAGGCCTGTTGCCACCTGGGTTCGGCCGAGTTGAAGTCATAGCGCGGTCCATCGGCCGCCGCCGGCTCCTGGCGCGGCACCGGGGCCGCGACCGTCACGCTGCTTTCGTTCATGGCGAATGTATCGGTCGGGGCGGGCTTCGGTGCAAGGGTGTGCGTTTGGGTTTCGTGTGACGAGGCCAGCCCCATTCTGCGTCCACGGCAAAGCCGCGCCCTGTCAAAGATACAGCTATTTATTGACAAATTCGAATGCCAGCCCCGTGATTTGGGTATGAATTCCTTCAGTCGCCCGCCTCTCCGCGCGAAGGTGTGACGTCATGCAAACTCACATAGAACCCGCGAAGATGCCCCAACCCGCCAACCTCCTCGGGACCTGGCGGCGCTTCGGTGCGGTCGGTCCGGTCTACGAATTCATCAGTACCGGGGATGAGTTGCCCGGCGGGGACCGTCTGATGCGGATCCGGGTGGTGGAAACCGGCGAGGAGCTGGATTACCGGCTGGCCGAAATTTTGGACGACCCCCGGGAACGTTGATGTTTGCCATCGCCTTTGACCTCGTGGTGGCTGACACCGCGCAGCACCATCCCAAAGGCGTTGCCCAGGCCTATGCCGACATCGGCGGCACGTTGGCCACCTTCGGCTTCAACCGCGTGTAAGGCAGCCTCTACACCACGCCATCGGAAGACCTG
Organism: Asaia bogorensis; assembly: GCA_945861095.1. Lineage (GTDB taxonomy): Bacteria > Pseudomonadota > Alphaproteobacteria > Acetobacterales > Acetobacteraceae > Rhodopila. Next base: position 32,186 of record CAMATI010000003.1, on the reverse strand, counting down.
GCCAACCTGTTCGGGGCTATCACGGCGCTGAAAGCCCTGCCGTGGCTCCCCGCGTCGGTGCGGGCCATCCGTGCGTTCCGTGTTGAACAGTGGTCGGACTTCACGAAGCTCGTGAAGGGGTAAACCGATGACCGTGGGGTTCCCTCGAACACCCGAAAGCGGACCTCGGCACTAAACGGTCAGGCCTTCCAGAAGGTGCCCGACCAGCCGGTCGCGCCACACTACGCCGCACCCCGCACCCGCTCGTTCTCCACACCCAGGCTGCGCGCGATCGGCAGCAGGGTGAAGTAGCGACGCGAGACCCGCTCCGCCACCGCCACGATCCCGGCTTCCAGCGCACGCAAGCGCGGCGGCAAATGCGCGGCGGCGACCATCTGATCCGGCGCACGCTGCACGTCGCGGATGATATCGTGGATTTCCTGCAACAGCGGATCGATCGAGGCCAGCAGGCTGTCCCCGTCTTCCACGATTTCCCGCAACAGGTCGCGGATGGCCAGAAGCTGGTAGGCCATGCCGCGCGGATTGCCCTCATCGGCGAGGATCAGGTCCAGCACGGGGGCGGCCTGCAAAGCCGCCAGATACCGGCTGCGATAGGTGATGACGGAATCGCGCAACTCCAGCGCCAGCCGCAGCCCGACCTCCACCCGCCCTGGCTGCGAGGCCGCCTGCGGCTGGTCCAGGACATGCGCGACCTCGGACGCGATCGCCCGCGCCCGCTCCATCCGGCGGCCGAAATCCAGGAACAGGCGGCCGCCGCCGCGGACCATGTTCTCCGCCGCGAGGCCGGCCACCGTGGCGGCGAATTGCAGCACCTCGGTCGTCAGGTGCGACGCCTGTTCCAGCGCCTGGGGATCGGTGTCCGGCGGAAGCTGGCGCATCGCCTCCCCCAGTTCGCGCAGGGACCGGGTCAGGACGGCATGCATTTCGCCGGTCAGGCGATCGCGAAGCTGGTCCACCTGGCGGGACACCAGCCCCAGCAGTTCGCGCATGCTGCCGCGATGGCGAAAGGCGCGCAGGACGGCCGGGGCCAGCATGGTCGGGGTGACGATGCCGGCTTCCTCCTCCGACATCACGCCGGCGGATCGCAGGCTGGCGGCCAGCAGTTGCATCTCCGACATTTCGCGCGGAGTCGGGGACGGGCGCAGAATCCGGGTGATCATGGCGCGTTGCAGGCGCGCCGACCGCTCCAACCGCTCCAGATACCGGCCCAGCCAGAAGAAATTATCCGCCACGCGGCTGGGCAGGTCGCCGGCGGTGCGCCTTATCGCCAGGGCCGGGGTGGCAAAGCCGAGGGCGCCCTGCACCGCGGTGGCTTCCTCGGCCAGCACCCAGACGTCTTTCGACATCGCGTTGCGCGGCAGACGACCGGCGAGCGCGTCTTCCTCCGACAAGGCACGCACCAAACCGCCTGGCAAGGCCCGCCAGCGACCACCGTCGTAAACCAGGAACATCCGCAGCGCGACCGGCTTCGGTTCCAGCCCGTTCGGACCGGCGCAGGGCGCGACCGAAGGGTTGGGCGCCACCGACGCCGCGTAACGGGACGGGTTGGCGGCCATGCGGGCGGACAGTTCTTCCCGCTGCGCCACCGACAGCATGGCCGGCAGCACCGGCGCGGCGGCTCCGTCGGTGGCCGGTCGGATCACCCAGCCTTCCAGGTCACGCAACACGGTGCGCACGACGGCACCCTCGCCCAGCCACAGCGTCGCCTGGCTGGGCAGTTGCAGGTCTTCGCCGAGCAGTCGACGCGCAAGCGATGGGAGGAAGGCGGCGAGGCCTGGCGCTTCCACCAATCCAGCACCGGAGCCGTTGACGATGCGAACCGCGCCACCGCGCACCGCATCCAGCAGCCCGGGCGTGCCGGCACCGGATGCCAGTTCCAGCGGATCGACCATGTCGCCGGACTGCCGGCGCAGCAGGACCCCGATATGTTGCAAGCCACGCAGGGTTTTCAGGAAGACCCTGCCCCCCCGGATCGTCAGGTCGCCGCCTTCCACCAGACCGATGGAGAGTTCGCGGGACAGCATCACATGCTCGAACCACATCGGATCGCTGTGACCCGGGGTCAGCAGCGCCACCCCGGCACCGTCGCTGGGCACCAGCGATTGCAGCACGTCGCCGCACAGATCCATGAACGGGCGTAGCTGCATGATCTTTTGCGACTGGAACAGTTCGGGCACGACGCGCGAGAGGATGCGCCGGTTTTCCAGGGCATAGGCGAGGCCTGCGGTCTGGTCTGTCCGCTCCGCCAGCACCCGCCAGCCGCCATCCACGCCGCGCAGCAGATCGGCCGCATAGAAATGCAGAAATCGGTCATGCCTGCCGCCTTCATCCATGCGGCAGGCCCGCAGAAACGCCGGATTTTCATAGACCAGGGCCGGCGGCAACACGCCTTCGGCCAACAGGTCGCGCGGGCCGTACAGATCGCCCAGAATCGCTTCCAGCAGGGTTGCGCGCTGCGCCAGTCCGGATTCGAGCGCGGCGAATTCCGCCGCCGCAATCGGCAGCGGGATCGGATCGCAATGCCAGTTCACCGCCTGCTCGCCGGGCAACATGGCGGTGATGCCTTCCTCGGCGAAGGCCCGTTCCAGCATCCGCGCGCGGGCGGCCAGCGTGTCGCGGCCCAGACCGGAAATCGCCCCCAACAGGCCGCGCCAATGCGGGCGGATCTGGCCGGAGCCGTCCGCCATTTCGTCCAGCGGCGCGCCTTCGCTCACGCGATGACCATCGGGGGGGCTTGCATCCGGTCGATCAAGGCGCGTTCCGCCCGCCATAGCGCCGGACCCGCAAATCCGCCTGCTCCTGATGGCCGGCGAAGTTCTCGATGGCACAGAGGCGGGAGCAATATTCCCCGATCATCGCGGTCGCTTCCGGGCTGACCTGCTGATAGGTCACGGTCTTCAGGAATTTGCCGACCCAAAGCCCGCCCGTGTAGCGCGCGGCGCGCTTGGTGGGCAGCGTGTGGTTGGTGCCGATGACCTTGTCGCCATAGGCCACGTTGGTTTCCTTGCCCAGGAACAGCGCGCCGTAATTGGTCATGCGCTCCAGGAACCAGCGCGGCTCCTTTGTCAGCACCTGCACATGTTCCGAGGCGATGCGGTCGGCTTCGGACAGCAGTTCCTCGTCCGTGTCGCACAGGATCACCTGGCCGTAATCGCGCCAGGCGGCGCCGGCGATCTCGGCGGTGGCCAGGATGGCGAGTTGGCGGTCGATTTCGCCCTGGATTTCGTTGGCAATTTTCGACGACGTGGTCAGCAGGATGGCCGGCGAGGTCGGCCCGTGTTCGGCCTGTCCCAACAGGTCTGTCGCGCACATTTCCGCGTCGGCGGTGTCGTCGGCGATGATCAGGGTTTCCGTCGGACCCGCCAGCAGGTCGATGCCGACGCGGCCGAACAACTGCCGCTTGGCCTCGGCCACGAAGGCGTTGCCCGGGCCCACCAGCATGTCCACTGACGCGATGGTGGCGGTGCCCAGCCCCATGGCGGCTACGGCCTGGATGCCGCCGAGGAGATAGATTTCGTCGGCGCCGCCCAGCGACATCGCGGCCACCGTGGCGGCCGGAGGAATGCCGTTCAGCGGCGGCGTGCAGGCAGCGACCCGCGGCACACCGGCGACCTTGGCGGTCAGCACCGACATATGGGCCGAGGCCACCATCGGATAGCGACCGCCCGGAACGTAGCAGCCGACGCTGGCGACCGGGATGTTCTTGTGGCCGAGGCGGATGCCGGGCAGCGTCTCGATCTCTATATCCGTCAGGGCGGCCCGTTGGGCCTCGGCGAAGCGGCGGATTTGCGCCTGGGCGAACTTGATGTCGTCGATCACCTGCGTGGGCAGGGAGTTCATCAGCGACGCGATCTCATCCGGGCGCAGCCGGAAGCTGGGCGGGTCCCATTTGTCGAATTTGATCGACAATTCGCGGACGGCGGTGTCGCCGCGCGCGATCACGTCCTCCAGGATGGATTCCACCGTTTGGCGCACCTTGCGGTCCGCTTCCGTCTTTTCCGCTTCCGTCGCACCGTGTTTCAGAACTCGGATCATTGCCCTACTCCGCCGTCCAGCCGCCATCGACCACGAGCGCGGTGCCGGTGACAAGCGCCGCCGCGTCGGATGCCAGAAACACCACCGCGCCCATCAGGTCTTCCACCGTCCCCAGCCGCCCGAGTTTGATCCGGCGCAGCACGTCGTCGCGGAAGGCGTTGTCCTGGAAGAACGGCCGGGTCAGCGGCGTGTCGATGAAGGTGGGGCCGATCGAGTTCACCCTGATCCCGTGCGGCGCCAGATCGATCGCCATGGCCTTGGTCAGCCCTTCGATCCCGTGCTTCGTCATGCAATAGACGGTGCGGCGCGCGCCGCCGACATGGCCCATCTGGGACGACATATGGATGATCGAGCCCGGCTTGTCGGCCGCCACCATCCGCCGAGCGACGGCCTGGGCCACGAAGAACGCCGCACGCTGGTTCAGCGTGGTGATGGCGTCGTAGTCGTCCTCCGTCACGTCCAGGAAGGTGCGGGGGCGGTTGGTACCGGCGTTGTTCACCAGGATGTCGAACGCATCCGCGCCTTCGATGGCGGCCTTCACTGCCGTCTGGTCGGTCACGTCCAGGGTGAGCGTTTCGGCGCTGCCGCCATCGGTGCGGATTTCGGCGGCGGCGGCCTCTATCTCGGCGCCGGTGCGGGCGAGCAGCACCACATGCGCGCCGGCCTGGCCCAAAGCTGCCGCGGCGGCAAGGCCAATGCCTCGGCCCGCCCCCGTGACCAGGGCGCGCCGTCCGTCCAGGCGCATCGATGGGGTTCGGGGAAGCGGCATTGGGTACTCTCTGACAGTGGGATGCGGGCGCCACGCGGGCCCGGAGACGGCCATGCTAAAATACCTGTCCGGCCATGGCGAGAACGGATGCGCGGGACGGATGCGCCTGCGCATCCGGGCGCCCGTTGGAGACGGTGGGGGGGCGCCGATGGGTCGTTGTTTCGGCCGATTGGCATAAACCGGGTTCACCCAAGCAGGAACCACAGGCGGAACACCATGTCCTCGGGCCAGGATTGCCGGCGAAATCCCGGCAGCCGCAGGGCCGCCAGACGCGCATGGTACCCCCCGTTCAGGCCCTTTTCGATCACCGCAAGCTGCGCCCGAGATGCTTCGGTCAACAAATGAGGCTGCCGATTCAGGGCCGCTATATGACTGCGAACCAAGGACATGAAAGGGCGACGGCCGCGCCGAAACACGCCCACGCCGCGCTGCACCAGGCTGCCGGCGTTGCCGACCTGGTTGGTGCCATGCTGTCGATACAGCATCGTTTCCGCCGCATCGACCACCACCCGGCCACCCGACGCGGTAACCAAGAGATAAGACCACCAATCGTGCCAGGTCTGATCAGGCGGCTGGCTGCCCGCGATCAGGTCCGCCGCCGCCCGATTGAGCATCACCGTGCAGCCCTGGGCAATGTTCTGTGTGATCGCGGCTGGAAAACTGGGAGGCCGGCGCACGACCGGCGAATGCCCGATCGGCCGCAAATTGTCGTCCACCAGAATATGGCCGGCACAATAAAGCCCCGGCATGCCGGGCGGAATGTCAGACAGAGCCGCGACGCCGCGCGCCAGTTTCTCCGGCAACCAAATATCGTCCTGATCCGCGAACGCGAACATCGCGGCCTGGCTGGCACCCGACCCGTTGGCACCCGACCCGTTGGCAACCGACCCGCTGGCAATCGACCGGCGCAGCAATGTCAGGAAACTGGCCGGCGCGTTCAGCCGCCCACCCGATGCATGCCGCACGCAACGCCCGCATCCCGGCCCGTCCGAGAAACGGGTCACCAGCGCCACCGAATTATCGGACGAACCGTCATCACGCCAGTGCAGCGACCAGTTCGTATGAGTTTGAGTCAGGAAGCTTTGAAGCTGCGTGTCCAGATAAGGCGCGCCGTTGTAAGTCGACAGCAGGATCGCAACCTGTGACGAATCATCGGGCGCGTCGGTCACGACACATCCAGGGAGGCGGTGCTCCGCTCTCGCCTTTCATCGTACCAGGTTCAACGCGCGCCGCGACATGGACGGCAGCAGATTGCGCAGCACCAAAAGAACCTTCGCGATCGGCCTGATCCACAACAGCGGCAGCACCATCATGAGCGGATAGCGCGATCGCCGACGCAGGTAGCGGGCGATGAAATGCAGGTGGCTCAACGCCAGCTTGGTCTGCTCCATGGTGCCGTACGCCAGCGAGCGGCGATATTCGGCCATCATCTGTGCGAAGAAGCGGGGCGCGATCAGGCTGCTCGCATAATACCGGACCTCCCGTTTGTCGTCGGGAAACGCCGTCAGCAGCTTTCGCGCGTAGATCAGGCGGCTGGCCACCATACGTGGCGAGTAGGACGTGCTGGTCGAATAGATCCGCCACTTGGACAGTGGCGTGTCGATATACACATTCTCATATCCCGCGCGAAACAGGCGCAGGAACAGGTCGTCGTCCTCATACCCGGACAGGGTTTCGTCAAAACCGCCAACCGCCTGGATCGCTTTCCGCGAAATCAGCGACGCCGATGGCAGAATATACATATCCTCCCGCAGGCATTGCATCAGCGTAGTCTTGGGATGCGACGTGCCGGTCGCGCCGAGGAAGGATTTCATCAGCATCGATCCATCCTGATCGATGCGATCCAGATTGCTGTATGCCCAACCCAGCGCTGTCGGGCGGGTATCCGTGAAGGGTTCGACCAGAGTCGCCAGATGGTGGGGATACCAAATGTCATCCTGGTCCAGCAGCGCGATCAGGTCGCCATTCGCGTGCTTGACTCCGGTGTTTCGCGCCGACGATTGGCCGCCATTCGGTTTGCGCAGCAGGCGAATCGGATGCGACCTGGCCATCTCCAGAACGATGTCGGCGCCGTCATCGGTCGATCCGTCATCCACGACGATGATCTCATCCGGCGGCAGGGTCTGGGTCAGGATGCTTTCCAGCGCATCTCGGATAAAGTCGCGTCCGTTATACAGCGGGATGATCGCCGTGATCAGATACCGCCGCCGGCCAGGATCAATGCTGTAATGGTCCGGCACGAATCCGCGCAGGAATTCGAGATCGGCGATGCAGGTATCGATCAGCGTGGGATCGCCCGATCGCAACGCCGAACGCGCATCGGCCATGGCCTGCCCAAGGAAACGGGGCACGATCAGCCCGGTCGTATGGAACTGCTCGAACGCGGGAATGTCGGGAAACTGCCGCAGCAACTTCTCCGCATAAATCCGCCGACTCGCCGCCATGCTCGGCCTGTAGGAGGAACTGGTCGCGAAAATCCGCCAGCAGGACAAGGCCGTGTCGATATATTCGTTATCGTAGCCGTTTTGGAACAGCCGCAGGAACAGGTCGTCATCCTCGAACCCCGACAGTCTCTCATCGAAACCGCCAATCGCGAGAAATGCGCGCCGATCGATCAGGGATGCCGACGGCAGGATGAACATGTTCTCCGACAGGCAATCGTCCAACGACCGCTTCGGGTGCCTGGCTTTCTGGGTGGACAGGAAGGAACGGATCTGCATCCGCCCATCCCGGTCGATCCGATCCAGGTTGCTGTATGCCCAACCCAACGCCGTCGACCGCGGCTGGCCGAAAGGCTGGACCAGCATGGACAGGTGGTTCGGATACCAAAGATCGTCGTGATCCAGGAACGCGATCAGGTCTCCCATCGCCTGTGCCACGCCATGATTGCGGGCGGCGGACTGACCGCCGTTGGGCTTTTCAATCAGTCGGATCGGATGGGTCTGCGCCATGCGACGCACGATGTCGGGGCCGCCATCGGTGGAGCCATCGTCCACAACGATGATCTCATCAGCCGACAAGGTTTGATGGAGCGCAGATTCGAGTGTCTGTTCGATGAACGCCGCGCCGTTGTAGAGCGGAATGACGGCCGAAATCGACCATGTCCGACGTCCCGCATTGGCATCGGCTTGCGCGGGAATTCTGGGCTGGGTCAATGAATCTAAGGCCCGGTCATGTTGGGTAGGAGGTGGCGGCGATGTCGGCGACGATCACATCCCAGGAGACCGTCGGCGCGTGCGTCTTTTTTACCCAGACGGCCGAGACCTCAAACCCCGCGGCCCGTTCCGCATCCTGTTTGCCGGGACTCCAGACGAAGGGGATAACGAACTGCTCACAGTCGAGCATGCGCTCCACGATTTCGAACCCTGTGAACTTGTTGAAGATGCCGTCCCAGGCGGTGTCCGAAAACCGCCAAAAATCCCACGGGGCGTCATGCATGCCGATCGTCTGATGGGTCGCGATAAAGGCGACTCCTCCCGTTTTCAGGACGCGGTTCATCTGTAGCGCGACCGCCCACGGCATCAGCAGATGTTCGAACACGCTGACGGAATAGATCGCATCGAAGGTATCGTGCGGCAGCAACTTCGCCATGTTGTGCGCATCGCCCACCACATCGACATTCTCACTGGGCAGGATATCCAGAACGGTGGCCGCGTTCGGTTCGAAGCTGAGGCTGCGATCGAGCCCGCTTCTGTCCCGTCCGCCGACATCGAGGATTTTCGCGTTCGGCAGGGTCTTGGTGTGCGCGATGAACCGTCGCTCGAAGTCGAAATAGCGGTATTGCGCCATGCGGGCCTGGCACAGATCGGCGACCCGCACCCGCTTCCAGCGGCCGAGCCTTGTGACGAAAACGATGTGAAGATTATCGTCGATCGTCTCCGATCGGCGGAAGATCTGCATTCGGAACCCGAGATTGGGTCCAAGGTTAGCCACCCCTCCGTGCGGGAGACCGACTTCCACCGCATAGGAGACGGTATCGGCATCGATCACGTACATATCCGCCAATTCGTCCGCCGGATGATGGAACCAACCGAACAGATAGACCAAGCCGTGGAATTTCGCGGAGGCGTCGGTCAGGAAGCGGTAGCCTTGCGGGTTGCCGATTTCAGCGTCCGGAATTTCTGTGCCGAGCAGATAGCGTGCGCGGAGGTGGGCGCTGCGGATTTTACGAGCAACTGTCCCGGCGCTGTAGATTCGTTTTTGCTGTGAAGGGGTAGCCACATTGGGCCTCATGCGGAGCGCCGCGCGGGATCAGGGGACCGATCCGGGATACTGACCGTCAGCCGCCCCAACGACATACGACCAATGCCGAGGCGTTGGCCGTATTCAGGTCTGGAGGGTAGACTGCGGGGTTTAGCCGTTCGTGAGGATCCGGCCGGCCAACTGCGACGATTTGGTGAGGCTGCTGAACGTGATCGTTGTGGCGTCCGCGAGGGTCAGCGTTACACCGCCCGTGCCGACGGTTGCAGTTGCGAGCACTTGAGCGGCGGTCTGCGAGTAGCCCAACAGGCCGACAACGTCGGACGTGTCGAAGTCCGTAACGACGTTGGCCTTGCCCACGGTAAGGCTGTTGAAGAAGGCGAAGAAATCGGAACCGGCGCCACCGGTCATCGTCGCGGTGCCCTGGCCCCCGACGAACTGATCGTTGCCGCTACCGCCCAACATCCGCGCGCCGCTGTTGCTGTCCGACTGGCTGCCGAACATGGTGTTGGTGGTGGACGACGTGGAGGCGTTGATCGTCTCGTTGCCGCTGCCACCGAGCCACATGAAGCCGCGGTTGGAGCCGACAAAGTTCATGATCGAGCCGGACGCACCATACAGGGCCGCCTGACCGGCGCCGCTGGTGATGGTGGCCTGACCGCCCTGGCCTTCGACCTGAACGAGGCCACCGGCGCCGACCGTCACGCGTTCCTGACCACCGACACCGCCGATGACGGTGAGCACACCGGAACCGCCGACGAAGTTGAGGATACCGGTGTTACCGAACGCCAGAGCCGAACCCGTCGCGTTGACGGTCGCCGTGCCAGAGCCACCGACGAAGGTGGACGTGCCAGACCCTGAGTTGACGCTGAGGCTGCCGCCTTGGCCGAAGATCAACGAGCCGCTGGTGCCGGAAGCGATCGTGCCACCGCCCGAACCACCGACCAGGGTGCTGCCGCTGCTACTAACCGAGAGGTTGGTTGTGCCAGAGCCACCGAAGACGACGCCGCCGGTGCCCGACAGGGTCGCGGCCAGGTTTGCACCGCCCGCGGCCACGGTCGTGTTTCCACCGGAAATCACGGCGGTGATCGTGCCAGCGTTACCGAAAATGGCTGCACCGGTGCCGCTGGCGGCGACCGTGTTGCTGCCGTCAGACGCGAAGACAACGTCATTCGTGCCGACAGACTGCAGAACGGTGGTGCCGCTGCCGACCAAGGTGTTGCTGCCGCCACCGCCAGCCACCGTGCCGGTCCCCGCGATGAGGATCGTGTCGTTGCCGCTGCCGGAGGAGATCTCCGTGGTGCCGGTGCCGTAGATGGCGTTGTTGCCACCGGTGGCCGCGACCGTGCTGCCGCCCGAAACGCTGTAGGTGCCGCCCGAGTTGTTACCGACCACCGCGATGTTCGAACCGACGATGGTCGACTGGCCGGTCGTGTTGTCGATGACGTAGTTGTAGCCCGCCGGCACGGTCGCATTGACGGAGGACGTTCCACTCAGGACCACCGAGGTCTGCGTTCCCGTCCCAACGGTCGGCGCCGCCGAAACCGTGACGGAACCGCCAATGGTCTGCCCGGTGGTGTTCAGCGCACTGCCCAGCGTGTCCAACGCCGCGCCGATCTCCGCCGCCAGGTTCAAAGCGTCGCCGCTGCCGCTCGTGACGGTTACGATGGTACTGCCGGTGCCAGGTACTGTTACAGCCATGTCATTCTCCGTCCGCGGACCAGAATTAAGATAAATTCGCTATTCGTCGCTGAGGTCGATTTATAGACACCGGACCCGATTTGCAATCTTTTTGTTTGCGGCGCCTGAGTCTAAAAATCCGCACCAACCCTTAACTTGCTATCAACATATTCGGAAAGTCCGGGCAACGCAACCAGGAAACGCCTCATCCGGACCCGCCCGCCGCTCCGCCGCCACGAAAAATGTCCTTGAAATTGCCGGAATTCCCGGAAACATCTCATCGTACCCCCAACGGTCTACCGCACCGCAACATATTGACACACCTGCGCACCAATAACCATCCGCCCCCGCGCCGCCCGGCTCAGCGCCATCCCGCCGAATGCCGCGTCGGCGCCCAGTAACCGGCTTGCGAGACAATAGATTTGCAATACGAACGCATGCTGGCCGCGCTGGGCAGGCTCACAACTTCCATATGTCAATATTTCACAATACAACACGGTAACCTCTCGATCCCGTGATCGGACATGCCGCGTTCCGCCCTGCCGCAGCGCCCCGAGGAGCCCGTCGGATAGATCGCGGACGGATGCTGGGGATTGGCGGCCCCCATGCAGCCCCCCATGCAGCCCTGGATAAGGCGCGCGCCCGTCCCTTGCGCGGTTGGGCCGTGCAGCGGACCAGGATAGGGGCCCACGCACCATCGGCGCGACTTATGCCGCCCGCCTCTGACAAAGGCCGATGCATCACCCCGCTCGGCTTTTTTTCCACCGGACCTCCCCGACGATCAGACCCCGCGGAACACCGGCCGGCGCTTTTCCATGAACGCTCGGCGTCCTTCGATGAAGTCCTGGCTCTCGAAGCATTCATCGACCAGGCGCGCACACAAGGACAGGTCGGCCTGCTCGCCGCGGATCAGCTCCCCGACGGTGCGTTTCAACGCATGCATCGTCATTGGAGCGTTATCGGCGATCGTGGCGCAATACTGCCGCGTGTACGACTCGATATCGGTGTCTGCGACGACACGATTGAGAAGACCCATGGTCGCCGCCTCGGCCGCGCTGAAATGGCGGGCGGTGAAGAAAATCTCCTTGGTGAAGGACGGCCCCACCAGATCCATCAGCTTACCCACGCCCGGCGCGCCGTAGCCCAGGCCGAGTCGCGCCGCGGGAATGCCGAATTTCGACCCCTCCGTGGCGATTCGCATGTCGCAACTGACCGCGATGGCCATGCCGCCGCCGATGCACCAACCCCTGATCATCGCAATTGTGGGCTTGCTGCATTCCTGCAACCGCTTCGTGGCGTTATCCAAAACGCGGTCGTAGTACTCATTGGCTTCCGACGAGGATCGCGACTGCTCGAACTGGGAAATATCGGCCCCGGAGACGAACGCCACATCGCCGGCGCCCTTCAGAACGACGACCCGCACCGCTGGGTCCTGTTCGAACCGGTCCAGAATCTCCGGCATCGCTTCCCACATGTCCAACGACACGGCGTTGCGGCGAGATGGCTTGTTGAATGTCATCCAGCCGATCGGACCGTCGATTTCCGCCAGCATGTTATCCGTGCGCAAAGGGATCGTCACAGCGTCGTTCATCAATCGGAGTCCTTATACACCTGTCCGAACCGTTGGCGGGAGAAAGCTCTCCCCCTCCCCTTGCGGGCTTGGGCCGCGAAGCGGACCAAGGTCGGGGGGAGGGGGAGAGTTTTCTTTCGTCGCCAAGATATGTGATTGCCGCGGCCCTTTCGACAGGCCGGGGGCTGTTACACTCAGACTGCCTTGTCAGGCGCCGGAACGCGTGCCGAGCGGGCTGGGTCTATCCCCAGCCACACGGATTCGTCGACCTGGTACACATCGGTCGGTGCCGTGCTGACCCGCATCCGGACGTCGGAGTCGACGGGGCGCACCCCGTATTCCCAATATTCGCCCAGGTAGGCTCGCTCGGTCACCTTGCCCTGCACCCACCAGATGCGGTCGGTCGAGGTCGGCGCGGTGCGTTGGATGGCAATGGTCTGCGGCCGGACCGAGAAGCTGGCGTCTCGCGGCAGGCTCTTTGCGTCCGGCGCCAGGTCGGCCTGCACGGTGAAGCCGGGGAACACGATCTGGTTGCCGTCCAACCGCCCGTCCAGGAAGTTGGTGCGACCGATGAACCCGGCGACAAAGCGCGTTTTTGGCACAGTATATAGAGTGACCGGATCGTCCACCTGCTCGATCCGTCCGTGGTTCATCACCACGATGCGGTCGGACGTGACCATGGCTTCCGCCTGGTCGTGGGTGACGTAGACGGTGGTGATCTTGAACGCGTCGTGCAGGCGGCGGATCTCGGTCCGCATTTCCTCCCGCAGATTGGCGTCCAGGTTGGACAGCGGTTCGTCCAGCAGCAGCACGGCGGGCTCGATCACGATGGCGCGGGCCAGGGCGACGCGTTGCTGCTGGCCGCCGGACAGTTCGGCCGGATAGCGCTCCTTCAAGTGGAGCATCTGGACGGTGTCCAGGATCTTATCGACCCGCTGGTTGATTTCGGTCGTCGGCAGTTTGCGCAGCTTCAGGCCGAAGGCGACATTCTGGCCCACGGTCATGTTCGGCCAGATCGCATAGCTCTGGAAGATCATCGACATGCCGCGCTTTTCGGGCGCCACGACCAGGGACGGGGACGACATGACATGCCCGCTCATTTCTATCGTACCGGCGGTCGGCTTGATGAAGCCGGCGATCATCCGCAAGGTAGTGGTCTTGCCGCAGCCGGATGGGCCGAGCAGGGAGACGAACTCTCCCTCTTGCAGGGTCAGGTGGACGTCGACGACGGCGGGGGTGTTGCCGAAACTCTTGCCCAGCCCGATCAGGGACAGCTTACTCATTGACGTTCCCGCCTTAACATGAAGTCGCGACCCAGCAATGCCGTGGCCAGACCGACGATGACCAATGTCGCGCCCAGCAGCAGAAAGCCGAGCGCGGCGAGGTGTTCGAAATTGCCTTCTTCGCTCATGTCCATGAGCATGACGGACATAGTCCGCGTGTTCGGGCCGTACAGGAACATGGCGCTGGAGAGTTCCCGCGTGGCGGGGATGAAAACCAGCAGCCAGGCGCCGATCAGGCTGCGCTTCATCAGCGGCGCCATGACCTTGCGGATGGCCAGCAGGCGGCCACCGCCGAGGATGCGGACCGCTTCCTCCATTTCCGGGTTGATGCTTCGGATGGCGGCATCGGCGTTGGCGAAACCGATCGGCAGGAAGCGGGTGGCGAAGGCCAGGATCAGAATGGTCGCGGTGCCGTAAAGCGCGAAGGGCGGGGGCGCATAGGCGGAATAGAACGCGATCGCCAGCACGATGCCCGGAATGACGAAGGGCGCCATGGCCAGGAAGCTGAGGATTCCCGCATAGGGCAGCAGCTTGCGGCTGACGATATAGGCGATCGCCAACCCCAGCACGATCGCGATAAAGGCCGCCGCGGCGGCGTAGGTGAAGCTGTTGACCACCGACTGGGCGGCGGTTTCGTGCTCGAACAGGATGTATTCGAAGTTCTTGAGCGTGATGTTGGCCCAGGTGAAGCCTCGGCCCCAGGCTTTCGACAGAGCGGCCTGGGCCAGCACGATGTAAGGTAGGATCACCGCCAGCGACATCACGAACAGGGAATAGCCGAACATCGCCCAACGCCAGGGGCCGAGTTCCGTGATCCGGCGCTCTCCCCCCTTGCCGGTCAGCGCGACGAAGCCGCGCCGGCGGACCATCCAGCGTTGCAGGCCGAACAGGACGACGGTGATCAGGAGCAGAGGCACGGCGTAGGCGGCAGCGACTTCCGATCGGATGGGCGTGCTGAAGAATTGCAACAACTGGGTGGTCACAACGTTGAATCGGGCCGGGATTGCAATCAGCGCCGGGGTGCCAAACAGCGCGATGGCTTCCAGGAATGTGACGATGGCGCCGGCCATGATCGCGGGCAGCACCATGGGCAGGGTGATCAGCCAGGTGGTGCGGAGCGTGCCGGCGCCCAGGACATTGGCCGCGTCCTCCATTTCCGAGGACACGACGTCAAGCGCGGCGGCGGTGAAGATGAAGATGAACGGGAAGGAGTAGATGGCGATGACGAACGCCAGCCCGTTGAAGGTGTAGATGTCGAAGATCCCCTCCGACGCGCCGGTCAGGGCCATGAACACCCGATTGATCCAGCCGGAATTCGGGCCGGCCAGCAGGATCCAGCCGATCGCGCCCAGATAGGGTGGGGTGATGAAAGCCCCCAGCACCAGCACCCGGATCAGCCCCTTGCCCGGCATATCGGTGCGTGAGATCGCCCAGGCCATGGGTACGGCGAAGATCAGGCAAAGCAGCGTCACCATCGCGCCCAGGCGAATGGAGTTCCACATCGCCGTCAGGTAGCGCGGGCGAGAGAACGCTGTGACGTAGTTCATCAGGGTGAAGGCGCCGGTATCCGCCTCCTCCAGGCTGCTTTGCACCAGGCGGAACAGCGGGTTCACCACCAGGAAAATAAGGATCAGCGCCAGGGCGATCCACAGCAGGATCAGCGGGTCGAAGGCCCGCACGCGCAGGCTTCCGGTCCGAAAGACGGACTGGCTCAATGGTATCGCCTCAACTGCAGGAACCCCTTCAACTAAATGTCTCGCGCCACTGTTCGATGACCTCTGGGACGGATTTGATCAGTTCATCGGTGCCGACCGACAACAGCTTCACCTCGGACAGCGGTTTGGCGCCGGGTTTCGGCGGCACGTCGGCGCGGGCGGCGTCGATGCGATGTTCGGCGCAGATTTGCGCGAATTCGGTGCTGAGCAGCCAGTTCATGAACAGGCGCGCGGCATTGGGATGCGGCGCGTTGGCCATGACGGCGGACGGGCCGACGCACAACACCGATCCGTCGGTCGGGTAGATGATACCGATGGGGTTGCCGCGATCGGCGACCATCAGGGACGTGGACAGCGGTCCCAGACCGACCACGCATTCGCCCGCATTCAGCAGTGAGATCGGGTCATTGCCCGACCGCCCGATGCGCGGGTTGTTCTTGGCCAGCTTGTCGAAGAAGTTCCAACCGTACATTTTCCGCATCTGGACGGTCCAGACACCGACATAGCCGCTGAACCCGGGATGGCCGAATGCCGCGCGCCCTTTCCATCTGGGCTCCAGCAGGTCGGTCCAGTTCTTCGGCGCGTCCTCGGGCTTCACCTTCTCCGTATTGACGATGATCAGCATCAGGGTGGAGGTCGTGGGATAGAAATACCCCTCTTCCCCCAACCCCTTGAACGCGGGGCTGATGAAGGCGGCATTTTCCGGCGTGTATCGGGCCAGGGCGTTGCGCTTCCGCAGAGCCGGCATGTGGCCGATATCGGTGGCGCTGAACACGTCGCATTGCGGGGCGTTGTTTTTCAGGTCCTGGTTCAGACGTTCGAACGCGACCTGGCCGGTGGTGCGGATCACCGCCACCTTCACCCCGGGATAGCGCGCGGTGAAGGCGCGCCCCATCTTTTCCGCCGTCTCTGAATCGACCTGGGCGATATACCAGGTGACCGAGCCTTCCTTGCGGGCGGCCTCTTCCAACTGGGCGGTGTCCGCCGACGCGGGCGCCGGCATCAGCGAGGCCGTTCCCAGCGCGGCCAGCCCCGTCGCGACAGTCCGCCTAGTCACCCCCATCGACATGTTGCCCCCCGGCCCCATTCCCTTGGCTCCCATCCTTCTTCCGACGTTAAGCAGACGCTCGGCCGCTTGAACAGCCTTCCACCGCCGAACCGCCTAACTTCCGAACGTATCGCGCCATTGTTCGATGACTTCCGGCACGCCCTTGCGGATTTCATCGACCGTCAGCGGGATGACTTTCTGGGTCGTCAACAGGGGAACCCCCGCCTTCGGCTGCACGCCAACCCGGATCGGCTCCGTGCCATCCATCGCCAGCATCCTGGAGTAGGTGTCGCCGAGCATAAATTCCATGAAGAGGCGCGCGGCGTTGGGATGCGGCGCATTGGCGGGAATCGCCGACGGGGTCACGCACAACACCAATCCATCTTCCGGATGCACCACGGCCAGCGGATTGCCTTTTTCCACCGCCGGATAGGCGGTATTGGCGGACGCCGGCCCCAGCAGAGACTCCCCCGCGCTCATGAGCGTAACGGGGTCGATGGCCGACCGGCCGATGCGGGGATTGTTCTTGGCGAGCTTCTCGAAGAACTCCCAGCCATAGACCTTCTTCAGCGACAGGGCCCAGACGCCGGTGCAACCGCTGAACGCCGGATGGCCGGTGGACACCCGGCCTTTCCATTTCGGATCCAGCAGGTCGGTCCATTTGCGCGGCGCGTCCTGCGGCTTCACCTTGTCCGTGTTATACAGAATGAAATAGCGGCTGGCGTTGGTGACATAGGAAAAGCCCGGGTCGGACAGTTCCTTGAACGCCGGCATCAGGCCGGCCGCGCTTTCCGGGGTGTAGTTGGTGATCTGCTTGCGTTCCTTCAGCGCCGGCATGTGAGAGATGTCGGTGGTGCTGAACACATCGCATTGCGGCGTGCTGTTTTTGATATCCAGTAAAAGGCGCTGATACGCGACCTGCCCGGTGGTGCGGATCGTAGACACCTTCACGCCCGGATGCGCCTCCGTAAACGCCCGCCCCAGCCGCTCCGCCTTTTCCGCGTCGATTTGCGCGGTGTACCAGGTCAGGGAGCCTTCCTTGCGGGCGGCGGCCTCCATCGCCTTCAGGTCGGCCCGCGCGTCGTTGGGCAGGATGATGGTGGTCAGACCCAGCGAACCGATGCCGGCCACGGCCTGGCGCCGCGATAGGGTGATGGACAAAATTTCCTCCGAACCTTGGATACCTGTCCGACGCTAGGCCATTCTCGGGCAAACGGGAATATCGCAATCGACGGCTGGGTCCCAAGCGGGGTTTATGCGGCGGGTGCCGGCAGTATGTTTGATGTATGATACCCCGCCATCCGACCCTGTCCCCATCCCTTGCCTGTTCGGAAAACCGCGATGCCCCAGGATGCAACACTGGCCACGAGAGCGCTCGACCGGTGCAAAGCCGCGTTTGATCCGGATTGGTATGTCGCACATTACGACGACGTCGCGCCGGCGATCGCCAACGGCAGAGCCGCGGACGCGTGGGCGCATTACGTTTCCATCGGCCGCGCCGCCGGCCGGCCCCCCTGCGCCTTCGATGAGACCTGGTACCTCGCCAGATACCCCGATGTGGTGCGCGCCATTGAAAAAGGCGCCTGCGCATCGGCGTTGCACCATTACCTGAACGCCGGACGGCGGGAGGGGCGGGCGCCGGTTCGGCCGGCCACCGATCCGCGGGTCTTCGCCTATGGTGCCTTCGGTTCGAACAATGTCGGCGACGAGGCGATCCTGGAGGGGGTGAAGCGGGAGCATCCCGGCTGCATCCAAATCCACCTCAACAAGCCGCGCACCGGGCCGGGGTTCTTTCCTAATCAGGCCCTGCAACGACCGGGATTCTTTACCGAACAGGACTACCTGATCCTGGGCGGCGGCGGCCTGCTTTACGACCGCGAAACCGTCGTCCTGATGAGCAACCTGGCCAGGACCGCCCTTGCCGCCGGGGCGGTGGTCGATATCCAGCGCCTCGGCTGCGAGGCCGCCAGCGACGACTATGCAGACGAAATCAGGGACTTGTTCGGTCTCGTGCGCCATGCATCGGTTCGCAGCACGCGGTCCCAGGCGATCATCGAACGTATCACCGGGAAGACCTGTCCGGTGGAGTTCGATTTTGCCTTCAACCTGACGGAGGAGACTCGCGCCATCCCCCGTGTCCTGCATGACGTCCCGACAATCGGTGTGGCAACCGCCAGCATGGACGATGCGCAAACCCGGATACTGGCGGGTGTCATCGGCGATTATCTCCGGGGCAACCGGAACAGCCCGGTCCGCTTCGTGCACGTCCCGCATTCCCGATCCTATTTCAATGTTGGAAACAACGACCATCTGACCGGGGAGAAGCTGTGGGTGTTCATGGGCATGCAGTCGGTGCCCCATCCGGAACGCTTCACGTTGCTCCAATACGACCCGGAGCCACTGTCCGCCCTGGGCACCTATCGACGCTTCGACGGCATTCTGTCATCGCGCTATCATGGCCTGATCTTCGGCAAGATCGCGGAAACGCCGACCCTGGCCATGGCCCGCAACATCAAGCTGCTGTCGTTCCTGGAAGATCACCCGTCGGACATGTTGTTCTCGGCCAAGGACGTGCACGACGTCGGCACGAAGCTGCCGGACTTCGTGGCATTTGTACTGGCGCGGCGTCAGGCGGAGGCGTGAATGCCGCAGAGGCCTGAGCGTCAGGCGATGAGACCGGTCGGTTGCGTCCCGCGGCGGGATGGCGTGCCCGTTCGCTAACCGATCTAATTCCCGAACGTATCCCGCCACTGCTCGACCGCGATCGGCAGTTCCTTGGCGATCTCGGCGGCTGTCATGTTGATCGTCTTGACATCCTTCAGCGGCCTCGCCCCCTGAATCAGCGGCGCGTCGGCGCGCACCGGCTCCAGGAACCATTCCGCGCAGGCCTCCGCGTAATCCAGGCTGTGCAGCCATTCCAGGAACAATCGCCCGGCATTCGGATGCGGCGCGGCGGCCAGCACGGCCGATGGGCCGATGCACAGCAGGGAGCCTTCCTCCGGATAGACGAAGCCGATCGGGTTGCCCTTGGATGCGGTCTGCAAGGCCGTGCTGACCGGGCCGGTGCCGATCAGACATTCCCCGGCATTGATCAGGGTGATGGGATCGTTGCCGGACCGGCCGATGCGCGGCCTGTTGCGGGAGAGCTTCTCGAAATACTCCCATCCATACATTTTGCGCATCGCCAGCACCCACTGGCCGAAATAGCCGCTGAACGCCGGATGCCCGGTGCCGACCCGGCCGCGGAACTTGGGTTCCAACAGATCGGTCCAGCGTTTCGGCCAATCTTCCGGTTTCACGCTGGTGGTGTGATAGACCATGATCTGCAACGATCCGGTCGTCGGGTAGAAATAGCCCTTCTCTCCCAGCCCCTGATACGCGGGCGCGACCTGGCCGGCGCTTTCGGGCTCATACCGCGCCAGGGCGCCGCGTGCCCGCAGGGTTGGGTAATGCGCGATGTCGGTGGAACTGAACACGTCGCAATGCGGCGCGCTGTTCTTCAATTCCTGGGTCAGGCGTTCAAAGGCGACCTGGCCGGTGGTGCGGATGACCGCAACCGAAATACCGGGATAGCGTTGGCTGAACCGTTTCCCCATCGCTTCCGCCGCCGGGCCGCTCATTTGTGCGACATACCACGTAAGCGACCCTTCCTTGCGCGCCGCCGCTTCCAGGGTGGCCAGATCGGCCCTGGCCCCGCCCGGCAGGAACACGCCCGTGGTGGCGGCGCCGAGGGACGCCGCGAGCTGCCGTCGTGTGAGTGCCATGGTTGCCTCCCGCCCAACGGCCACCGCAGCGGTTCGCCGTTCGATACCGGACGCTACCCCGCGATGGGCCGTGTTGAGAAGGGCGGGACGGTCCGGCAAACGCGATCGCCCAAAGCGGATTGGGGTGCCGACAGGGTGGCGGACAGATCGGCGGGGACGTCGCGCATCGCAGGACCTGAGCAAGCGGCGGGAAAGCACGTCAGCCCAAATTCCGGGCAGGGGTAAATGAACGGTTCATGGCCGGGATCCGGAACGATTGCAGGATCGTCAAACCCGGAATCATGCGTCCTCGACCGGTTTGCGCACAAGAAACGCTCGGCGGCGGTCGAAAAAGGCAACCCGACACCAGCCGCCGCTGGCGGACCCTTTCCCATTCCCCCGTTCCCCGGTCATACTCCTTATACTAACCGCCCGAAACAATGACCGATGCACCGCCCTCGCCGGTCCACCCCCTGCTGTCGAACCACAGGGAGCCGGATCAGGTCCGGCAATCACCGAGAGGGAACACCCACGGCGTCATCGTTTCCGCCGGTCGACAGTGTAATAGGAGGCCCCGCATGACCCTCGCCCGCCAGATCGCCGACCGAATCCACGCGCTTCACTTCCAGGATATCACGCCCACGGCCCTGGAGTGGACCCGCCACGCCTTCATCGACACGGTCGGCTGCTCGCTCGCCGGCATGGCGGATGACGGTCCGAACATCGTCCTGCGTGTCCCCGGGATTGCGGAAGCCCCCGGTCCGGCCCTGATCTATGCCACCAACCGGCGCACCTCCGTCCTGGACGCGACCTTGGTGAACGGCACCGCGTCGCACGCCCTGGACTACGACGACGTGGCCGGCGTGATGGGTGGCCATCCATCCGCCATGCTGGTGCCGCCGCTGATCGCGCTGGCGGAAATGGTGCCCGCGACCGGGCAGGACCTGGCCGCCGCCTATGTGGCTGGGTTCGAGACGATGTGCCGCATCGCCCGCGGCGTGCATTTCCACCACTACGACAAAGGCTGGCATCCCACCGCCACCCTGGGGATTTTCGGCACCGTCGCCGCCGCCTCCCGCCTATTGCGCATGAATCCCGACCAAACCGCCATGGCGCTCGGCCTTGCCGCATCCTTCGCGTCCGGCCTGAAATCCAATTTCGGCACCATGACCAAGCCGCTGCATGTCGGCCACGGCACCCGCAACGGCGTGTTCGCCGCCCTGATGGTGCAAGGCGGATTCACCGCCAATGCCGGCACGTTCGAACACAAACAGGGCTTCCTGGATGTCTTCAACGGCCCCGGCACCTATGACACGGCGAAAATCCTCGCCGATTGGTACAGCCCGATCGAGTGCGAAGGGCCCGGCGATCCCGGCCTGAAACCCTATCCCTGCTGCGGCAGCACCCACGCGTCCATCAACCGCATGCTGGACCTGACCACCACCTATAACCTGACCCCCGACCAGGTCGCCCGGATCGAGGTGATGCCCCATCTCCGCCGCCTGCCGCATACCAACAACCCGGACCCACGCACCCCCCTCGGCGCCAAATTCAGCATCCAGTACTGCATCGCCCGCGCCCTGACCGACCGTGCCGTGAAGCTGGACCAGTTCGAAGGCGACGCCCATTTCGACCCCGCCATCCGCACGCTCATGCAACGCGTCGAGGCTCGGCCGCATCCCGACATGCCCGAAAACTCCCCCTTCCAATGGGGGGCCGAGGTCGTGGTGCACACCACCGACGGCAAACGCCTGGCGTCCCGCCTGGACGATTATCCCAGCCGCGGCCCGGCCGGCATCCCGATGACACGGGATGAATTGTGGACGAAATTCTCCGACTGTGCCGAACGCGCCTTGCCGCGCGCCCAGGTGGCGCCGTTGTTCGAGAAACTCGGCGCGATCGAAACCGTGACCGGCGCGGCGGACCTGACCCGCTTGCTGGAAGTCCCAGGACCGCGGTCCCAGGCCGCGTGAGACCGAACCCCACCCAACAAACCGGAGACCGAACACCATGTCCGCAACCAATAATTTTGCCGCCCTGGGCCTGACCCTGCCGCCTCCGCCCAAGCCGATCGGCAACTACGTGCCGTTCCGGCTGGCAGGAAACATCCTGTACCTGTCCGGCGTCGGTCCGCGCCATGCCAACGGCACCAGCATCACCGGCAAGGTCGGTTCGGCCGTGACCGTGGAGCAGGGCTATGAAGCCGCCAAACTCTGCGGCCTGAACCTCCTGACCAACATGATCGAAGCCCTTGGCTCCCTCGACCGGGTCGATACCGTGTTGAAAGTGCTGGGGATGGTCAACGCGGTGCCCGATTTCGGCGACCACCCGAAGGTGATCAACGGCTGCACGGATCTGTTCGTGGCGGTGTTCGGCGACAATGGCCGGCCGGCGCGGTCGGCGGTGGGCATGGGCAGCCTGCCAGGCAATATCTCGGTGGAGATCGAGGCCATCGTGCTGGTGAAAAACTGACCGACATTAACCTTGGCTTAACCGAACGGGTGTACGGGTCAGTCGTTGTAAGCGCCAGGACGGTGCATTGAACGCGGTGTTGCCGCCTATGCCCAATGACCTGACCATCCACCCTGTCCCATCCGTGATGGCCGCCTCGGAAGCGCATGGAGAGGCGCGCCATGACGATAGCGCACCGCGGCAGGCCGCGGCCGCCGGGTCCACCGCGCAACCCTTCGTCAATCCCAGCCTCCGCCTCGACGCCGCGCTGGGCCTTGTCGTGATCGAGTTTCACGACGAGGCCGGCAAGTTGACATCGTCCATCCCCAGCCAACGCCAGATCGACGCCTATCGTCGGCATGAGGATACACGCCCAGGCCAACGCCGGCCCGAGGCACAGACGGAGGCACGCACCGGGGCATCCACGGAGGAACCGACAAGGGAAACCAAAATGGAACCGGCAAGGACGAATGAGCCGACCGAACCGAAACCGGTGCCGCCCGTTCAGGATTCGTCAACCAAGGCTGGTTAGCATGATGAAGCCCAGCGGAACGCGGCATCGTGTGCATTACGCGATGGAAGCGCTCCGACAAAAAATGGCCCCTGGATGGAGCAATCGAATGCCGCGCCTGTTGCTGGCCGACCGTGTGAAAACGCGGCATGACAGTTTCCTCAATCCGCTGCTACCCGCGCTGGAACGGATTTTCGAGACCCGCTTCGTCAGCCTTCCACCCGGCGAAGCATTGGCCGAAGCGATCGGCTGGGCCGACATCGTCTGGCTGGAATGGTGCTGGGACCATGCGGTCTGGGCCACCCGGTCCGGCGTGCTGGCCGGCAAGCCCTGCATCCTGCGACTGCATTCGATCGAGGCCTTGCAGACCGACTATCCGGCGAAACTGGACTGGACGCGGGTGACCCAACTGATCACCCCGGCCGACGATATCGCCGCCGTCCTGCTGGAACGCTTTCCCGCTTTGGCGGGCGTGGTCCACCCCATGACCATTTCCAACGGCATCGACATGGACCATTTCCGGCCCGCCACGCCGGACCGTCACAAGGTGGCCTGGGTCGGTCATCTGGAACCGAAGAAGAACCCCATGCTGCTGTTGCAGGTCGCGCATCGGCTGCACCAACTCGATCCCAGCTATGTATTTCACGTCGCCGGCGCACCCACCGACCTACGAACCGTGCGTTATCTGCGACAGATGATGGCCGCGCTGGGGTTGGGCGGCGTGGTTCGGTTCGACGGCCATGTGGACGACATGCCGGCCTGGTACGCGGACAAGGGCGTTCTGCTGTCCACGTCGATGTATGAGAGTTTTGGTATGAACATCGGGGAAGCCATGGCGGTTGGCGCCTTCCCCGTGGTGCACGCGTTTCCGGGAGCGGATCGGCTATGGCCGCATGAATGCCTGTTCGCGAGCGTCGATCAGGCGGTTGCGTTGATCCGCGCGGGTCGGCCCGGGCTTTACCGGGACTGGGTGGGAGAACGCTACAGCCTGACCAGACAGGAAATCTCGGTGCTGCGCCTGCTGACGGACATGGCCGGAGACGCATCGCCCGACCTGACAGAGGAGCCACGGCACACACGTGACAGCATGCTCGCGGCATGAACCGCCCCAACGGGGTATTCGTCGGTTTATCCGATCGTTCGCGCAACCATGTGCCTACGGGGGCGTGACACGGACGCCTGGCACAGCTTCAATGGGCGGATGGATGTTCCCGTCGCCCCGATCGCCGAACAGGAAGATGCCCCGCTGATCGTGGCGCGCCCACATCTGCAGACGGCCCCGGTGATTTTCGCCTCCCCGCATTCCGGGCGGCGTTACGGGGCGGACTTCCTGGCATCCGCCCGGCTGGACCCCCACAGCCTGCGCCGCAGCGAGGATAGTTTTGTCGAGGAGCTGTTCGCCGCCGCGCCCGAATTCGGGGCGCCGCTGCTGTCCGCCACCTTCCCCCGCGCCTATTGCGACGTAAACCGGGAACCGTGGGAGCTTGATCCGGCGATGTTCGCCGATACCTTGCCGCCCTGGGTCAACACCACCAGCCCGCGCGTCAGTGCCGGCCTGGGTACGATCGCCCGGGTCGTGGCCTCGGGCGATACAATCTACCGAGGGAAACTGACATTCGCGGAAGCCGAACGACGGGTCGAGGCCTATTGGCGGCCGTTCCACGAGACGCTGATCGCGATGCTGACCGGAACCCACGCGCTGCACGGGTTCTGCCTTCTGATCGACTGCCACTCGATGCCTTCCCCTGAGCCTTCCCCTGGGCCTTCCCCTGGGCCGTCCTCTGGGCCCTCCCCTGGGCATTCCCCCGGATCATCGGGGAGTTCGGTCGCAGGCGGGCCACGGCCGATGCCGCGCAACGGCATGTTCGCGCCGGATTTCGTGCTGGGTGATGCGCATGGCACCGCGTGCTCCCCAAGGATCACCCGGTTCGTGGAAAGGGCGTTGACGGAGTTTGGCTATTCCGTCCGGCGCAATGACCCCTACGCCGGCGGCTACATCACCCGCCATTACGGACGGCCGCGGGACCGGGTGCATGCGCTGCAGATAGAGGTCGCGCGGAGTCTCTATATGGATGAGGCCCGGATCGAACGGTTGCCGTCGTTCGCATCCGTGCAAGCCGATCTGACCAGCCTGGTGGAAGCGATTACCCGTGAAGCATCCAGTCTGATCGACGAATAAGGGCTGTGACGTATTTTGGACCGACACACCGAAAAAAAGATGGCGGCGCACGAAGCGCCGCCAAGTTTAGGGAGGAAACGTCCAAGAAAGCAGACATCTCGGTCAAGGACCGGGTTGCTGCGAGACAGACATTAGCCAAACGATCATTCGTCTGCAAGCGATATTTTGCATCGCAGCAAAAAAACTCTTGCCCGCTCGCGAGGCTGGCAAGACTTTGTTCATACCCCGCCCTTATGATCCGATCATGCCGCGCAGCCCCCTGATCACCCCCCTGGTCATCCTCCTGGCCATCCTCCCTCTGGCCTCTGCCCATCTGCCGGCACACGCACAAAACTTGTCCGCCATCACCGGATCCTCCCCCTCCCGCCTCTGCCGCTCGGCCATCGAGGCCGCGGAACGACGCCATGCCATCCCTTCCCGCCTGCTCGCCGCCATCGCGCGGGTGGAAAGCGGTCGAGCGGATCCGGCGACGGGGGAGGTGGGGCCGTGGCCGTGGACGATCAATGTGGAGGGGCAGGGCTTCTATTTCGACACCAAGGCCCAGGCCATCGCGGCGGTAAACACATGGCGCGCGCGCGGCAGCCGATCGATCGACATAGGGTGCATGCAGGTCAACATGGTGCACCACCCGGACGCATTCGCCAGTCTGGAGATGGCCTTCGATCCCGCCACCAACGCCGATTATGCGGCGCGGTTTCTGACCAAGTTGCGCGGGCAGACCGGGAACTGGGAAAAAGCGACCGCCTGGTACCACTCGGCGACCCCTGAACTGGGGGAAGCCTATCAGCGACGGGTTGCCGGTGTATGGCCGGATGAACAAAAACGGCCGGCTGCCACGTTTGCATCCGGCGCGGTGCCGGGGACGGCGCTCGCCAGCGCCTGGAACGCGACCCTGAGCCGGGAAGGCCACCCGATCCTGGGACGCGGCCCACGCGCGCGGATTATCCCCCTCGCCCAGACCGCGGCACCACCGGCGGATCAGGCCACGGGCAGTCCCGCCACATTGAGTTCGGTCGGCCGCGGGTTGGATGCCTATCGCGCGATGCCGGTCACCTGGGCATTCCGAGCCCCGCCGCTGCCGTTGGCGGTCAACCCGGTCGGCAACGCGACCACTCCGCGTCCGCTGTTCGGTTCTATTCCGCGGCCAGGCGGGGGGTCTCCATCATCGATTCCGCCTGCGTCAGATCGACCGACAGCACCCGCGACACGCCGCGTTCCTGCATCGTGACGCCGTATAGCCGGTCCATCCGCGCCATCGTCAGCGGGTGATGCGTCACCACCATGAAACGCGTGTTGGTGTCGCGCACCATATCCTCCAACAAAGTGCAGAACCGGTCGACATTAGCGTCGTCGAGCGGGGCGTCGACCTCATCCAGCACGCAAACCGGGGCCGGATTGCAACGGAAAACCGCGAAAATCAGGGACAGCGCAGTCAACGCCTGCTCGCCGCCGGATAGCAGCGACAGGGTGGCCAGCTTCTTCCCCGGCGGTTGGGCATAGATCTCCAACCCGGCCGCCAGCGGATCGTCCGACCCGACCAGCGCCAGATGCGCCCGACCGCCGCCGAACATGCGGGTGAACAATTGCTGGAAATTGCGGTCCACCTGCTGAAACACCGCGGCGAGCCGTTCCCTTCCTTCCCGGTTCAGATGGCCGATCGACCCGCGTAGCTTGGCGATCGCCGTGGTCAGTTCCGCGCGTTCGCGTTCCAGGGTGGCGATCTGCTCCTCGATCGCCGCGGCCTCGACGTCGGCGCGAAGGTTGACCGGGCCCATCTCGTCCCGCTCCTTGACCAGGCGTTCCAGTTTGCGGCGGGCCTTTTCCTCGGTCTCCTTGCCCAATTCGGCCGGAGGCGCCGGCAAGGTCGGCGACACGCCCAGCCGTTCCAGAATCCGTTCGGCGACGACACCCCAGGCATGATCAGCTTGTTGCGCGGCTCCCTCGGCGCGGACCGCGCCTTCCCGCCGCGCCGCCAGAGCGGACTCAGCCGCCCGCGCGGCACGATCCGCATCGCCGGCCCGGTTGACGGCCCCGGTCAATTCCCCGGCGATCCGTCGATGGTCAACCTCTCCGGCTTGCAGGGCTTGCAACGCGATCTGGCGACGATCGGCGATTTGCGCGGGTCCCGCGGACAGCGTGGCCTGAAGTGTCTCGGCGTCCGCCAATCGAGCCGACAGGTCGGTCACACGATCGGCCGCATCACGGGCGCGTTCGGTCCAGCCGGCCCGTTCGGCCTGGATCACCAGGACCCGGTTGGTGCGCGCCACATGATCGCGCGCCGCGCTGTCCCGTTCCCCGCGCGCCGCCGATTCCCGGGCACGGGCGGCGGATTGGGCGGCACGCGCCTGCTCGACAGCGGCCCGCAACGCGCCAATGTCCGGCAGTTCGGCATGGGTTGCGCGGGCGCGGGCCAGGGCGGCATCGGCTTCATCCCGGTCCGCGACGATGCGGACCAACTGATCTTCCGCCGCCGCAAGGCGAGCCGTCGCCGTGGCGGCCTGATTGCGGAGGTTGGTCAGGGTGGCAGTGGCGCGTTCCAGATGTTGTTCCTGGTCTCGTCGCATCATCCGTGCCTGCTGCTCCGCCTGGTTGGCGGCCTGTGCGGCGGCCTCGGACGCGGCCCGTTCGGCACGTGCCGCCCCGGCGCGCTGTTCGGCTTCCGCCAGCCGTTCCCGCAGTCCCGCCAACCGGTTGCGTTGCTGCAAGCGGACGGTGGCGGCGACCGGTGTGCCGGCACGAATGGTATAGCCATCCCAGCGCGATATTGCCCCGGAACGCGAGACCAATACTTGCCCAGGCGCCAAAGCGGACTGCCGCTCCATCGACGGTGTGTCGCTATCGACCAAACCAATCTGCGACAAAGCCCGGTCCAGCACCGCCGGGCCGCGCACCATCGTGGCCAGGGACGTCACGCCGTCGGGCAACGGCGGGACCGGATCGAACGGCGGCAATTCCCGCCAATGCCGCGCCGCCTCCGGATTCAGGGCCGAGGTCAATTCCTCCCCCAGGACGGCGCCAAGCGCGGCTTCGAGTCCGGATGGAACGGCCAGCGAGTCGACCATGGGGGGCCACCGTTCCCCATCCTTCACCGCCAGGATTTCCGCCAGGGCCTGGCATTCCGCCGCCAATTTGGCACGGGCGGAGTCGGCGCCGGACTGGGCCTCCCGCGCGGCGGCCAGGGCATTCGCCGTCGCGGCGCGTGCCTGTTCCGCGCGATCCATCGCGATCCGGGCCGCCGCCATCCCGGCCCCCGCCTGCTCTACGGTTTCCGCGGCCTGGGCCAATTTCGTCGCGTCCACCTGTTGGGCGAGAACCCGGTTCCGCTCCTCGGTCAAACGCGTGGCCTGCTCCTGCATGCGCGCGGCCCGCTGTTGCGCCTGGGTCAGAAACTGATTGGCCGCCTGCGCACGGGCATTCGCTTCGGCGGCCGCTTCGGTGGCACGATTGGCCTCCGCCTCCGCCTCCCGCAGAGCTTCCGCGGCGGCGATGGCTGCCGCCTCTAGCGCTTCGGCGCGGGCGGGGAAGCCGGCCTCGGCGGTGGCGATCGCGGCGTATTCGGCGCTCAACCGGACATCCGCGGCCGACGCATCGCGTTGCAATTGTTCGGCATGACCCAGGTCTTTGCGGATCTGGGACAGACGACCGGTAGCCTGAGTCAGGGCATCACGCGCGCGCTCCTCCTCCCCCGCGATCTGCTCCTGCTCGATGCGCAATCTCTCCAGGGCGGTGCGGGCGGTGGCTTCACCCTCGCGCAGAGCCGGCAAAACGGCGGCGGCGTCCGTGGCCTGCGCGGATGCGGCGGTCGAGGCGGTCACCGCTGCCCCAACCGCCAGTTCCGCCTGTTGCAGGGCGGCCCGCGCTTCAATCCGCGCCGCTTCCACCCACGCCCGTTGGACGGACAGAAGTTCGGCCTCCGCTTCCCGAATGGCACCAGAGATATTGCGGTATCGGCTGGCCTGGCGGGCCTGGCGCTTCAAACCCCCGAGTTGCGCATCAAGTTGCGTCCGCAGGTCATCCGCACGCGCCAGATTCGCTTCCGCCGCCCGCAATTTCAGTTCCGCTTCGTGTCGGCGCGCATGCAACCCGGTGATCCCGGCGGCTTCTTCCAGCACCACACGCCGATCCTCGGGGCGAGCGCCGACCAGCGCACCGACGCGTCCCTGGCTGACCATCGCGGACGCGCGCGCGCCAGAGGCAAGGTCGGCAAACAATGTCTGCACATCGCGGGCACGCGCCTCTCGCCCGTTCACCCGGTAGCTGGAGCCCGACCCGCGCTCGATCTTGCGAACGATCTGCAATTCGGCCTGTTCATGGAACGGCGGCGGCGCGACGCCGGCGGTTTCCTCCAGGAACAGCGAGACCTCGGCGATATTGCGTGATGCGCGCCCGACGGTGCCGGCGAAGATGACGTCGTCCATCTCCCCGCCGCGCAGATTGCGGGCGCTGCTTTCGCCCATGGCCCAGCGCAGGGCCTCCACCACGTTGGATTTGCCACACCCGTTAGGACCTACGATGCCGGTCAGCCCCGGCAGGATCTCCACGCTCGTCGGTTCGGCAAAACTCTTGAACCCGGCGATGCGAAGGCGACGAAAACTGACCGGCAACGCGTACTCCTTGTGCCCCTATCCCGGAATCAGCTTGCGGAACGCATCGAAGCTCATGCCTCCGGAATATTTCTGGCCGTTGATAACGAAACTGGGCGTGGATTCGATCTTCCAGCGATCCTGGTCGACCTGCTGCTGGCGCAGGATCCAGTCACGCAGCGTGGTATCGGCGATGGCCTTGTCGAAGCCTGGGCGGCTCATGCCGGCCAGGGCCGCCATCTTCCAAAGCTCCTCCATCGGATTGACGCCGCGGTTGAAGACCCAGCGGTCCTGCGTCGCGAGCAACGCGGTAACGAACGGGTCGTAGCGTTCGGCCGGAAAGCTGCGCGCGACCATGGCGGCGGTCAGAGCGATCTGGTCCAACGGGTAGTCGTGGAACACGATTCGGACCAATCCGGTCTCGACCAGTTCCTTCTTCACCCGCGGCATGGTGCCGCTGTGAAAGGCCGCGCAATGGCTGCAGGTAAGGGAGAAAAACTCCATGACCGTGGTCTTCGCGTCCGGATTGCCAATGGACCGCTCCGCCTGGCTGGCATCCTGGGCGTAGGCTGGAATGGCCGAACCCAGGGTGTGGGCAGCGGCTCCAGCGGCAACAACAGTTAGTGTCCGACGGCGCGAAATAGGCATGGGAACCTTTATATCTGGTGTGTCTAGCGTGTAGGCGGCCGATTCGTGAAGGGCTTGATTATCGGCGGTCGACCGGCGCGGGCGGCTTGGTCGCGGGCGATCCGTTCCCTCTGCCTGGTCCCAGCAGGATACTGCCCAGGGAGACCAGGACATCGCGCAGCGGCCCCGGCGGCATGTCGCCGACCGCCGCCTCCGCCTGGGCCAGCGTGCGAGGGGAGGGCAATGGACGCGGGGCAAGCGTTCCCTGATCGGCGACCTGCATGAAGCGGAGCGATCGGATGGTCGCCTGGCCGAGATGGGCGTTGATGCGGTGGATCACCTCGATCGCCATATGCTGCAATTCCATGGCGATCGGGCCGGAGCATGCGATGGTCAAGGTGCCGGCGGACAGACGGCGTGGTTCGGTCACCCGGGCCAGGGCCGGACCGACGATCGCCGGCCAGTCCAGCATAAGCTGCGCCGAGGCTGGCGCCTTGCGGCTGAAGGCGGGACGGGTCAGTGCCGGCACCAACGCACCGACCGGGCGCGGCCCGTAGACGTGGCGGGGCGCGTTCTTCATATCGTCGTCCGTGTTGTCCTCCGCCATCGCCCCCGCCGCTTCTCTATTACACTGGTATGACCGCCATCGCCGTCGCCTGCCCTGGCGCGCCGAACCCGGTCAGAGTCCGGATCCGTACCGCGTTTGGCTCAGCGAGATCATGCTGCAACAAACGACCGTCACCGCCGTCATACCTTATTATGAGCGTTTTGTGAGCCGCTTCCCATCCGTGCACGCCCTGGCGGCGGCACCTTTGGATGATGTGCTGTCAGCCTGGGCCGGGCTGGGCTACTACGCACGGGCGCGAAATCTGCACGCCTGTGCCGGGATCGTGGCCGCGTCCGGCGGTTTTCCACCCGACCTGGATGGGTTGCGCAACCTGCCCGGTATCGGCGCCTACACCGCCGCCGCGGTCGGGGCGATCGCGTTCGGCATCCCGGCCGTGCCGGTGGATGGCAATGTGGAACGCGTGGTCTCTCGGCTGTTCGCGATCGAGACTCCCCTCCCCACCGCGAAGCCGGCCATCCAGGCCGCGGCGTCCTTGCTGGGCCGCGATCCGGACGCGATGGATCGCCCCAGCGATTTCGCCCAGGCGCTGTTCGATCTCGGCGCCACGGTCTGCACGCCGACGACGCCGGCCTGTGCGATATGTCCCTGGCGGGATGACTGCGCCGGACGCAGGGCGGGGATCGCAGCGGCGTTGCCTCGGAAGGCTCCGAAGCGCGTGCGACCGCTCCGCATGGGCGCGCATTTCTGGGTCACGGATGCCTCTGATAACGTGTTGTTACGACGCAGGCCGGCATCGGGGCTGCTGGGCGGCATGACCGAATTGCCCGGCACACCGTGGCGGGAGGAGATTTGGCCGATGGAGGAGGCTCTGGCACATGCCCCGGTCAGCGCGGCATGGCGGCCGGCGGGGCAGGTGCGGCATGGGTTCACGCATTTCGAATTGCGGATCGATCTGTTCGCTGCGACCGTGCCCATGATCGCCGCGGAGGGTTTTCTGCTGCCACGCAGCGCTTTGCGGGATGCGGCCTTGCCGTCGGTGATGCGAAAATGCATCCGGACAGTCCTGGCGGGTTCGCGTCTAGCAGCCTGTCGGACTTACGCCCACCGGAGGCTCATGTTAGAATCGTAACGTCGATTCGCTCCCTCCCCGGATGCCGCCAATGAGCAACTTCCGCCCCACCGATCGCCTAACCGGCTTCCTGATGCCGCCGTCTATCGATGAAT
>CAMATI010000002.1 GCA_945861095.1 Asaia bogorensis | reverse complement strand
AGGCAGCCATTCATCGATAGACGGCGGCATCAGGAAGCCGGTTAGGCGATCGGTGGGGCGGAAGTTGCTCATTGGCGGCATCCGGGGAGGGAGCGAATCGACGTTACGATTCTAACATGAGCCTCCGGTGGGCGTAAGTCCGACAGGCTTCTAGCGTCTTGTTTGATCGCATGATTCACGCGCTGTTACGTTCCGCTCAGCACGATCATGCTCTAGCTTGCGGAAAGCGGGCAGGAAAGTGTAGCGACGATGCCAACGCGTTTTGTCCTCGATCCCGGCCCCGACGGTCGGGGCCAGACGCCTCTAATCTTCGCGGCCGGAGCCCGGGCATCGTGATACCATGATCAGCCGCGTTCGAACCCTTATTCAACACCCGCCACCGCTCGGCCGGCTGATGCACTACGCCGGCGCGCTCGCTTCTCGCGGGTTGGAGGCGGCGGGCAAGTTCGGCCTTTACATGCTGGCCGCCCGCATGATGGGCGCCGAGGACTCGGGCCTGTTCTTCCTGTGCCTGACCTGGGTCAACCTGTGTTCCACCGGCGCGAGGATGGGCCTGGAACGCGCCGTGTCGCGCCATGTCGCGGCGGAACTTGCGGTCGGCAACACCAGGGCGGCGAGAGCGGCGCTGTTGACCGGCATTGGCTGGACGGCGGCCGCCAGCGCCGGGGCCGCGCTGGGCACCGTGCTGATCGCCACGCCGCTGGCCATCCATGTGTTCGCGCTGCCGGACCTCGCGCATCCGCTTGCGATCGCGGCGGCGATCCTGGTGCCTCAGTCGCTGGCCTTTGCCATCGGGTTCGCGCTGATCGGGCTCCACCGACCGGTGATGGGGCAGATGGTGCAAAGTGCCCTGCCGCCGGTCCTGTCGCTGGCCCTGTTGATCGCGGGTCTGACGCAACTCGACACCGTGCTGATCGTTTATGCGGGATCGTACGGCCTGTGCTGCCTGCTTGGCCTGGGCTGCATCGTCTGGGACTGGCGGCACGTGATGGCAGACACCGCCGTTCGACCCGTATCCGCGGAAAATGCACCGCCCATCGACCCGCTGCCCCCGATCTGGGTCACCGCCCGTCCGTTCCTGGTGATCGAGATGGTGCAGGTCACGCTGCTGTCGGTGCCGGTCCTGCTGCTTGGCGTCTTCGCCGACGCCCCGGCGGTCAGCGCCTTCAGCATTGTCAGTCGAATCACGATGCTGATCAACACGATGCTGGTCAGCATCGCCATGATCGCCGCGCCCGGTTTCGCGTCGCACCATCGGCGCGGAGAGTTCGCCGAATTGCGGCAGGTGCAACGCCAGACCCGCATGGTCGCGATGGCGCTGTGCCTGCCGGTGATCCTGGGAATGGTGGTGTTCGTCCATCCGTTGCTGGGGCTGATGGCGAGCGACCTGCCCGGCGCGGACCTCACCCTGTTCGTGCTGTGCGTGGGCCAGGTGGTCAACGCCGCCCTGCCGACTCAGGATATGCTGCTGTCGATGACCGGCCACGGCGCGCTGCTGCGCCGGTTGAACTTGTACCAACTTGTCGTTTGCTGCGTGCTTGGCGCCATACTGATCCCGCTGTTCGGGATGATGGGCGCTGCGGTGGTCAGCACGATCTGCCTGATCCAGGGGCGCGTCAGCTTCGCGCTGGCGGTGCGTCGCGTGCTACCTGAATTATCGATCGCGCGGTAAAGGTTCGCCACAGGATGCACAGGAGCATGAGGCCGCCAATGCAAGATCCGTCCGGCAGGTTGGCGTGATCGGCAAGGGACTCGACGGCCTGGATGGCGCTCGCCCCGCGATCTGCGTGGTTGGCGCGGGACCGGTCGGCCTGTCGCTGGCGCTTGAACTGGAACGCGCCGGACATGACGTGCTGTTGCTGGAATCCGGCGACCAGGGGCCGACCGCCAGCGCTCAGGCCCTGTCGGATGCCGACATCGACGACCCCACCCGCCATGTCCCCATGGATATCGCCGTGCAACGCAGCCTGGGGGGGACGTCCAATCTGTGGGGCGGCCGCTGCGTGCCCTTCGCGCCGATCGATTTCGAACAGCGCGCCGCCGTTCCCCACAGCGGTTGGCCCATCTCCCAGGCCGATATCGCGCCGTTCCTGCCGGCCGCCTGTGCCCATATCGGCTGTGGGACGGCTGACTTCGAACAGGCGCTGCCCGGCTTCGCCCCGTCCGACACCGACTTCACCTTCGACAAGCTGGAACGGTGGAGCCGGCGGCCACGCTTCACCGACATGTATTCCCAGCATCTGCGCCAAAGCAGCGCCATCGATCTACGCCTGTGCGCGACGGTAACGGGGCTCGATTTCGCCGCCGACGGTCGCGTGGCCCGGATCGAGGTCCGCAGTGGCGAACAGCGCGCATGGGTGGCGCCGGGGCGGTTGGTGGTGGCGACGGGCGGGCTGGAAACGACCCGCCTGCTGTTGGCATCCCGACGCGACGCCCCCAACCGATTCGGGGGGGAGGACGGCCCGTTGGGGCGGTTCTACATGGGCCACCTGTATGGCATCGTGGCGGAAATGGAACTGCGCAACCCGGCCGTCGAAACCCAGATCGAATATTTCCGGGATCCGGCCGGGTTCTACATGCGCCGCCGCTTCACCCCCAGCGAGGATTTGCAGCGTCGGATGGGTCTGACCAACGGGTCGTTATGGCCGGATTATCCTCAGATCCGCGATCCGGTGCACCGCAACGGCATTCTTTCGCTGGCCTATCTTGCGTTGTCGATCCCGCCCCTGGGGCGTCGGATCGTCGCCGAGTCGATCCGCCAGCACTATGTCGGCGATCGCATTCGGCGCTGGCCCCATATCGTCAATATCCTGCGTGACGCGCCGCGCACCGCCGCGTTTTTGCCGGGGTTTCTGTATCGACGCTATCTGGCCGATCACCGCATGCCGGGCTTCTTCCAGCGCAACGCCGCTCGGCGCTACGCGATCCGGTTCCACGCCGAACATCTGCCCGATCCGGCCTCTCGGATCACGCTGTCCGGCCAGCAGGACGCTTACGGACTACCACGCGCCGCGGTGGATTTCCGCTACCGGCGCGCCAACGCCGATCTGCTGATCCGCATGCACGACTGCTTCGACGCCTGGCTGGCCCGCACCGGCACCGGCACTATGCACTGGCTGGTCCCCGCGGAAGAGCGCGCCGATTTCATATTGGCGCAGTGTTACGACGGTCATCACCAGATTGGGACGGCACGAATGGGACTGGATGAACGTAAGGGCGTGGTCGATCGCGATTGCCGGGTGTTCGGATCGGCCAACCTGTTCCTGGCCGGAAGCGCCGTGTTTCCAACGTCCGGAGAGGCGAACCCGACGCTGACAGCGGTCGCGCTGGCCATGCGACTGGCGAAGGGCCTGGCAGCCGAAACCGGGCACGCGGCCCCCTGATGCCCGGCCCGTTTCCAAAGACCCATGCCGTCCGGTTGGCCGCGCTTGCCCTGCTCGCCGGCTGTGCGCCGCGCACCGATCTGCCGCAAGCCCCGCCGTTGCCACCCATCACGGAGCAGACCTACATAACCCCGGCCTATCGCATCCAGGTTGGTGACGTGCTGTCCGTCCGGCTGCTGCTGAACCCGGACCTGAACGAGGATGTGACGGTGCGGCCCGACGGCCACATCTCCACCACCATCGTGCATGACGAGCGCGCGGCGAACCGCACCGTGCCGGACCTGATACGGGTGCTGAACCAGGGCTACACGCGCTATCTGCGCGAACCGCATGTCTCCGTGATCGTCAAGACGGTCGCGCCGGTCCGGATCTTCGTCGGTGGAGAGGTCGCCTTGCCGGGCGAACAGAGCATCGTGGGCACCGCGCCTACCCTGGCACAGGCAATTGCCCGCGCCGGCGGCCTGAAATTGAGCGGCGACGAATCCCGGGTCTTCCTGGTGCGACGGGGAGAAAACGATACGCCTCAATATCTGGCGACACGCTACGATGCGGTCATGAGCGGCAGCGAACCAGCGGCCGATATCCGCCTGGCGCCGTTCGATGTCGTCATGGTGCCGAAGCTGGGCATCGCCGAGGTGTATCGGTGGTACTACGAATATATACAGCAGTTCGCCAACCCGAGCTTCAGCTTCTCCTACCTGCTTAATCCGACGATCGGGGGACAGACCTTCATCAATTCCGGCCGCTGAAGTCCTGGTTTCCGGCGCCAAACAACGTCTGGACACCAGTCCCCGCCACCATCGCACGGACCCGCCCGCCGGCCAGCGTTCATGCCCCCGGTCGCTCCTCGCTGCCTCGGGGCGGCGCTATCTCGGGGTGGCGCTATTTCGGGGCGGCGCCGCTCGGGGATTGGGTTGGCCCGACATTCAGGTTTCCGACCAACGGCACGCCCATCGGGCCGACCGGGATATAGATGGTCGTGTGATTCGGCGACCGGGTCATCTCGTGCTGCGCCTTGATCGCCTCATATTGCAGGTAGGCGCCGGTCAACCGCTGACTGATGATTTCAGTCGCGGCGGCGATGCCTTCAGCCTCGATGATGCGCTTGTCCTTCTCCCGCTTGGTGATCTCGATTTCGGTCAGCTTGCGTTCCAACTCCTGAACCGCCGCCAGCTTCTTCGATACCGCGTCGGCAACCTCGACAGGATACTGGATATTGCCGACAACGACGGACCGCACTTCGAACGGCGTATTCATCGCCAACGCGTTGATCCGTCGCGTGATCGCCTCCCCGATCGGGGTGATGTTGTCCTTGATGTCCAGCCCTTTGTATTTCTGAACCTCGTCGCGCGCATAGGTCCGCAGCGGCTCACGGATGAAGTTGGCATAGCCGACCTCGACGATCCGGTTCGGAGCGTCATTGGGTCGAAGCGTCGAGTAGCGCTCGATGAACTCCTTCACTCCTTCCGGCCGAACCCGCCAGACGAGATGCACACGGAACGCGATCTTAAGGCTGTCGGCGGACAGAACCGCGCTGTCGCCGGAAAAATCCTCCGAATAGGTGTAGGGGGTCACCGAGACGTTGGTGACCTCCAGCAACCAGCCCAGGCCGGAACTCGTTGGCCCGGTTTGCAATCCGACAAATGAGACACGGCCGAACACCGCGCCACGGGTCAGGTAGCCAACATAACCCGGCGGCGTGGCCGGATTGCTGAACAGCCTCAGGGCGTTCACCAGGAAGACCAGGCCGATCCCGGCGACAGCCGCCGCCAACAAGAGGGTGCGCAAGCGGGATGGCGGCAGCGGGATCGGCATCCGGGTAGGTGCATCCGACATGGCGATGGGTCCCCTTCGAACGGCAGCTCGACTATGACATAAAAGACAGGCACCGGCACCTTGCGCCCGCTTTCGGATCCCGGCCTTCGCCAAAACTCCGCGCGGTCCGTTCCGACTCGGGCGCCAATCATTGTAGAACCACGCGACGCCGGGTTGCCGAACATCCCGCCCCTTTGACGCTACCCGAGGTGACGAACCCCAATGCCGACGCCGTTTTCCTCCCAGGACCTGAGCCGCGCGTTCGACGCACGCGCCCTGACCCGAGGCCGGAGCCTGGGGCTGGCCGGCGCGGTCCAGGTGCAGCTCAATGGCGACACCATAGAGGCCATCGTCCAGGATCGGCATACGCCGCATACCGTGCGGATCACGCCATCCTTGCTGGGCCGGCGCGTGGTCTTCGACAACCGCTGCGACTGCGGCACCCGCGGTTGCGCCCATCTGGCGGCCGCGGGATTCGCCGCCCTCGACCGATTTCCCGCGCTGCGGCGGCCGGAGCAGCAGACATTCCTCGACACGCTGGTCACACCCGCGGTGGAGAAGGAACGACAGCGGCTGGAGTTCGACCTGGCCCCGGCCGAGGCTCCGTATGCCTGCGTCGTGACGATGGTGCTGATCGGCGAGCGCAGCGGGACCGTCATGCCAACGACGCCGAACGCGATTGCATCCGACCAAACGATGGACGCGCCCCTGCGCGATCTCGCGTATCTTCTCGGCGACGGGATGGAAGCGCGCGTTCCGGTGTTGCCTGGGCTGGTCGTCGACGTTCTGGATGCGCTGGCGCGCTGCGGCCACGGCCGTTGGCACGCCGGCGGGCGCCGTCTGATTCCCGGCGAAACCCGCATCCTGACCTCCGCCTCGGCGGCCGCCCTGCCGCCCCGGTCCGGCGTCATCGTTGGCGACTCCGGGCTTTGGTATGTCGATGCCACCACCGGCGGCGTGGGGCGGGTCCGCGTCCAGCCGCCCGCGCCGCCGCCGCAACCACGCTTCTCCGCGCCACCCGCCGGTCGGAAACCCAGCGAACCCCCAAGGCGCCGGCTGGATGCCACACCGGCCACCGAGCAGGTGATCGTCGATCGTGCGGGCACTCCGCTCCTGCGCCTGGCTCGCCTGCCATGCCCAGACGAGCAGGGGCGGATGC
The DNA here is from genome assembly GCA_945861095.1 of Asaia bogorensis. Lineage (GTDB taxonomy): Bacteria > Pseudomonadota > Alphaproteobacteria > Acetobacterales > Acetobacteraceae > Rhodopila. The sequence goes on along the minus strand of CAMATI010000002.1, from coordinate 49,299 downwards.
AGATGCTGGACGCCCTGCTGCTGGAATTCGATTACGACGGTGCCGTCATCCCGTTCGACGACGACCGCCAGTTCGTCCGTGTGAATGCGCCAGGCGGGCCCATTTTCGTGCGACGTGACGCCAAGGCCGAAGCGACGGCGCTGGCCGCCATCCGGCAGGACGGCCTGGTGCAAATGCGCGTCGCCAACGGCCGGTCCGAAAAAGGGCGCATGGTGTTCGTCTTCCGCGGTCGCGACGCCGCCGAAGCCTGGATCATTTTCGTCGCCGAACGACTGCCCATCCTGCGGGCGATGGGCTGGCGCAGCACCGCCGAGGAGCAATTCGGCCCCCGCATGGTGGAATCCGTCGGACTCTGCGACATGACGGTTGCGGATTCACCCAGCGGCACCCTGTCGCTGGACCTGGGGATTGAGATCGACGGTACCCGTCATCCCCTGTTGCCGATTCTGCTGCGCCTGCGGGATCGCGGCGGCATGTCGGCGGCGCGCGTTCTGGACGGCGAACTGATCACCAGCCTGGACGACGGCCGCATCCTCAAACTTCCCGCCGAACGCATCGCTCGGCTGCTCGCTGTGGTGGAAGACCTGATCGAGGCCGGCACGCGCGGCACCAAGGAGACCCTGGTGCTGGACGCCACACAGGTGGCCGATGTGCTCGACCTGGAGGACATCGTCAGCACGCGATGGCAGGCCGGTTCCACCATCGCGGCCCAGGTCGGCCGCTTCCGCGCTGTTGCCGATATCCCGCATGCGCCCGTTCCGGCTGGTTTTACCGCCAGTCTTCGCCCGTATCAGCAGCAGGGCGTGAACTGGCTGCAGCACCTGCGGGAAAACGACCTGGGCGGTCTGCTCGCCGACGACATGGGTCTGGGCAAGACCGCGCAGACGATCGCCCATATCGTGATCGAGGAAGCGGCGGGTCGGCTCGACCGGCCGGCGCTGGTTGTCGTGCCGACCAGTCTGGTGCCCAACTGGACGGCCGAACTGACGCGCTTTGCGCCGGGTTTGCGAGTGGTGGTGCTGTATGGCCTGGATCGTCATGAGCGCCGACGCGACCTGACCGGGGTGCATGTCGTGATCACGACCTACACCGTGCTGACCCGTGATATCGAGGAGATGGCCGGATTGCCCTGGCACCTCGTTGTTCTGGACGAAGCGCAGGCGATCAAAAGCGCGACGGCGAAAGCAACGCATGCGGTCTGCCGGTTGGACACGCGGCATCGGCTGTGCCTGTCCGGCACGCCGATCGAGAACCATCTCGGCGAATTGTGGTCCCAGTTCGCGTTTCTGATGCCCGGCCTGCTGGGTCACCGGAAGGCGTTCGGCCGCCGCTTCCGGGCGCCGATCGAGAAGGATGGCGACCCGGTCCGTCGCCGCCAGCTTTCCACGCGGATCCGCCCGTTCATTCTGCGCCGGACCAAATCCGCCGTGGCCACCGAACTGCCTCCGAAACACACGATCCTGCGTCGTATCACCCTGGCCCCGGATCAGCGGGAGCTTTACGAAACCATCCGGGCCACCATGCATGCGCGGGTGACGGACGGGATCGCCGAACGCGGCATGGCGCGGAGCCACGTGTTGGTGCTGGACGCCCTGTTGAAGCTGCGCCAGGTCTGCTGCGACCCGCGTCTGGTCAAACTGGCATCCGCGAAGCTGACCGGCACTTCCAGCAAGCTGGACGATCTGATGGAGATGGTCGGCGAAATGATCGCGGAAGGCCGGCGCATTCTGCTGTTCTCGCAATTCACCTCGATGCTGGACCTGATGAAGCCGTCGCTGGAAGCAGCCGGCATCCCGTTCGTGGAACTGCGGGGCGACACCACCGACCGCGCCGCGCCTGTGCGACGTTTCGAGGCCGGTGAGGTGCCGCTGTTCCTGATCAGCCTGAAGGCCGGTGGACGCGGTCTGAACCTGACCTCGGCCGACACGGTGATCCATTACGACCCGTGGTGGAATCCGGCGGTGGAAGACCAGGCGTCCGATCGCGCCCATCGGATCGGGCAGACGAAATCGGTGTTCGTCTACAAGCTGATCGCGGCGGATACCGTGGAGGACCGGATCGTCGAATTGCAGGAACGCAAGGCGGCGCTGGCGAGCATCGCATTGAGCGAGGACGGAATGGCCCTGCCGGCGATGGACTCCGAGGACATCGATTTTCTGTTTGGTGTTGCAACGGATCGACTGGCGGCGTGATCCGCGCCCGGGCGGCGTTCGGCCGCTCCCCCTTCCGGCCCGCGGGGCAGCCCTGGTCGGTCGGGCGCCGATGCCTGATAGTCGCCTGGGAAGTTATGGAGGACAGCCATGCCGATCATCGATGTCCAGGTGCACCCTTACGAACGCAACCATCCCGGACGGCCATGGGCCGGTTCCGCGCATGGGCTGGAGTCCGCCTCTGGCGAGGAGATGGTGGCCGCGATGGACAGCGTTGGGGTTGACGGGGCGATCATGGTGTCGTCGTTCAATCTCTATCGCTACGATCCCAGCTACGCGCTCTCGGTTTATGCCGCCTACCCCGATCGGTTTCGCGTGGTGACGCCGGTCGATGCGACAGACCCGAACATCGACGATGTCGTCGCCCGATGGGCCGCGACCAAGGGGGCCGTGGGCATCCGGATCATCCTGCGGGAGGGTATGCCGATGGACCCCGCCGATCCGGGCCTGAACCGGGCCTTCGCCGCCGCCGCCAGACATGGCTTGCCGGTTAATTTCCTCTGTTGGGGGCGGTTGGATCTGGGCACCGAGCTTGTCCGCAGAAATCCGGACACCGTCATCGTGATCGACCATCTGGGGTTGCTGCAACCCTACCAACCGCCAATTCCGGCGGATCCATGGGCGGAACTTCCCAGCCTGCTGGCTCTGGCGGCGTATGACAATGTTCGGGTCAAGATCAGCGGCGCCTGCACGATGTCGCATCAGCCGTTCCCCTATAACGACATCTGGGGGCCGGTCCTGAGGATCATCGATGCGTTCGGTCTTGATCGCTGCATGTGGGGGACCGACTGGACGCGGACGATCGGACTGCTGACGTATGAGCAGGGCGTGGCGCCTTTCCGAGACACCAACCGCCTTTCGGACTCCGACCGGGCCAGGCTGATGGGAGGGACCCTGGAGAAGGTCTACAAATGGACTTCGCCGGCCGGTTGAAACCGACCATCGCATCGGCCTGTCGATGTCCGGACGGCGGCGTGGTCCCGCGTGGCCTTGGACGGCCACCTTGGACGGCCTCCTTGGACGGCCTCTTGGGACACCGATCGCGCGCGGTTACGGCGGCACAGCCGAGCGGTGTCGAGGCCGGCGGACGTGTGACATTCGGCGCGTTATACCAACCGCCGCAACCACTGACCTATGGGCGGGGGGCTGTCACTGCGAGCGCAGCGCAGCAATCCAGGGGCCAGGCACGATTGATCCTATTGGTCGCCCTGGATTGCTTCGCTGCGCTCGCAATGACAGCTTTCGTTGTTGCCATGGGTCAGTGGTTCCGTCGGTTGGCATTATACCGATCGGGCGAAACATTGACCCATGGGCACCCCGTCACGGTCATTCACGGACTTGATCCGCCCCCCCACCGTTGAAGCGCGGATTGCCGGGTCGTGACGCCCGCCGATACATCATGCCATACTTGCAACACGCTGCGTTTGGTCGACCACTTGAAGAGGATCCATACTCATGTCTGATTACGATCTGGTCATCGCTGGCGGAACGGTCGTCACCGCCGCCGACATGTTCCGCGCCGATATCGGGATCAAGGGCGAGCGTATCGCCGCTGTCGGACTGGACCTGAAAGGGGATCGCCGCATCGAGGCCGACGGACTGATGGTCATGCCCGGTGGCGTAGACAGCCATTGCCATATCGAGCAGTTGAAGGCGAACGGCGGCTCGGATGAGGAAAACTGGGTCTCCGGCAGTACTTCGGCTCTGGCCGGCGGCACGACCAGCGTCATCACTTTCTCTGCCCAGTTCAAGGGCCAGGGCATTCTGGAACCCCTGGCGGAATACCGCCGGCGCGCCAGCAAGGCGATGGTGGACTATTCGTTCCACCAGATCATTGCCGATGCCTCCGACGATGTGATCTTCAAGCAGATCCCCGAAATCGTCGCATCCGGCGTGCGCAGCCTGAAAGTGTTCCTGACCTACGAAAACTCCCACATCGACGATCGCGACTTCCTGCGCGTGCTCGCCGCCGCGCGCCGCCACGGCATGCTGGTGACCGTGCATTGCGAGAATTACGAGGCGATCAACTGGCGCACCAAGGCCCTGCTGGCGGCCGGACATGTGGAGCCGAAATACCACGCCTGGTCGCGCCCCTCGATGATCGAGCGGGAAGCCACGCATCGCGCCATCGCGCTCGCCGAACTGGTGGACCAGCCGATCCAGATCTTCCACGTCTCCTGCCCGGAGGTCGCGGCCGAGATCGCCCAGGCCCAGGCCCGCGGCCTGAAAGTCTGGGGCGAGACCTGTCCGCAATACTTCGTCCTATCCGCCGCCGACATGGATCGCCCGGGCTTCGAGGGCGCCAAATACATGTGCAGCCCGTCGCCCCGGGACGCGGCCGCCAGCGCCGGACTGTGGGACATGATCCGCATGGGGACACTGGACGTCGTGTCGTCCGACCACAGCGGCTGGGGCTATATGTCGCCGGTCGGCAAGCGGGTGCATGGCACCAACGCGCCCTTCAGCGACATCCCGAACGGCGTGCCCGGCCTCGCGTCGCGCCTGCCCATCCTGTTCAGTGAGGGCGTCGGCAAGGGCCATATCGATCCCTGCCAATTCGTCCGCCTGACCGCCGCCAACCCGGCGAGGCTGTTCGGCCTGTATCCCCGCAAGGGGGCGATCGCGCCGGGGGCGGATGCCGACCTGGTCCTGTGGGATGCCAACAAACAGGTCACGATCACCAACGATGTCCTGCAGCACGTGATCGACTACACGCCCTATGAGGGGATGTCGGTCACCGGCTGGCCCGTCGCCACGATCAGGCGCGGACAGGTGGCGATGCGTGACGGAAAGGTCCTCGCGCAACCGGGTTCCGGCCAATTCCTTGCCCGCGCGCCCTACGACCTGATCAAACCCACCGGTCGCCTGCCTTTCGGCTTCGACGCCAGCGCCTACCAGGTTTGAAGGAGACACGACGGTGCACGATGTTCTGATTACGGCCGGCCCTTTCAGCTTCCCGGCCCGGTTCGAGGCCGCGGCGGCCCCGAGAACCACCGCCCGCTTCCGCGCGATGCTCCCGTACCAGCAACGCATCATCCACGTGCGATGGAGCGGGGAAGCCTGCTGGATTCCCCTCGGCGATCTCGATCTGGAACTCGGCTATGAAAACCCGACCAGCTATCCCGCGCCCGGACAAATCCTGCTGCATCCAGGCGGTATCAGCGAGACGGAGATCCTGTTGCCCTATGGCGCCTGTCAGTTCGCAAGCAAGGTTGGCGTTCTCGCCGGCAATCACTTTCTGACCATCACCGGAGAACTGGACAAGCTGCCGGCGCTTGGAAAGCTCGTGCTGTGGGCCGGGGCACACGAAATCACTTTTGCATTGGCTGGCGCATAGACCGGCGCATAGACTGGCACATTGGCTGGCACATAGACTGGAACGTCGGCCGGGACCTGACCAGGCGGGCCGATTGCACAAAGGATCGGACCGTAACGCTTCATCGCGGCAGTAGGAATCTGGACATCAGTCATGACAGTCATCGACACAAATGCCTTCCTTCAGGACCTGCACACGCTCCGCAAGATCGGGGCCTTTCGCACCGGCGTGCATCGCCCCACTTTTTCGCCGCAGGATATGGAATCGCGACGCTGGCTGCTCGACCGGCTGTCCGCCTGCGGCCTCGAAGCCTCGATTGACGGGATCGGCAACGTCTATGGCCGCCACACCGGCCCGGGACCCCATCTGCTGACGGGCAGCCACATCGAATCCCAAAACCAGGCCGGTTGGCTCGACGGTGCGCTCGGCGTTGTCGCCGGCGTGGCGCTGGCCCGCGCTGGACTGGCCGTGGACGTGTGCGCCTTCGCCGACGAGGAAGGGCATTTCGATGGGGGGTTCCTCGGCAGCCGATCGATCATCGGGGAGTTGACGGAAGACGAGATCGACCGCAGCCGCAACCGGACGGACGGCACGCCGCTGCGCGATGCGCTGCGCCAGGTGGGGCTGGACGGAAAAACCCGGATGCGCCTGGAGCCAGGTCGGCACAAGGGCTTCCTGGAGATGCATATCGAGCAAGGCACGCAACTGGAACAGGCCGGCTTGCGCATCGGCGTCGTCACCGGAATCGTGGCTATCTGGCAGTGGCGTCTGATCGTGCAAGGCCAGCAGGATCATGCCGGCGGCACCACGATGGCCGAACGCAAGGATGCCGGGCTGACGGCGGTGCGGCTGCTGGCAGCCATCGATGCGGAATTCCCGCGCGTTTGCGGGGAACGCAGCACCTGGACGACCGGCCGCATCACGCTCGATCCCGGCGCCCCCAGTATCATACCCGGAACCGCGACCGTTCTGTTCCAGTTCCGTGACGTATCGGTTGCGGCATTGGAACGGATGGAGGCGACGCTGCGCGCGCTGGTGCGGGACGCCAACCGGCGCGAACGGTGCTCGATCACGCTGGAGCCGATGTCGAAGGCCATCCCCGCCCTGTGCGACCCTGCGATGATGCGGGCATTGTCGGGTGCCGCGGACCATCTCGCCCCGGGCGCATGGCAGGCCATGCCCTCTGGCGCCGGGCACGACGCGCAGAACATCGCGCGTGTCATGCCGGCGGCGATGCTGTTCGTCCCGTCGATCGGCGGCATCAGCCACCATTGGTCGGAGGACACCAAGGACGAAGACCTCGCGCTTGGGGTCCAGGTTCTGGGAGAGGCCGCGGCCCGCTTCCTGGCGGAGTGACGGGCCGAGCGTTCGTGGATGCGGGTGTCAATCGGCGCGCCGGGATGGGATGCGGCACCTTGGGTCGTTGCCGCGGATCGACCGGTCCGGTTGGGCGGCGGCAACCGCCCGCGCGGGAACGCTACCGCGTGGCGGCGACCCGGCCGACGCCACGCCGCCCCAGGACCAGGGCCAGCACCAACAGGCTGATTCCCCCCAACAGGAAGGCTGGGCGAGCGCCGGCATGGTGCAGGACCAGCCCGAAGACGACCGGTCCGATGGTCTGACCCAAAAAGAAATGAAACGCGTGCATCGCGACCGCGGCGCCGCGCGCATGCGGCGCCACTTCCGTGACACGGGTCTGGATCGAATTGTGGATCATGTACATACCGGTACCCAACACGAGGCCGGACCCGATAAAGACCCAGGCCTCGGGCGCGAACGCGAAGCCGAGATACGAAACCAGGCACAACAGGCCCCCAAGCAGGACCATGCGGTCCTGCCCGAGGCTGCCAAGCAGCCGTTTCGCGATGGCGGCGTAGATCAGGCCTCCGATGCCGAAAGCGGCGACGGCCAGCCCTGCCTCGGCCGTTCCACCGATGCCGCGATCCTGGAGATCGGACGCGAAATACGGAAACGATCCGAAGATGAACCCGCCCTCCACCGCCACCGCGATATACAGCATCCGCGCCGCGGGGTTTCGCATCAGTTGGCCGTAGTTGACCGCGGCCCGTAACGGATCGAAGCGGTTCCGCGGCTCTGTGCTGAATCCGCGCCCGCCCAGGACCAGCGCCATGAAACCCAGCGCCGCAACGCCGCTCGCGGCCAGCATGACGCCGCGCCAACCAAGATAGGGTTCCAACAATCCGGCAAAGCCGCCGCCGGCGATCTGGCCGGAGATGGCACAGGCGACCAGGCGTGACAACGCGAGTTGGCGGCTGTGCATCGGCGCGGAATCGCCGACCAACGCGATCGCCAGCGGCATCAACCCACCGGCGGCGAGGCCCGAAAGGCCACGCAGGACCATGAGCGATTCTAGATCCGGGGCGGCGGCGCAGGCGACCAGCAGAACCGACAACAGCCCGACGGCGACCGTCATCACCCGCCGCTTGCCCAGCGCATCGCCCACCGGGCCCAGGATCGGCTGGATCAGTGCGAAGGGCAGGGCGAAGCAGGTCGCCAACAGCGCGGTGCGCACCGTCGTGCTGTCCAGATCCCGCGCCAGCACGGTCACCAGCGGGTCGGTCAGACGGGTCACCAATGTGCCGGAAAACACAGCAAGGGCGAGCAAGGCGATCAGTCGCCCAACAGCGGAATCAGAGTTCATGCAGGCTGTGTGACGTGGCGACACGCGCTCGGCAATAAGCGGTGGGGCGGATCGTCCATGCGAAAGCCGGGTGACGGAACGGCCGCGCCAGGTGACGCTCCATCCGATCGCGCCGGGCGGGCCCCGGTCCGGGCGTCGGAGCGGTTGGTTCGGTTTCGCTGGAAGGGTCCCGAGCGGATGGACGTAGCGGTGGCGGTGGCGTATCGCGGTTGCACCGTCTCATCGACACCAAGGCTCGGAGCCTGCCATGAAAGCGAGAAGCGACGACCCCAGCCTGCGCGTGGGACTGTTCCATCCGAACGCCAACGTGCATTTCGGATCGAAGCTGAGCGTTACGCGCAATCCGGATCTTTGCGACCACGCAACCCACACGGCGTTGGCGGCGGCGTGCGAGGCCGCGGGTTTCGACTATCTTTTCATGGCCGACAGTTGGCAGGCCTATGGAGAGGAAGCCGGTCGCATCGGCTGGCGCGACCCGTATTTGTTTTCTCCGATCCTCGCCGGGGTCATGGCGGCGGCGACGCGGCGGATCGGCATCATCACAACGATCCACAGTTCGTTGTTCCACCCTGTCCAGATCGCGCGCATGGGCGGAACCCTGGACGCGCTCAGCGATGGGCGTTGGGGTTTGAACGTCGTGACCTCGACGTCCTCGGCGGCGGGTTTGATCGAAAACGACTTCGCCAGGCTCGACCATGATGCCCGCTACGACGCGGCCCATGAGGCCATGGATGTGCTGCGCGCCCTGTGGACCGGGCGGCCGATCGACCATGTCGGCCGCTACTTCCAGGTGAAGGGCCAGGTTGTCGGGCCCCATGCGGTGCAGCGTCCGATGCCTTTGGTGGTCAGTGCCGGGGCGTCCCCCGCCGGCCGGCGGTTCGCCGCGCGCCATGCCGATTACATCTTCATGCCGGGTCGCACGCCCCGGGAAACCGTGCTGACGGCGATGGACGACATCAATGCCCAGGCGGCCGAACATGATCGCCACGTGCGGCTGCAGGTTCATGTCAGCATGCTGGTGCGGGAAACCGACGCCCAGGCGGAACAGGTGTCAGCGGAACTGAAAGCCAGCGTGCACCTGCCGGCGGTCGCCGAATATATCCGTTTCATCAGCAACCTGAGCACGACCTACGAGGATATCTACAAACAGTATTCCGAGAACGACCTCCGTCAGGTCGGTCTGGTCTCGGGTGGGATGCAGGCGCATGGCGGCCCTGACAAGGTCGCGGCGATCCTGATCGACCTATACCGGGACCGTGGCGTACGGGGTGTCGCCCTGACGTTTCCGCTGTGGCATCCCAGCGAAATCGAGCTGTTCGGCCGTCTCGTCCTGCCGCGCCTAGCCGAGGCGGGAATCTGGGTGCACCCGGCCGAACGCGACTGGTGCTGGTAGGCGAGAGACCTCATCGCGCAACGTCCAACGGCGGCATGGCTTGAATAGGCGAAACGCGAGCAAGAAAAGGGAGAGAGATCATGAAATTTGGCGCATCGATGTTCTTCACCGACTACTCGATGACTCCGACGGCTCTTGCCGTGGCGCTGGAGGAGCGCGGCTTCGACGCGCTGTGGGCGCCGGAGCACTCGCATATTCCACTCACTCGGAAAACGCCACCGCCCGGCGGCGGGGAATTGGCCAAGCATTATTATGACGTGATGGATCCGTTCGTGACGCTGACCGCCGCGGCGATGGCGACCAAGACTCTGAAAATCGGCACCGGGGTGTGTCTGGTGAACCAGCGTGATCCGATCCAGACGGCCAAGCTGGTGGCCTCCATCGATCAGGTGTCCGGTGGACGTTTCCTGTTCGGCATCGGCGTCGGCTGGAACCAGGATGAGATGGAGAACCACGGCACCGTCTTCGCCACCCGTGCCCAACTGGTGCGCGAACGGGTCGAAGCGATGAAGGCGATCTGGACCAGCTCCAAGGCCGAGTATCATGGCGAGTTCGTCAATTTCGATCCGATGATGACCTGGCCGAAACCGGTGCAAAAGCCCAACCCGCCGGTGATCGTCGGCGGTGCGTTTCCGTACGCGGCCCGCCGAGCGGTAAGGTATGGGGAGGGGTGGATTCCGACGACCGCGCGGATCGCGAAGGATGGCGATGTCTTTACAATTGTCCCGAAATTCCGGGAGATGTTGAAGGAAGCCGGTCGTACTCCGGAAAGTTGCCCGATTTACCTGTTCTCGGCGCCCGAGGATGTCGATACGCTGAAGCGCTACCGCGACCTCGGCGTCGTGCATGTTTCGGTCAGCGTGCCTTCCGCCAAGGAACAGGAGGTGCTGCCGATCCTCGATCGCTGGGCCGCCTTGATGCGCCAACTCTGACGACTGGAGAAAGAACAGCATGAGCAGGATCGGCATCGCCATTTCGGGCGGCCCCAACCCGGCGGAAATCGTCGACCTCGTCGTTCTGGCCGAAAGCCTGGGTTACGAGTCCGCCTGGGTCGCCGAAGGACATGGCGGCGACCAGTTCGCGATCCTGGCGGCCTGCGCCATGCGAACCTCCCGTATCCTGCTGGGGACGGCCATCAGCAGCGTCTATGTCCGTTCGGCGCCGACGATCGCGATGGCCGCGTCCTCGGTGGCCGACTTGTCCGGGGGGCGATTCATCCTGGGGCTTGGGTCGAGCCACAAGGCGCAGGTCGGACCGGAACACGGGATCGCCTATACAAAGCCATTGACCCGCACGCGGGAAACGGTCGCCGTCGTCCGCACGCTGATCCGGGAGGGGCAGGTGCGGTTCGAAGGCGAGACGATCCGGATCGAGAATTTCGACCTTTGGTACGCGCCTCGGTATCGGGATGTGCCGCTGTATCTATCGGCTGTATTTCCGAAAGGGATCGCGCTCTGCGGTGAAGTGGCGGATGGGATCATTCTGACGCGGAGCACATTGGACACCGCCGCGTCCGTGCGATCCCAACTGGCTGACGCCGCCCGGTCGGTCGGACGCGACCCTGGCAAGATCGAGATCACGACATTGCTGCCGACCTCGGTGGCTGATGACCGCGGGGCGGCGCTGGAAGCGTTGCGCCCTGGCCTTGCGTTCTATTGCGGCTTTTTCCCGCGCTACAACAAGCTGATGGCCGAACATGGTTTCGCGGCCGAAGCGGCGGCCATCGCCGAGGCCTGGCAGCGCGGGGATCGGGCAGCCGGAGAGCGCTTCGTGACCGACGCCATGATCGACGCAACCAGCATCGCGGGCACGCCGGAGCAATGCCGAGCCCGGGTGGAGGCGTATCGGCGGTCGGGCATCGACGTGCCGATCCTGAGCCCCTATGCGCGTGGCCCAGGCGCCAAGGCCCGCTTCGAAGCCGCGATCCGCGCCTGTGCGCCAGGGTAACGCCTGGTGTCTGTGGCTTCGGCACGGGAGGGCGTTGGCCGCTTTGGCGACGAACAATAATAGCTGCTACATCTGCCAGCGAGCACGGGACGCTCCACGTCATGGCGGGTGCAGACCCGCCATCCCCGACTTGCCGGGTCGATCTCAGCAAATGCGTGGATGGGCCATGACAACGTAAGCGGACAACCCGCGCGATACGCGGAACATCAAACAAGACCGGGTGATACAGCACACCGGCCAGGGAAGAACGAGCCAATGAAAATCGTCAAAGTCTCCGCCGTTCCAATGTCCGCGCCGGTGCCCGAGGACAAGCGTCATCGCACCGACCTCGGCACGAAGATCAAGAGCGACGCAACGCTCATCCGTGTCGAGACCGATAACGGGCTGGTTGGGATCGGGGCGGCACTGGGAACGCCACCGATCGTCGCGGCCATCGTCGAGCATGAACTCGCGTCGGAATGCGTGGGCGAGGACCCGATGTTCTCCGAACGTATCTACGAGAAGATGTACAATGGATCCCGCGCCAAACCGGCGCTGGAGCGTGGCGTGACGCAGGCCGATGAAAGCCGGCGACGCGGCGTGATCATGGAAGCAATTTCCGGCGTCGATATCGCCATCTGGGACGTCAAGGCGCAGGCGCTCGGCATTCCGCTGTACCATGCGCTGGGCGCCGTGCGCAGCGCGGTGCGCGGCTATGCCAGCGGCGGGTGGGCGCCGGGTGACGAGGCCGAAGCGGAACTCGGGGGCTACGCCGCCAAGGGCTTCACCGCCGTCAAGATGCGCGTGGTCGGGCGCGACGGGTTTTCGATCCCAAACTGTGTGCGCCGGGTGAAGGCGGCCCGTCGCGGCATTGGCCCCAACGTCGAACTGATGATCGACGCCCATGGCTCGCTGGAGGTTTCAACCGCCATCAAGCTGGCCCGGGAACTGGAGCAATACGACATCGCCTGGTTCGAGGAGCCGGTTTCGCCCGATGATCACGCCGGTCAGGCGGAAGTGCGGCGAGCAACGACGATCCCCATCGCCTCGGGCGAGCGGGAGTTCACGCGGTTCGACTTTCAGGATCTGCTCGAACGGCGCGCACTGGATATCGCGCAGCCGGATGTGGCGCGGGCGGGCGGCATGACGGAGATCAGGCGCATCGCGGCACTGACATCGGCGCATGGCGTGCGCCTGGCGCCGCATGCCTGGGGGAGCGGGGTGTTGTTCGCGGCAAGCATTCACGTCGCCATGGCCTCGGCCAATTGTCACATTCTGGAAGTGACGCAAGGGTTCATGCCGATGATGTGGGACCTTTTCAACGAACCGTTCGACATCCGCCCGGACGGGATGGTGCATGCGCCGGACCGGCCAGGTCTCGGCTTCACGTTGCGCGCCGACGCGTTGGAGCGATTCCGGTATGTGGAGGGGCCCGAATATGAGTTTTGAGGGCATGCCGCAGGGGCCAGCCATTGCCGAAAGGCGTGGCAGGCAACTGACGGCATAGCCGGCCGCCTACTCCGCCGCGGGCCGCAAATGCTCCTGCAACCGCGGCATCAATTCCACCAGGTTGCAGGGCCGGTGCCGGTTGTCCAATTGCGACACCAGGATATCGTCCCATCCGTCCTTTACCGCGCCGGTGCTCCCGGGCAAGGCGAACAGATAGGTTCCCCCAGCCACCCCGCCGATGGCGCGGGACTGCATCGTGGAGGTGCCGATCTTCTGGTAGCTCAGCATGCGGAACAGTTCGCCGAAGCCCTCGATCCGCTTTTCCATGACCCGATCGAAGGCTTCCGGGGTGACATCCCGGCCGGTAATGCCGGTGCCACCGGTTGTGATCACGACATCGATCCGCGGGTCCGCGATCCAACCGCGAAGCAGACGCTCGATCGAGCCCGCGTCGTCCTTCTCGATCACCCGGGCGGCGACGACATGGCCGGCCTTCACGACGCGCTCAGCCAGCGTATCGCCAGACGTATCATTCGCCGCGGTACGGGTGTCGGACACGGTCAGGACAGCGATGTTGACCGGGATGAATGGGCGGCTCTCATCAATGCGTGCCATGGTTGGTCTCCAGGGTCCCGTCAATTTTCCGGTAGGTTCACCGCACGTATCTTGCGCCCCGGCCGGCCGGGCGTGAAGGGGGGAAACACCCCATCCGCCAAGGCCTCCAGACTGGGCGCCGGCAGATGCAGCCGAGCGGCGTAGAGCCAAGTGTATGTTAGTACGCGGACGACGAATTCGCGGGTTTCCGGAACGGGAATCGCCTCAATGAACATCAAGGGATCGCCCATGTCCCGCAAATCCCCCGCCCGACGCAGGAAGTTGGCCGGCCCGGTATTGTAGCTGGCCAGCACGCGCAGCAGGTCGTTGCCGATGGAGTTCAGGCCGGCGAGATAGTGCAGGTATTTCTGCCCCAGGCGCAGGTTCAGCGCCGGTTCGTGCAGCCGCAAATCCCCCAGGTCGGCGTCACCGGATACATATTGCGCGGTAACCGGCATGATTTGCATCAGCCCCCGGGCGCCGGCCGGGGAAACCGCCTGGGGATCGAAGTTCGATTCCATCCGGGTCAGCGCGTAAACCAACGCGGGATCGACGGTGAACCCACCGGTCGGCCGCAGGGTCGGCACCGCAAACCACGCATTGCCCCGCGCGGGTCCGGCACCGTCCCGCAAGGACCCAGCGATACGAGCCGCGAAGTCCCGCGACCCGGTGGCCGAAGCGACCAGCAGGAGCGATCTGGCGAAGATGCGATCCTCCTGCAACCTGGGCCACAGCCCGCGCAGTTCGTCCTCCGCGCGCTGGTGCTGACCGACCTGCAACAGCGCAAAGGCCCGCCAGCCGCCCGCGGTCGCCGCGATCGCATCGAGATCCGCCGGTGTCAGCAGCGTGTTGGTGCTGGCGATCCCGGTCTCTCGGCCCAGGGCATGGTTTGCGAGCATGCCGTGCAGGGTGCGGGGCGCCTCGGCCGCACGTTGCAGCCAAGCCTCCTCGGCCTTCCAATCACCAATCGCACGGTTAGCGCGAGCGGCCCAGAACGCGGCCGCCGCGCGATCCCGGCCCGATGCCAGCCCGGCGTGGGCCACCTGTTCGAACAAGCCCCGTGCCTGCGTCTTCCAGCCCATGCGCCAAGCCGCCAGGCCGCCAATATGGCCGGCCAATGCGACCTGGCTGGCGCGCGGCACGTCCCGCAAAGCCATCAGAGCGACCCGAAGCGCCTCTGCGTCGTCATTCCGGAAAAACAGCTCCCGCGCCACTTCCGCCTGCAACAGGCCCGCGTAAGCTCGATCCGGCCGTCGAATCCCCGCGATCAGACGCAGTGCTGCCTTGGTTTCCCCAGCCCGTGCCCGGTCGATGACTGCCCGATCCAGGGACGCGTTGCGTGCGAAGGGCCACAGGTCCGTATTCAGATCGTCGGCCCCTGCCTCTCGGTCCGGGGAAGGACCCGGCGGTAGGCTATACCTCGGTCCCGGCGGCGCGGCAGCCCCTGATGGCAGGCGCTTCAACAGCAGCGCATGAATCGACGGCGCGTCCGGCAGATCGGCATACAAAGTAAGCCAGTCGCTGAGCTCTCGCGCCGTCGAGCGATGGAACCGACCCAGATAGCGTTGGGCCAGGATCGTGCCCATCAGGATCGGACTTTCAAGATTTGCGATGAGCCGCCCTGCGTCCGTCAGGTTGCCGTTGTCCTGCAATGTCAGAATACGGCGGATGGCGGCGGTGTCGCTCGGCGACAGGGGCTCGGGCAGCGCAAGGTCGGCATTGGTGCCGGACATGCGGGCCCTCGGCCAGGCGAACGCGGTTTCCTCTCCACGCCCGCCTGACGGCGGCATGGGCCTTACGCCATTCCCTGATCCGGAGGCCTGCGCACAGGCTGCCGGGGCCAAGGCCCCGAAGAGGATCGTCGTCCCGGCAAGGAGTGCCAGCACGACGGGAAGGCGGGAGAGCGTGTGAACGATCCCTCGCATGCGGGTTCGCTACAGGCTGCTCGCGCTCGCTTCAACAAAATTGTGTGAGACTGGGATCAAAATTGCCGCAAAACGCGACTCTGCGCCGATTCGGCAAGTCCTTTTAGATCACGTTTTCGTGATATCTATGTCCAACGCTCGCCTCAGCAGCCGCAACCCGGCCCAGGCATCACGCCGGCGTAACGCCTCTTTCCTGATATCCATCAGACCGGGCAATGCCAGCACCGGCAGCGGTTCGGCGTGCCCTGGGATGCGCGCGCTCTCCCATTCCGGGGTCGCGCGCCGTCGCCGCCCTCGGTCCGGCAGCAGCGCACGAACCGCCTCTGTGCCCAGCAAGACCAAACGCCCCGGGACGGCCAGGACAATCAGCCGGTGCAGGAACGGCAGGCAGACCGCAAGTTCCCCAGCATACGGTGCTCGGCCGCCAGGGGGCCGCCAGGGAATGAGCGGCGTGCACAAAATCTCCCGACGGGCCCGGCCGATGCTGGCGAGCATCCTGTCGAACAGCACGCCTTCCGGCCCGGCCATGGGATGACCGCCGCGGTCCTCCTCCACGCCGGGGGCCGAACCGATGAAAAGCACTCCCCCCGCGGGGTCGCCTTCGGCAAACACCAGATTGCTGGCCGTGTCGCGCAAGGCGCAAAGACCGCATCCCGCGATCGCCTCTCGAAGCGCCTCCAACGACCCCGCCTGCTCGACCAGTTGCCTTGCTTGTTCGGCTTCGGTCGCGGCGGTGGAGCTGGTCGCGGCGGGGGGCATCGGGCGCGGCGGCGCGGCGGCCAACGCAATCCGAGGCAACGGGTCCGCCGCGAATGATCCAGCTTCCGGCATCGTACGCGGTCGTGCCAGCTCCGCGACCGTGGCGGCAGCGCGCAGCCGATCGACGGGATCGGCTTCCAACGCCTCGTCGGCGCCCCATTCGATTTGCAGCCGCAGTAACGCCAGATCGTCCATGTCCGATTCCTGCCCAGGCTGGCGGCTTTGCGCAACAGCCCCACCGCATGTTTCCGCTGTTGCGGCCCGGTGGAAAGCCCATCGTTGCATGCTCCCCCCGGGCGTGAGCCGCAACCGCGTATGGTTCACGCGCCATGCCAAAGCGCTGAAGCGGTTTGCCGTTTCCAGTCCTGGCGAAACCGCTCTAGACTCCCCGCACAACAAAAGGAGCTGGCTATGGCGGAGGACCTGCCCCCGCGGGAGGCGATGGAGTTCGATGTGGTGATCGTCGGAGGCGGGCCGTCCGGGCTGGCCGCCGCGATCCGGCTGAAACAGTTGTCGCCCGATATCGCCGTGTGCCTGGTGGAAAAAGGTGGCGAGATCGGTGCCCACATCCTGTCCGGCGCCGTACTGGAACCGCGCGCCCTGGTGGAACTGCTCCCCGACTGGCAGGCGCTCGGCGCGCCGCTGGAAACGCCCGCAGCCGATGATCGGTTCCTGTTCCTGACCGAAACCAGCGCGACAAGACTGCCAACCCCGCCGCAGATGAACAACCACGGCAACTATATCGTGTCCCTCGGCAATGTCTGCCGGTGGCTGGGCCAGCAGGCAGAAGCGCTGGGCGTGGAAATCTACCCCGGCTTCGCCGCGGCCGAGATTCTGGAGGAGGACGGCCGCGTCGTCGGCATCGCCACCGGCGACATGGGCATCGGCAAGGACGGGGAGCCCACCGACAATTTCGCGCGCGGCATGGAACTGCGGGCGCGCTACACGTTGTTCGCGGAAGGCTGCAGAGGCTCGCTGTCAAAGCAGTTGATGGCCCGCTACAACCTGCGCGACGGTCACGACCCGCAGACCTTCGCCATCGGGATCAAGGAGTTGTGGGAAGTCCCGGCCGAGAACCATAAACCCGGCCTGATCGAGCATTCCATCGGCTGGCCATTGACCAGCGATACCTATGGTGGCTCCTTCCTGTACCATTTCGGCAAGAACCTGATCTCCTACGGCTTCGTCATCGGGCTGGACTATCGCAATCCGTGGCTGTCGCCGTTCGACGAAATGCAGCGCTTCAAGACGCATCCGCATGTCCGCACGCATTTCACCGGCGGCCGGCGCGTCTCTTATGGAGCGCGGGCATTGAATGAGGGCGGGTTGCAGTCCATCCCCAAACTCACATTCCCTGGAGGTGCGCTGATCGGCGATTCCGCCGGGTTCGTGAATGTGCCCAAGATCAAGGGCACGCATACATCCATGAAGTCCGGCATGTTGGCGGCGGAAGCGGTGGTCGAGGCCTTGGCGGGTGACGCGCCGGCCGAACTGACCTTGTATCCGGAGAAGTTGCGGGCGAGCTGGGTGTGGGAGGAATTGTCCGCGGTCCGCAATATCCGTCCTGCCTTCTCGAAGTTCGGGATGTGGGGCGGATTGGTCTACTCGGCGCTGGACACCTATCTGCTACGCGGCAAGGCGCCGTGGACGTTCCATCATGGCCATCGCGACAACGAAACCCTGCTGGAAGCCGACGCGGCACCGAAGATCGTGTATCCGAAGCCGGACGGCGTGCTGACCTTCGACCGATTGTCGTCGGTATTCATCAGCAACACCAACCATGAGGAAAACCAGCCGGTCCACCTGACGTTGAAGGACCCGAATATCGCGATTTCGGTGAACCTCGACACGTATGGCAGTCCGGAAAGCCGCTACTGCCCGGCCGGTGTCTATGAAATCGTGGGTATCGAGGAAGGTGAGCCGAAGTTGCAGATCAATGCGCAGAACTGCGTGCATTGTAAGACCTGCGACATCAAGGACCCGACTCAGAACATTAACTGGGTCACTCCGGAAGGTGGCGGCGGGCCGAACTATCCGGGCGGGATGTAGGGGGTTAGAGTTCGAGAATATTCTCCCCCTCCCCTTGCGGGAGGGGGTTGGGGGGAGGGGTAATTTCGCACGGATATTGCGTAAAGACCCCTCCCCCCGCCCCCTCCCGCAAGGGGAGGGGGAGAATATTCTTTTCTTCAGACCGCAGGTTATACCGACCCATCCGCCCGCAACGCGGCGATCGCCGCATCGCTCAGCCCCAGAACATCCCGCAACACCGCGTCGGTATCCGCGCCGACATCGGGCGCGGCCGTTTTCGCAACTCCCTCATGCGACGACAGTTTGAACGGCGCGCCCAGCACCTTCTGCGTGCCGCCGTCGCTGGTTTCGACGTCGACGACCATGTCGTTGGCCAGCACCTGCGGATGCCCCAACACCTGATCCAGCGTGTGCATCGGCGCCACCGCGACACCGTTTTTGTCGAAACGCTCGACCCATTCCTCGGCCGTGGCGGTGGCGATGATCGGTTCGATCTCGGCCAGCAGGACGGCGCGGTTGTCCAGCCGGTCCTGGTTGCGCCGGAATCGAGGATCGTCCGTCAGCTCAGGCCGGCCGATCGCCGTCGCGAACCGGCGCCACGCAGCATCGTTGGACGCACCCGCCTGGATCCAGCCATCCGACGTGCGAAACGCCTGATACGGCGCCATCACGGCGATCCCGGTGCCCTCTCGTTTCGGGATCACCCCGGCCTGCAAGGCGGCCACCGCCTGGTAGCCGATCAGCGACAACGCCGTTTCCAGCAGCGAGACCCGGACCCAGGAGCCTCCCCCACCGCTTTTGCGCGTGTATAGCGCCGTCATGACCCCGCCGAACGCGGTCAGCCCGGTCGCCATGTCGACGGCCGAGATGCCCACCCGCACCGGGGGACCATCCGGATAGCCGGTCGTGGACATGATGCCGGAAAACGCCTGCACCATGACGTCGTAACCGGGCCGGTTGCGGAGCGGACCCTTCTCCCCATAGCCGTTGATCGTGCAGAAGATGATATCCGGCTTGATCGCCTTCACGGCCGCGTAATTGATCCCCAACCGATCCGCCGAATCCGGCAGGAAACTATGGATCACCACGTCGGCCTGCGCGATCAGTCCGCGCAGGACGTCCCGAGCCCCGTCCGTGCGCAGGTTCAACGTGATGCCGCGCTTGCCGCGATTGACACTATTGAAGTTGCAGGTCACGCAGTTGGCCGCACGCGGTCCCCACAGGCGGTTCTCGTCGCCTTCCGGGGACTCGATCTTAATGACATCGGCCCCCAGATCGGCCAGCAACTGCCCGCAATAGGGCCCGGCCAACACGCGGCTGAGATCGATCACGCGGATATCGTGCAACGGTGCCATGGTTTCTCCCCCGGGCGGCGCGGGTTGCAGCACCCGCGATCCCAGCCATTATGAACGGGACAGGTGAGACCATAAACCCGGATCGACATGATCGCGCCGACCACACGCGCGATCCCCAGGCCAGGCGCGCTCGGCCACGGCCCCAACCTTGTTCCCATACCCGTTAATGGACGCGGCCATCATCATCGGATCGGCGGTCAACCGTCACCCGGCGGCCGCCATGCGGACGACCCGCTCCGGCGGAATGACAACCTCCACCGTGGTGCCTTCGCGCTTGACGCTCCTCAGGGTGAGTTTGCCGCCATGCAACTCGATCAGGCGCTGCGCCAATGGCAATCCAAGCCCGGTTCCCTCGGCAACCCGGGACAGCGTGTTGTCCACCTGGCCGAATGGCTCCAGCGCGACGGCCATCTCGGCCTCTGTCATGCCAATCCCGGTATCGATGACCGACACGACCAGGCCGCCATCGTCGGACGGCTTGACCTGGATCGTGATCCGGCCATTCTCCGGGGTAAACTTGACCGCGTTAGACAGAAGATTGATCAGGATCTGGCGCAATTTCGTCAAATCGACGCGTACTGCCGTGGGATCCGGCGGCAACACGACCTCCAGAACGATGTGGCGCGCCCGGGCCTGGCCGCGGATCGCGATCAGGCTGGCATTGATCACGTCGGCGATCGGCACGACGATGTCCACCAACAGGCTGGTGCCGGATTCGACCTTTGACAGATCCAGGATCGAGTTGATCAAATCCAGCAGATGCCGCCCGGAGGTCAGGATATCGTTGGCATAATCCGCGATTGGCGGGCCGCCCTGGGTCTTCGGCGCCTGCTCCTTGATCAACTCGGAGAATCCGATGATGGCGTGCAGCGGCGTCCGGAGTTCATGGCTCATATTCGCCAGGAACTGTGATTTGGCACGGTTCGCGGCCTGAGCACGCTCGGTGCTGGCGAGCAGTTCCCGGTTTGCCACCTCCAGATGGCCACGATCCACCAGGATCTGGGCATGGGCTGCCTCCAACCTGCCATGCTGGCGGGCCAGGTCGATCTCCCGCAGGGTGCGGCGCCACATTTCCCGCACCAGCAGGATCGTCAGCAACGCCAGCAATCCGCTGGCCGCGGCGCCCATGATCAGGATCAGCAGCCGGTGGCCCCGCGCGGCCGCCAGCACGTCATCCATGTCGATGCCGACGCTGACGATCAACGGGTAGCTCGCCAGCCGGCGCAAGGTGAACAGCCGGTTGACCTGGTCCACGACCCCGACCCGGGTATAGGCGTGGAGGCTTCCGGGTTCCATGTCGGACCGCCAGGGGCCACCAACGACAGACGTGCCAATCCCGAGCAGGCCGTTGGGGGCATTGGCGCTGAAGCGGGCGCGGATCACCCCGTCGCCGCAAAGCAGGGTCAGCACCCCACGCTTGCCCAGATCGACCGACCGGTGCAGGCGAGTCAATTCGGCGGGCGCCAGATGGAAGATCAGGACGCCCAGGAAGGTTCCGTCGTCCGCCTCGATCCGGCGCGACACCGGGATCGAAATCGGCTGGTTCGGCAGTTCATTCGAGGGCTTGTCGATGAAAAGCCCGTTGTTGGGGTTGTCACGATGGACTTTGAACGCCTCACGGCCGGCAAAGTCGACGGGACCCGGGTAGGGCCGCAACGTGGAAAACAGCAGACCGCCATCCGTCCCGATCCACGCCGCGCTCAGCATCGCGGGGGTCATAGCGGCAAGGTCCCCGCTTCTTTGCCGCGTGTTGAACCGGGTGGCAAAATCGTGGGGATTGGAGCGAATCTGCCGGGTCATCGCATCCATGGCACTGGTCACGGTGTCGAGAATCCGGGTCACTTCTTCGGCGAAGGCCGCGCTGAGATTGTTCCCCTGACCGCGCGCGGCGATGATCGCCGATCCGTTCTCCGACCGGACTTCCCCAACGATGACGGCCCACAGCCCAATGACCAGCGCCAGGCCAGCGGCGGCGATTTTCCGGCCCACCCGAACCGCGTGCCGCCTCGCCCGCTCCTCGAACTCGGTCCCCGAGCCGGAGCGGTCCATTTCCGAAGGCCGCATGCCCAATGAGGTGTTCCTCCAGAGCCTGGTCAGCCCCATACCGTCCCTCTAGCCCTGTGGTCCCTGACCCGACCTCGCTTCGCACGAGACACGGTGAAACACAATGATATTGCCCCCAGGGGCACAGTCATCGGGGGCACGGTCATCAGGGGCACGGTCATCGGGAATGGCATCATCGGAATGGTCAATTCGCGGCCAGAAAGGCTCGGACTTCCCGCAGAAAGAAGTCCAGTTGGTCGTGATGGACCCAATGGCCGGCTTTCGGCACGGCCAACACACTGGCGTTGCGGAAATAGTCCACCCGCCCGTCTTCCGCCGGACTGCGTGCCCAACTTTCCTTCCCGTAGACCAGCAAGGTTGGACACGTGATTCTGCCCCATAATTCGGCGATCGCATCCCGCGTCATGTCGTAGGCCGGCCACAGGCGCACATACTGGTCGAATTTCCAGCTATAGGTGCCGTCCTCGTTCTGGTTGACACCGTGCTCGGTCAGATGGCGAGCCTGGGCCTCGGTCAGGTGCGCGTTGGCGGCCTGCATGCGGGCATAGGCTTCTTCCACCGACTTGTAGCGATGCGGCTGGCGGCCGGAATAGCCACGGGTCTCCTCGATCCAGGCCCGCATCCGGTCCGCGATGGGCAACTTATCCGCTTCGGAGTGGGACCGCGGGCCTGGCCCCAGCCCCTCGATCGCCACCAGGCGATGCACGTTTTCCGGGTAGATGCCGGAATAGCGGAGCGCGACATTGCCCCCCAGGGAATGGGCAATGATGGAGACCGGCGCGAGTTTCTGCTGATGGATCAACTGCGCCAGGTCGTAGATGTAGTTCGCCATGGTGTAATGGCCGGAGGCGGACCAGGCGGAATCGCCATGCCCGCGCAGATCCGGGGCGATGACGTGGTAGTCCGCCCGCAGCGCCCGGGCGATCCAGTCCCAGTTGCGGCAATGATCCCTGCCACCGTGCAGCAGGATCAACGGCGGTGCATCCGGGTTATCCCGCGGGATGCCCCAGTCCA
Organism: Asaia bogorensis; assembly: GCA_945861095.1. Taxonomy (GTDB): domain Bacteria; phylum Pseudomonadota; class Alphaproteobacteria; order Acetobacterales; family Acetobacteraceae; genus Rhodopila. The sequence continues at coordinate 26,604 of CAMATI010000002.1, read as the reverse complement.
CGTAGTGCAGACGCAGGCGTTGGGAGAAAAAAACCCGGGATGTCGGGCCGTCTGAAGGTGACATCGTGGTGGCGATCCTGGCGTGGTGCGATCCCATGGCTTTACCGAAGCCCGCCGCGATCCGACAGAGGCGACATGATGGCGGCGACATGATGGCGTTTCCCGGGCCGTTTCGGCGGACGGTCTGCCGCCCATCCCATCCCGGGGCGATCCGTCCGGCGTCGACCGCCATGAGGGCATGACTTTCGCCGACCGCTCACCCAGGCGCGGCGCATGGACATGTTTTCGCACATGCCCACGCGAAAATACCCGGTTGTCACCGACACGCGGGCGATTTCCGGCGAGAATCGACGATATCGCGGCGGTTTGACGGACTCGAAAGCGGCTGTTGCGCGGCTGATGCATGGGGGATGCGATCAAATGTTTACTTTTTGTTCGGAACAGCGATCCAGATTCGTAGCAAGAGAAAAGCGCAATTTGATGGTCCCGGAGGCGCTTTAAGACCATATCGACTCGATTCTCGGGGTTTTGCCCAAACTATGGGCAAGGGTTAACGGCATCGCGGCGTTTTCGATATCGGGCTGGGATGGGCAAGTCGGCAAACATGAGACCTTTGGTCAGGAATGGGTAAGAGGGGCAAAACCGTGGGCGGCCGCTCATCATTTTCTTGCCTCGATTCGAGACGATCGAAGCTCCCGACAGGCCATGTTCGCGCATATAGGCGTAGGCTGCGTCATTCAGTGCGTAATCGGTATGACCGGTGCGGAGCAGATCGAGGCAGTTCAGCCGGTTCTTCGAGGACCGCGTGCGGAACCAGGTAAACCACTCATTGCCGATCTACGTACAAAACCCGTTCTTCCCGGCATGGCGCGCGCCGGTATCATCAACGCTGACCCAGGGCGACGTTTGCAGCCCCGCGCGCAGAACAGCCTGGGCCTCGGCAATGAAGTCAGCGTGGTTTTGGTTCGACAGGCGAACCAACTGCCGCTTGGAGATCGCGATCCCCACCGATCGCAACAAAGCCAGCAGTCGGGGCATCGTTGATTGACCCTGGTGGTATTGCATCAACACGAAGCGGCGCAGTTCCTGGCCGAAATGGCCCGCGAGCCCTTGGGACAATGGAGCCAGGATGGTCCGCCCGTCGGGCGTCACCCAGCGCTCGCGCAGGTGACGGTTGCCGAGATCACGAGATCCTGCACCGGGAAAGCTTCATGGCCCTTGAAGACCGACCCTGGCGGGACTTCGATCCCGATCACTTTTTCCTCGACCTTGACCCTAGGCTTGATCTTGCCTCGACCGCGCCGCTTCGCCTCTGGGATCGGTTTCGCCGGCGCGGTGCCCCTTGTCCATGCCGCTCGGTTTGATGTTCGGGCGGCCCTTCAGGCCTTTCAGGCGCGCGATCTCTTCGTGCTGTTCGGCGACCGTCTGCTTCAGTGCGGCGACCTCGGCGAACAATTCCACCAGCAGGGCTTCAAGCTCTGGACGGCTTAGCGCGGAACCGGGCGGTGGCGATGGCACATGACGCATAGACTCGGTCGCGCCGAATCGCGGCAAGAAAATAATGCGCGGCTGCCCACGATTTTGCCCCTCTTACCCCGCAACCGCCACATGGTCTACTCTCCCGGTGACGAACTCGCGCCCGGCGCGGGGGCGGGGAGCGACAACGTATGAGTGCCACCACGGCCGAGGGCGGGCTGTTCAGTATCAGCGGCCGGCTCTGGTTGATCCTGCTGATGGTTCAACTGTCGAACATGCTGTTCGGCATGACCATCACCATCGCCAACGTGGTCCTGCCACAGGTGCGGGGCACCTTGTCGGCCACCCAGGACGAGATCTCCTGGGTCATCACACTCAATCTCGTCGCCACCGCCGTGGCCACCCCCATGACCGGCTGGCTCGCTTCCAGGCTGGGCTGGCGCAATGTCATGCTGTGGTCAATAGGCGGCTTTACCGTGTCGTCGTTCCTGTGCGGGGTCGCCACCAGCCTGGAAGCCTTGGTAGTCTATCGTGTCGGGCAGGGGCTTTTCGGCGCGCCGATCATGCCGATGGGGCAGGCGATCCTGCTAGCGACGTTTCCACGCCACCTGCACGCGACGGCTTTGGTCATGTGGGGCGTGGGGGCGGTGTTCGGACCGGTGCTGGGGCCGGTGCTCGCCACCTTGATGACAGAGGCGAACGACGATTGGCGTGCGGCGTTCTTCATGATCGTGCCGCCCGGAATCTGCGCGCTGGTCTGTATCTGGTTCGCCCTGTCGGACCACAACGAGAGCAAACCCACCTATTTCGACTGGACCGGCTTCCTGACCCTGTCGGTCGCCATTCTATGCGCTCAGTTGATCTTCGACCGAGGGCAGCGGCTGGACTGGTATGATTCCAACGTCATCATCCTGCTGACCGTGCTGGGCATCGTCGCGCTCTACTGTTTCATCGTGCACTGCCTGACCGCTCGGCGCCCCTTCCTGGACCCGAGCCTGCTGCTGGATCGCAACTTTGCCGTGGGTATCACGATCGCTTTCGTGATGGGGATGCTGAGTTTCACGACCCTGGTCCTGTTCCCCAGCCTGCTGCATGACCTGCGCGGCTACCCGGACAGCGCCATCGGCGTTCTGCTTGCGGCGCGCGGGTTGGGCAACTGGGCAGCCTTCCTGGTGATCGTGCGGATGACCCGAATCGCGCCGCGCTTGTCGATCGCCTTGGGTTTGGCCATCCAGGCGTTTTCCGCCTATGTCATGTCTCAATTCGACATCAACCTGACGGATTTCGACATTTTCTGGACGCATATGCTGCAAGGCTTCGGGCAAAGCATCTCGTTCACGCCGATGACCGTCATGGCGTTCGCAACCTTGCCCAAGCATCAGCTCACCGAAGGCAGTGGTGTGTTCACCCTGATGCGCAATTTTGGATCGAGTCTGTTCATCTCGATCACCGTGTTGACCTTGGTTCACTCAACGAAGGTCAGCTACGCGAGTTTGTCGGAGTATATTTCGCCGTATAATAAGTTGCTGACGCTGCCGAGCTGGCCGGATTTGTGGAACGTTGAGTCGGCTGTGGGTTTGGCGCGGCTGTCCAATGAGGTGCAGCGGCAGGCGGGGATGATCGGCTACATCAACTCCTTCTATCTGATGGCGTGCGTCGCGACCGCCACCATTCCGCTGGCATGCCTGATGCGGAAGGCGGCGGCGGAACGATAACGGCGGTTCAGTAAACCACGACAGACCGGATGGACTCGCCTTTCCGCATCAGTTCGAACCCGTCGTTGATCTTTTCGAACGGCAGGACATGCGTGATCAGGTCGTCGATGTTGATCTTGCCGTCCATGTACCAGTCGACAATGCGCGGCACATCCGTCCGGCCGCGCGCGCCGCCGAACGCGGTGCCCATCCAGGTGCGGCCCGTCACCAACTGGAACGGCCTGGTGGAGATTTCCTGACCGGCACCCGCCACGCCGATGATGACCGACTTGCCCCAGCCACGATGCGCGCATTCCAGCGCCTGGCGCATGACTTTGGTGTTGCCGATGCACTCGAACGTGTAATCGGCGCCGCCCTTGGTCAGATCGACCAGATAGGGCACCAGGTCGCCCTCGACCTCCGCGGGGTTGACGAAATCGGTCATCCCGAAGCGTTCCGCCATGATCTTGCGGCCCGGGTTCAGGTCCACGCCGACGATCTGTTCGGCGCCCACCATGCGCAGGCCCTGGATCACGTTCAGCCCGATGCCGCCAAGGCCGAACACCACGCAGCGGGCGCCGGCTTCCACTTTCGCCGTGTTCATCACCGCGCCCAGACCGGTGGTCACGCCGCAGCCGATATAGCAAACCTTGTCGAACGGAGCGTCGGGGCGAATTTTCGCGAGTGCGATCTCCGGCAGCACCGTGTAGTTGGCGAAGGTGGAGGTGCCCATGTAGTGGAACACCGGCTCCCCGTCGCAGGAGAAGCGGCTGGTGCCATCCGGCATCAGTCCCTTGCCCTGTGTCGCGCGGATCGCCACGCAGAGATTGGTCTTGCGACTGAGGCAGTATTCGCATTGCCGGCATTCCGGCGTGTAAAGCGGGATGACGTGGTCGCCCTTCTTCAGGCTGCTCACGTTCTTGCCGACATCGACGACGACGCCCGCGCCCTCATGCCCCAGGATGGCCGGGAACAGCCCTTCCGGGTCGGCGCCCGACAGCGTGTATTCGTCGGTGTGGCAGATACCGGTGGCTTTGATTTCCACCAGCACTTCACCTTCCCGCGGGCCGTCCAGATCGACGGTCTCCAGGCTGAGTTTATCTCCGGCCTTGCGGGCGACGGCGGCGCGAACTTTCATCCATGGTCTCCGGTAACAGGGTAAGAGCGATGGTGCGTGGGGATGCGTCCCGGATCAAGCGGGATCGCGCCGGGTATGTTGTCGGACGCAGCGCAGCCGCACGCTACTCGGCCAGACCTGGCAGCCCAAGAGCACCAGCCCTGGTTCGGCCGCCACGGTGCGCGCACGATCCGGGTCCGGCACCTGGATGGTCGGGCGGATCGCGGGCGCGGGACCAATTGCCAGGTTAGAGCATGATCACGATGAGTGAAACGCCACAGTGTACGAATCATGCGACCAAACGAAGCGCCAAGCGGTTTGGCGCTTCCAGGCATAGTGATTCCGCACTGGTCGCGGCCCCCGGGCTGGATTTCATACGAATTCCCCTGACCCAGTACGTCTTTGCTCAGTCCCCGCCGGCCGGCGCGGGCCCTGGGATCACCCGTCCCGGCTTGCCGTCTTCTCGCTGGAACTCCAGAGCGCGGTCATGCAAGGCCGCGACCGACGGCCGGTGGGCGATCGACACCAAGGTCGCGTCCGGCAGTCGCTCGCGCAATGTGCGATAAAGATGGGCTTCGGCTGACGGATCCAGGCTCGCGGTCGCCTCATCCAGGAAGATCCACGCTGGCTTGGCCAGCAAGGCCCGCGCCAACGCGACGCGCTGCTGCTCCCCTCCAGACAGGCTTTGGGCCCAGTTCTCGTCCCGATCGAGCTGATCGATCAGGCTCGGCAGCCCCGCATCGTGCAAGACCTGCTCGATCTCGGTGCGGGAATAGAGGTCGGGCGGATTCGGATAGGTCACCACATGGCGCAGGGACCCCAGCGGGATATAGGGGCGCTGCGGCAGGAAGAAGCTGCCCGGCGGCAGTTCGATCTGCCCGTGCCCGAACGGCCAGATACCGGCAAGTGCCCTGAACAAGGTCGATTTGCCAGACCCGGATGCCCCAGTGATCACCACGGAATGGCCGGGCATCAGGGTCAGGTCGATGTTTTCCGCCAAGGTCGCGCCGTTCGGCAAACCCAGGGTCACGCCCCGCATACGCACCGTGTTGTCGGACGCAACCGCGCTGTGCAACGCAGAACCCCCGGTGGCGTGCGCCGCGGCCAGGGCACGCTGGAAGGTCGCCAGACGCTCGACGATAGCCCGCCACAAAGCCAGATCCGAGTAGCTGGAAATGAACCAGGACAGTGCATCCTGCACCTGGGAAAAGGAGCCGGCGGTCTGCGTCAGCGCGCCAAGCGGGATTTGGCCGCTGAAGTAGCGCGGCGCGGCGATGATGAAGGGGAAAACGACGGCCGCCTGCTCATACGCAGCAACAAATGCGTTCAGTGCCTTGGTGCGCCGCATGATGCCCCACCAGTTCCCGATCAACGACGAAAAGCGGTGACGCAGATTGGCGCTCTCCTCGGCTTCCCCTCGGTAGAGCGCGATTCCTTCGGTATTCTCCCGCACCCGGACCAGCGCGTAGCGGAAATCCGCCTCCACGCGCTGCTGACGGAAGCGCAGAGTGGCCAAGGGGCGGCCGATCAGATGCGTCAGGAAGGTGCCGATCAACGCATAGATCAGCACCAGCCACACCATGTAACCTGGAATCGGGATCCCGAAGACCTCCGCCGTCCCGGACAAACTCCACAGGATCGTGATGAAACTGATCAAGGTGACGACATTGGCCAGAAAACTGATGCCCAGGGTCAGGTTGCTGTCGACAAAATCGCGGATGTCCTCGGCGATCCGCTGGTCCGGGTTGTCGGTACCGATCTGGGTGCGATCGCGGGAGAGTGAGATGTGGTAGTAGGCGCGATCGGCCATCCAGTCGGCCAGGAAGCGCCGCGTCATCCAGTCGCGCCAACGGATTTGCAGCCACTGTTTCAGATAGGTGAAATAAACCGCGACCAGGATGTAGACCGCCGCAACCTCACAGAAGCCCGGCATGAAACCGCTGTCGGTCCAACGATAGAGATACAGCAAATCAAAGAACGCGTCCCAGTCCTTGTTCTCCAGGCTGTTGAAGAACTCGCGGTTCCAGAAACTCAGCACCACGGACATGCCGACCAGCGACATTCGCAACGTCAGGATCGCGATCAGCAGGCCCCAGGCGGACCATTTCTCCTCGGACCTGAAATAGGGCCGCGCAAGCCACCATGCGTCTTTCAGAAAAGGGCCGAGACCGCGCATGCGATTTTCATCTTCCGCCGTTTGAGCCCAACCGCAGATCGAGCCTGGCGAGCCATGCCTGGAGTCGCTCCCGGTTGGCGCCCAGATCGGAATAACCGTAAGCACTGCGGGAATACAGCACGAGCGTGCTGGAATCCGGCCCCGTCGCCCGTACCTGCACCGTGACCAGATCCGGGAAATTCAACAGCGCGCTGCGGACCACATAGTGCACCTGCCGTTGCTCTTCATAGGCAGCCGCGAGGAAGACCAGCGGCTCCGACTCCGCCATTGCGCGCACCGACGCATGAAGTCGTTCCGCGGACAGTGGATAGACCGGCGTGATCACGTCCGGCGCGGGCTTGAAATCCGCCGGCCCCGCGAGTGCGGTGTTGGGGCTGGACGGACGCGCGATCGTCGTCATGTCCATGATCGGTGGCACCGGCAGTCCCTGCGCGCCTATGGCCCCGCAAGCCGGCAGCAGCAAACCCAGCAGCCAGGCGAACGGTGTCACCGGGAGACACGGGTGAGTTTGCTGACCACCCGGTCGAATTGCGCCAGATAGATGTTCTCCTGCGCATCCAGCCAGATGCCGTGCACGTTGAATGCCCCCACATGCGGCTCATCCGGGCCGAAATGGGCGAGCTTACGCCGGTCCATGGTCCAGATCGACACGCCATCAGCGCCGGCGACGTAGATATGGTCCCGCCCGAACGCCACGTCGCTGGGCATGGAGAATCCGGTCCATTCCGCCAGGAAAGCCCCGCCAGGGGCGAAAATCTGGATGCGATTGTTCTCCCGGTCGCACACATACAGCCGATCCTGTGCGTCCGCCGAAATGAAGTGCACCAGCACGAACTGCCCGGGACCGCTGCCCGGTTCCCCCCAAGTGTTCAGCAACGCACCGGATCGGGAGAAATGGTGCACGCGGCGATTGCCATACCCATCCGAGACAAACACTCCGCCATCGGAAGTGAACGCCACGCCGGTCGGCATGTTGAACGGCTTGCCGTAGAAAGTCGGCTCCGCGACATGGGCCGTCCCGAGGGTCAGCAACAAGGTTCCATCCGGCTCGTGGCAGGTCACGGTGTGCAAGCCGGTGTCGGTGATCCAAATCTTGCCGTCGCGGTCGATACTCAGCCCATGCACGAAGTGAGAGAACTGACCCTCTCCCCAAGACGTCACAAACCCCCCATCCCCATCGAACACCATCACCGGATGCGCCGATCGGCTGAGCACATAGACATCCCCATTGGCGGCGACCGCGCCTTTGACGCTGGTGCGGGGTGGCCCCTTCAGTCCGGTCTCGCCAAAGTTCCACCAGCGCGGCAGGCGAGCCCAATCCCGCCGGAATCCGTAGCGATAGGCGTCTTGGCCCAGGACGATGTCGGCGATCTGGTCTGGCATGCTCGTGTCCCTTTCGGTCGAGGATTTGCTCCCTGATACCAAGCGGCCGCAACCATGACCGATGCGCCGTCCCCTCTGGTCAGTGCCGGATCGAGTCCGGCAATGACGGTGAGGGGGCTCCCATGGGTCATTGTCTCGGCCGGTTGGTATGAGAACCCGATCTATATCTCGGGGCGGTGTCCGGCAGGCGCGTTCAGAAACCCGCACCCGGTTCGGCGAGATAGGTGTCTTCCTCCGCTGTGTTGGCGCGTCCAAGCGCGGCATTGCGGTGCGGAAAGCGCCCGAAACGACGGATCACGTCTCGGTGGCGATGGGCATAGTCCACGGTATCGGCGCCCAGTGTGTCCCGCAGGGTCTCAAACAGGCGCACCGACTCGTCCTGGTCGGCCAGCACTTCCGAGTGCTCGAAGGGCAGATAGACGAGCATGCGCTGCACTTGCGTCAGTTGCCGGTCGAACCCCTGTGCGATCATCACCCTTGCCACCTCGCGCGCCTTGCCGTCCGCTGCAAAGGCCTCACCCGAACCCCGATGCAGGTTGCGGGAAAGCTGATCGAGCACGACCAGCAGCGCCAACGCACCAAGCGGTGTCGCGGCCCAATGGTCGTAAAGCCCCGCCTTGGCGTCGCGGAGAACGTCGGTAAAGCTGGCGCATTGGGCGTCGAAGGCGGCGTTCTTCTCGAACCACTCCTTGCGCCGGACGGTGGGGTCGTCACCGAACCAGAAGGTCAGGACGGTTTCTGGGGTCATGGCAGGATCGTCACCGCGGAGAGGTTACGCCGAAGTCGGCCTGAACCATCGATGGCGTCCGAGGCATGCGCAACGCGCCCATCAGGCATGGGCAACCAAAGATCCAGCTTCCGATGCCGAGTAGGTCATGACGGCGTCGGCCAATTTTGTCGCGATCCACTGCGCTGATCTGTTGCGGGCGTCGATCGTCTGGAACCGTTCCAGCATGCCCAGATCGGTTGCTCGTGTGATGACGGGGATCACGAGACCGCCACGATCGCGCTGTTCGCACAGGATGAAAGCCAGCTCGACCTCCGCCGTGTAGGGGGATGCCAGATAATCGTTGGACAGCAGGATCACGAAGATATCGCTGCGGCGGATCGCGGCGTCGACCTCCAAGGTCCAAATCGCGCCGCCCTTGATCTCTCCACCGTGCCATACTTCTGCGCCATGCGGGCCGATCCCTGGCAAAAGCGCCTTCAACGCCGCGATAATAGCATCGGCCCGTCGGTGATCGGCATGAGCGTAGGACAGGTAGATGTTGGTTGGCCTGATCATACCGGTCTCTCTCCTACCCAGCCACGACCTGTCTGCCGATCTGGTCAAAATAGGTATCCACTGCGTTGATGTCCACGAATGTCTCTCGCGGCAGCAAGACCCCGATCACCGGATCGTCCTTTACCTGCTCCGCGGTCAGCCCATGAAGGACGCCGACGACACGTTTGCGAGCATGAATGAAGCAGCATATCTCGAACAAGACCCACGGACGTTGCATCGACCAGGGAGTCAGCAGCACCAGCAGTTCGGCGCAGTCAGGTTCCACATCCAGGATACGAGCCCGAAAATCGTCACCCACGGGGATTTGGTCCACATCCAGGAACGTTTCCGCCCCTTTCACCCGCAGATGTTGGGCAAGCTGGCGCGCGATCCAGGTGTCGGTGGACGCGTGGGACAGGAAAATTCGCATCGCCACCACCGCTACCCCAGCGCGCGATCCAACATCCGCACCGAATGCACGACCTCCCGTCCCGACAGGTCGCGGATCTGATGCCGGCATGACGTGCCATCGGCGACGATGAAATCATGTGCCGCTGCTGCCCGCACCGCCGGCAATAGTCCGGCCTCCGCCATCGCGCGGGACGCGTCCTGGGTTTCCGCCTGATAGCCGAACGACCCCGCCATGCCGCAGCAGGACGATGCGATCGGCTTGACTGCCAGTTTCGGAATCAAATTCAGCGCGGTGATCGCATCGGGGAAGGCGCCGAACGACTTCTGGTGACAATGCCCGTGGACATGCGCCGTGCCAGGCAGCGCGTTCAACGCGAGGTCGGGCTTTTCCCGGGCCAGAAACTCGCTCAGCAGCATGGCCCGATCGGCCAGGGCGGCGGTGTCGGCCCCAGGCAGCAGCGACCGAAACTCGTCCCGCAAGGTCATAAGGCAGGATGGTTCGAGACCGATGACAGGCAGGTCGCCCGGCAGACGCTTCATGGTCCGCCGAGCCTCGGCCCGTGCCTTGTCCACCAGGCCCGCGGACAGATAGGTGCGACCGCAGCATACCGGCCGGCCGCTGGTTTGCGGAATGAGTGCACGATAGCCCGCCGCCGCCAGCACGCGCAAAGCGGCGCGCAGGTTCTCCGGTTCGAAATAGCGGTTGAAGGTGTCGGCCAGCAGATAGACCTCGCCGCGCGGATTGGCCGGGGCGGCGGCCGCGGCTTCTTCGTCGCGGAAACGATCGGACCGCCAGGCCGGCAGCGGGCGGTCCGCGGCCAGGCCCAGCATTCGCTCCCCCAGCCAGCGCAGTGGGGGCAGATTGTTGCGCAAATTGGCCAACCACGGCATGCGGCTGGCGATCATGGCCATCCGTGGCAGGCCGGCGACCAGCGAGTCGCGCCAGGAGATTCCGTGCCGGTCGGCCCGCGCGGCCGAAACCTCGATCTTCATCTTCGCCATATCGATGCCGGTCGGACATTCGCGCCGGCATGCCTTGCATGACACACAGAGCGACATGGCGTCCGACACCGCGTCCGACGTCATCGCATCGGCGCCCAACTGGCCGGTCAGCGCCAGACGCAATGTATTGGCACGCCCACGGGTCAGATGCACTTCATCGCGAGTAACCCGATAGCTCGGGCACATCACCCCGGCGTCGAACGCTCGGCAGGTGCCGTTGTTGTTGCACATCTCGACCGCGCCCAGCATACCGCCCAGCGGGCCGGGATGGTCGGACCAGTCCAGTTTCGGGGCGAAATCCGTGGCTGCCGCGTAGCCGGGTTGGTACCGAAACAAGGTGCGGTCGTCCATCCGGGGTGGCCGCACGATCCGATTGGGGTTCAGCATTCCGGTTGGGTCGAACGCGTCCTTCACCGTTTCGAAAGCGCGAACGATCCGCGGCCCAAACATCTTGTCGTGGAACTCGCTGCGCACCAGCCCGTCGCCATGCTCCCCGCTGTGGGATCCCTTGTATTCGCGCACGAGGTCGAAACATTCCTCCGCCACCGCGCGCATGATGGCGACGTCGGCGGGATCCTTCATGCTCAGGACCGGGCGGACATGCAGACACCCCACGGAGGCATGGGCGTACCAGGTGCCCTTGGTGCCGTGCCGCTCGAACACGTCGTTCAGTCGTTCCGTGTAATCGGCCAGGTCGTCCAGGTCGACGGCGCAGTCCTCAATGAAGGACACCGGTTTGCCGTCGCCTTTCATCGACATCATGATGTTCAGGCCGGCTTCCCGCACCGCCGCGATATCCGCCTGGAAGCCGGGATCGATGGCCCGCACGACGTCGGGATGACCCAGGTCGGCCATCAGGGTTTCCAGTTCGCGCAGCTTCGCGTGCAGCGGCGCGTCGTCATGGCCGTGGAATTCCACGATCAGCAGGGAGTCGGGTTCGCCGATCAGCATGTTGTCGATCGTGGCGCGGTAGATCGGGATGCCGCGGCCCAGGTCGATCATGGTGCGATCGACCAGCTCCACTGCTTCCGGGTCCAGTTTCACGATGTGGCGGGACGCTTCCATTGCCTTGCGGAAGGTGGGGAACTGGCAAATGCCCAGTACCTTGCGGGGCTTGATCGGCTGCAACGTCAACTCGATGGCGGCGGAGAACGCCAAAGTCCCCTCCGACCCCACCAGCAGGCGCGCCAGGTTTGCCCGCCCGGCTTCCCGCGCGGCCGGGGTGAGGCTGTCGATATTGTAACCGCCGACCCGCCGGAGTTGCTTGGGAAACCGCGCGGCGATCTCCTCTGCTTCGGCGGTGCCCAGGGCGCGCAGGCGCTGGATCAGATCGGCGACATGCGCGGGCACGCCGTGGCCGAGATTATCCGGCACCGGGCCGAACCGATGGCGCGTGCCATCGGCAAGGATGGCTTCGATCGCGGTCACGTTGTCGGCCATCAAGCCGTAGCGGATTGACTTCGACCCGCAGGAGTTGTTGCCCGCCATGCCACCAATCGTGCACCGCGCATGGGTGGACGGATCGACCGGGAAGAACAGCTTGTGGGCCCGCAAGGCGTTGTTCAGATGCCCCAGGACCAGGCCGGGCTCGACCAGCGCGATGCGGGCGTCCGCGTCGATGTGCAGCACGCGTCGCAGATATTTGGAGCAATCGATCACCAGCGCCCGGTTGACGGTTTGGCCACATTGGCTGGTGCCTCCGCCGCGCGGCAGAATCGGCACACCCTGTTCTCGCGCGATCGCCATGGCGGCCACCACGTCGTCCATGGTTTCCGGCACGATGACGCCGAGTGGTTCGACCTGGTAGATGGAGGCGTCGGTGGCGTAGCGGCCACGACTGGCGCGATCGAACAGCACCTCCCCTTGAATCTCTCGGGCGAGCCGCAGGGCCAGGGCGGAATCACCTGGGTTGGCGGTAACGGCGTGGGAAGCGCTCATGCTGGCTCTACATTGTCTGGGCCGGCCAAGTGTGGCGCGTGACGCGCGGGCGCGCCAGATGGCGAGGTGGTCAGAGCGGATGTTTCACCACAGCGCATCCCCGTCGGGCGACAGGGCGAATGCCTAACCGGCGGGCTTCCGCCGCCGTTGAGGGCAGATGCATGCGGGTGCGGCGTACGAACGGGCACGGCATGCCACAAAGACGGAAATCGTCTCGCACGCGGTTGACCCAGGGCGGGGAGTGGCGCAAGAAAATTCACGTCTTTGCCGGCCCCAGGGAACGCCTCGTATATGGAACCGCTACTGCGCTTGAGTCACGCCATTGATCTGATGAACGAAAAGATCGGCCGCCTCTGCGATTGGCTGGTCTTATGGGCCTGCATCGTCAGCGCCGCCAATGCCATGGTGCGCTATGCCTACGACATCAGCTCCAACTCGTGGTTAGAGCTGCAATGGTATATGTTCGCCGTCATCGTCATGCTGGGGGCTTCATACACGCTGAAGAAGAACGAGCATGTGCGGGTGGACATCTGTTACATGCTGATGTCGCCGCGCCAGCAGCTTTGGGTGGACGTTCTGGGGATCATCTTCTTCATGCTGCCCGCCTGCGTTGTCATCGGTTGGCTGAGTTGGCCCTTCTTCATCCAATCGGTCGAAATATTCGAACACTCCTCCAACGCGGGAGGTCTGATCCGCTGGCCCATCAAATTCGTCCTTCCGCTCGGCTTTTTTTTGCTGACGCTCCAAGGCCTGTCGGAACTCATCAAACGGGTTGCCTCGCTGAACGGCTACTCCATCCCCGATCTTGAGGCACATTACGAGAGGCCCCTGCAATGATCCCGTTGGAGTGGATGCCGCCGCTGATGTTCGTCGGCCTGGTCGTGTTCATGTTGGTCGGATTCCCTGTCAGTTTCTCCCTGGCAGCCGTCGGCCTGTTCTTCGGCTTCATATCGATCGAGCATGGGTTCTTCACGTTCGATTTTCTGCAAGCGATCCCAGGACGGATCTTCGGGTCCATCCTGTCGAACGACCTGCTTCTGGCGATCCCGTTTTTCACCTTCATGGGCGCCATCCTGGAGAAATGCGGTCTCGCGGAGGATATGCTCGACTCCATGGGCCAGCTTTTCGGCCCGGTGCGCGGCGGTCTTGGCTACTCCGTCATCATCGTGGGATTCATCCTCGGCGCGATCACCGGCACCGTGGCGGCCCAGGTCATTGCCATGGCGTTGATCACCATGCCGGTCATGATGCGCTATAAATACGACATGAAATACGCGACCGGCGTGCTTGCCGCGTCGGGGACCATCACCCAGCTTGTCCCGCCATCCCTGGTGCTCGTCGTTCTGGCCGATCAACTCGGTCGGTCGGTTGGTGACATGTATCTTGGCGCCTGGGGCCCTTCGCTGATCCAGATCGTCCTGTTTGCCGCCTACACGTTCTACCTTTCGATTGTCCGTCCCGAAGCCGTTCCGCCGGTGCCGCGGACATTGCACGGCCGCGCTCTGATCATCAAATGCATGTGGGGGATTATTCCCGCGGCCGTGCTGATTTTCCTTGTGCTTGGCACGATCATGATGGGTCTAGCGACACCGACGGAGGCGGGCGCCATGGGCGCGATCGGCGCCATCGTGCTTGCCGTGGTGCGCAACTCGCCTCTTACGCCAGCCGACAAATCGGTGTTCGGGATCGGGGTGATCGCGAGCCTGATCGGGACGGCCATCGGTGTCATCGCCTTCAAGTCGGTCGCCTTCAAGGCCGCCTTCACCGTCGTATTCCTGGTGATCATCTATCTGTGCTGGTGCGCATGGCAGGATCGGGAACAGCGCGGCCTGATCAAGCAGGCATTCGAATCGACGATGCGGATCACCTCCATGGTGGCTTTCATCGTTGTTGGCGCCACCTGTTTTTCAATCACCTTCGCGGGCGTCGATGGAAATCTTTGGGTGGAGCACCTGTTGACAGGGCTGCCCGGCGGCGTTTGGGGGTTTCTTGTCGTCGTCAATCTGTTTGTGTTTTTCCTGGCGTTCTTTCTGGATTTCTTCGAGATTGCCTTCATCATCGTGCCGATGCTGGCTCCGGTGGCGCAGAAGCTGCTGGCCCCGGTGGTGGGCGCGGACGCGGCGCTGATTTGGTTCGGGATCATGCTATGCGTGAACATGCAGACGTCGTTCATGCACCCGCCCTTTGGCTTCGCCCTGTTCTATCTGCGCAGTGTCACGCCGAAAGAGATTCCAAGCTCCACCATCTACTGGGGCTCCATCCCCTGGGTGTTCCTGCAGTTAATCATGGTCGGACTGGTGATTGCGTTCCCCATTCTCGTCACCGGTTTTCTGGATGCGCCCTCTAACGTCGATCCCAACACCGTCAAGATCGAAATCCAATCGCCAGATCAGCCGGAGGATCCACCGCCCGTGCTGATGCCCGGGCAGAAATCGAACTGACCGTCCATTCGATCCTCAAAGAAAAGGCCCCGCCAGTCGCCTGGCGGGGCCATTCCTTTGTCTGATTCAGTCAGTTGCGTTCAGCGGCCCTTCGCGGACATCGAGAAGTTGAAACTGTCGAAGTTGTACTCCGCCACGCGGAACCACAGGTTCTGGTCGGCGCGGAACGGGACGAGACTGTCGAGAAGCTTTTTGAAGCCAGGATTCTTCGCCGCGACCTCATCGTAGTATTTCCAGCAGGCGTCGAAGCAGGGCTCCAGCACCGCCCGCGGGAACGCCTTCAGGACCGTTCCATTAGCAACCAGCCGCTTCAACGCCGCGGGGTTTCCGGCATCGTAGCGGGCCACCATCCACTGCGAAACGGCGCCCGATGCTGCTTCGACCATCTTCTTGTATGGCGGCGGCAACGCTTCCCACGCCTTCGTGCCGATGTAGAGGGAACCCCACGACGCGCCTTCCCACCAGCCCGGGTAGTAGTAGTATTTGGCGACCTTTTGAAAACCGAGCTTCTCGTCGTCGTAGGGGCCGACCCATTCGGTGGCGTCGATGGTGCCTTTTTCGAGCGCCGGATAGATATCGCCGCCGGCAATCTGCTGCGGGACGACGCCCAGGTTCGACAGGATCTGCCCGGCGAACCCACCCACCCGGAACTTCAGGCCCTTCAGGTCTTCGAGCGTGTTGATCTCCTTACGGAACCAACCGCCCATCTGGGCCCCGGTGCCGCCAAAGGAGAAGCTCTTGATGCCGTATGGCTTATAGAACTCCTGGATCAGGTCGTGACCGCCGCCGATGAGCCACGCCATGTACTGGCGCTGGTTCATGCTGAACGGAAGCCCGGTCTCGAACACGAAGGACGGGTCCTTGCCAAAATAGTAGTAGGCGGCGGTCTGCCCGGCTTCCACCGTACCGTTCTGTACCGCATCGGCCACTTGCAACGCGGGAACGATTTCACCGGCGGCGAAGGTGCGGATCTGGAACTTGTTGTCAGACATCTCGCCAATCAGCTTGGCGAACATTTCCGACCCGCCCCAAAGCAGATCGAGCGACTTCGGAAAGCTTGATGTCAGGCGCCATTTCACTTCCGGCATCGACTGGGCAATGGCGGGCGTCGCCAGAGCCGCGGCGGCAACCGCGCCAATACCGGCATTCGAAACGAATTTACGACGATCCATGACTGCTTCCTGCCTCCCAAAATGATCCCTGGCGCATTCACGCTGCCGCGCGGATCCGCCCCCAGCCTCTCGCGGGACGACGCTCCGTCCGGTCGTTCGACCGTCGAGGTCTCCCCCGGATCCCACGATCCCTGTGTGTATCGAGGTCGATGCGCATGTCTGTACACCGCCCCCGTCCCGCTCATGGCCTTCGATATCGGGTTACATGACTGTCAGGTTGGGAGCAAGCGTCGTGCGGGTGCCTCTGTCTTGGGACCTTCCATGTAGACTGCTGCCCCGGTCCATTCTCTTGGCCAGGTGGTGGCATTGGCTCCAAATCGATGTCCGCGGGTCATTTTCCGATGCAGAACTGGGAAAACAGCGTGTCCAGGATATCCTCCACCCCCACGTGCCCGGTAATTCGACTGATCGCACGCAGGGCGAGGCGAAGATCCTCGCCGCGAAGCTCAGGAAGGTCCGCGGCTTGCGCGGCCTGGATGTGGAGCAAGGCAGTTTCTAGCGCGACGCGATGGCGTTGCCGGGTCAGTGGGGGCGGGCCGGCGGTCTCGGTCATGGCCCGGGCACGCTCCGCCAGGACATGGCGCAGTTCGTCCACTCCCTGCCCGGTCAACGCACTGACCGGCAGCGCGTCGGCGGGGCCGTTGCCGCCGAGGTCGCTTTTGTTGGCGACCAGCAGATTGGTTCCGTCCGGCGGGATATGCGGTCCGGGTGATCCTGCCTGGACGACGTGAACAACCAGGTCGGCGTCTCGCGTGCGGGCTTGTCCACGGCGGACACCCTCGGCTTCGATGGCATCCTGGGCATCGCGCAAGCCCGCGGTGTCCACCATGGTGACCGGCACCCCGCCCAGCACGACCCTGGCTTCCAGTACGTCACGCGTCGTGCCTGGGATCGGCGAGACGATCGCGACATCGCGATCGGCCAGGGCGTTCATCAAGGAAGATTTGCCCACATTGGGTGGACCCGAGATGGCGAAAAACAGCCCGTCCCGCAACTTTTCGCCCCGTCGATCGTCGGACAAATGCGCCTGGATGGCCTTGGCCAGAACCGCCATCGTCGCGAGCAGGGCCGCTTCGACATCGGCGGGCAGATCCTCATCGGGGAAATCGATCAGCGCCTCCTGTTGCGCCAGGACCGTCCGCAATTGATCCGACCAATCCCGGTACAGACCCCCCAGTGCACCGTTCAGTTGCCGTAAGGCCTGCCGTCGTTGCGCTTCGGTCTCCGCCGATACCAGATCGTGCACCGCCTCTGCCTGCACCAGATCGAGCTTGCCGTTCAGGAATGCGCGCCGCGTGAACTCCCCCGGGTCGGCCGGCCGGATGCCGAGGGCAACCAAGGTTTCGGCCACGGCCTCGGTCACCGCACGCCCGCCGTGGAGATGCAGTTCTACCGAGTCCTCGCCCGTATAGGTGCCAGGACCGGGAAGCCAAAGCACCACGGCCCGATCCAGAAGGTCTCCATCGCAGCTCCGCAACCCGCGCAGGGACGCCATCCGGGGTGCGGGCAGTGCGCCGTCGCATAGCGCCGCGAGCACTGCGCCGCTATCGGGGCCGCTGATCCGCATGACCGCGATGGCGGCCAAACCCGCGCCGGTCGCGAGCGCAAAGATCGTCACGCCACCCCCGAGGATCACGGCCTTGTTGGCGCAGGCCGACAACCCCGGTCAGCGGGTCAGTTGCACCGGTTTCAGGCCATCCGCCACGGTCAGCGTGCCGCCGGTGGTCGCGCGGATTTCGTCCACGGTCAGGCCGGGGGCGATTTCCCGCAGCAGAAACCCGTCACCGGTCGGCTCGAACAGGCCGTAATTGGTGGAGACCAGTTTCACCACGCCGCGCGCCGTCACCGGCAGGTCGCAGGCGGTGACCAGGCGTGGGCCACCGGCGCGGGTCACGTGCTCCAGGATGATGAACACCCGCTTGGCGCAGGCGGCCAGGTCCATCGCCCCGCCGATGCCGCCGCCCTTCTGGCCCTTGAGCTTCCAATTGGCGAAATCGCCGGTCATCGAGACCTGATACGCGCCCATGACGGTCACATCGATGTGACCGCCACGGATGATGGCGAAACTGTCCGCATGGTGCACGACCGAGGCGCCCGGCTTCAACGTCACGTTCTGGCCGCCGGCATTGACCAGGAGTAGGTCTTCCTCCTCCGGGCTCGCGACGCCGCCATAGCCGATGACGCCGTTTTCCGAATGATAGGTAAAATCCCGGTCCCCGGTGTCGGTGTTGGAGCACATGGTCGGGATGCCGACGCCCAGGTTGACGATCCAGCCGTCCTGGAATTCCAACGCCATCCGATCGGCCATCTGCTGGCGGGTCAGGCCCTTGGTCTCGCTCATCGCCGGCGCTCCTGCCGCTTGGTGGGCCACAATCCTTCGGGTTCCGCCGGCACCTGGATCAGGCGGTGCACGAAGATGCCGGGGGTGTGCACGTCATCGGGGTCGATGCCGCCCGCGGGCAGGATGGGTTCATCCACCTCCACGATGGTGCAGGTCGCGGCGGTGGCCATCACCGGGCAGAAATTCCGCTGGGCGCGATGGAAGCGCAGGTTGCCGAACGCATCGGCGGTCCGCGCGCGGATGAACGCGTAATCGAGCTTCAGCGCGTATTCCAACAGGTATTCGCGGCCGTTGATGAAGCGGGTCTCGCGCCCTTCGGCGAGTTCGGTGCCGACCGCGGTGGGGGTATAGAAGGCGGGTACGCCGGCGCCGGCCGAGCGCATGCGTTCGGCGAGGGTTCCTTGGGGGACGAGTTCGGCTTCGACTTCGCCGGATTCATAGTATTTGGTGAAGGGCAGGACGTCGGTCGGGCGGGTGGCGGCGGTGAAGGCGCAGATGACCTTGGCCACCTGCCCGTTCTCGACCAGCATGCCCATGTCCGGCATGCGCGGCTGCTGGGCGCCGCCGGTGGTGTTGCCGACCAGGGTCAGGCGTTTGGCGCCCTGTTCCATCAGCGCCTTGATCAGATTGAACGGCACCCCGGGCATGGCGAAGCCGCCGAAGCCGATCGTGCTGCCATCTGGAATATCGGCGACAGCCTCCTGAAAACTGCCGAATTGCTTGCTTTTCTGGCCCATCGCCTCCCCACCCGTCTTCATGCTGGCGGGATGAACGAACAGGTGGGCGGGAGTGTCAAGGCGGGTGGGCAAGCGCTGGGGCTTGCGGGTCGCGGGCAACGGGGCTCGAACCCGCATGCCGACCCCGACACCCGTCACCACGGCAGCAGAATATCCATCAACTGCTGGCCCCACCGTGCCTGCTGCACCTCGGTCAACTGACCCCGCCCACCATAGGCGATCCGTGCCTCCGCCATCCGGTCGTGCTTCACCGTGTTGTTGGACGCGATATCCTGCGGCCGGATCACGCCCGTCACTTGCAGTTCCCGCAGTTCGTGGTTGACCCGGAATTCCTGCCGAGCGGCCACGACGAGATTGCCGTTGGGAAGGACCTGGGTGACGACGCCGGCCAGCTTCAGGGTCACAGCCTCGTTCCGCTGGATCTGACCATTACCGGTATTGTTGTTCGTGCTACTCACCGACAGCAGTTTGGCGGGATCGGTGATTGTCTTGGGCAACAGGGTCTCCATCCCGAAGAACTTCGGCATCCCGCCGGTCTCCGCGCTGCTGCGTGTCGCGGCGGTTACGTTCTTCAGATTGGCATTGTCGTTCATGTCCACCAGGACCGTGACGATATCGCCCACCTGCGCCGCTCGCTGATCCTTGAAGAAGGCGCGGGACCCTGACCGCCACAGCGAATTTGCCTCGTTCGGCGTGGCCTCGCGCGCCGGCATCGGCATGGAAACCGGGCGCCAGGCCGGGTCCTTGGTCGGGTCCGCCGTTTGCGTCATTGTCGGCGGACGCCCGACCTCGGACAATCGGGTCAGGGACCCACAGCCGTTCAACATCAACGACAGCACCGCAATACCCGCGGAGATCGACGCGAGGTTCTTCATCGCGGCGCCACCTGACCAAAGCGTGCGACATTCTGAACCGGAACCGTGTCAGGCGCGACGCGGACCTCGCCGGGTCCGATCACCTCGGCTTCCAGCACGGCGCGGGAACTGTTGTTGCGCACCCTGATGCGCTCGCCCCGGGCGCCGGACTCCATAGCGACGCCCTGCCCAGATAGCGACAGTCCGCGCGTTTCGAGTTGCATGCGCACCAGCGAGTCACGCTGCACGATCGCTGGCCGGATCAGGTCCGCTGCCGGCATCGGCTGTCCTGCCGGAGCCTGGCGTTTCAACTGCATCCCAACCGCCTCGCGCAATGTCCGCGCCACTTCGGTGCGCACCAGCGTGGTGCTGACCCGGGCGAGATGGACGTCCTCCGGTCGCAGGACCGTTCCGGCGGCCAGGCGCATCGTGGGAACCGGCAGTTCGACCGTCTCGTCCACCTGGCCGGCGATCCGGGTCGTGATCGTTTCCATACCCTCGCCGGTCACGGACAGGATCGCGGTGAAGCGGCCTGTGCTGCTGTTGTAGTCCAACTGCGCGACCAGCGGTTGCGGCGAAGCATGCAGCGGGACGATCGGCGGTGTGAAACCGGTCATCTCGATCAGGCAGTCCCGCGCCGCTCCGTTGGCGATCAGGGCGGCGCGGACGGCATCGAGAGCGTCTTCTCGCTTCATCGGGCGACCCGGCCATTCCACCATGACTCGGTCGCCGCTGGAGGCCGGGCGCCAGTCGACGCTGAACTGACGGGCGATGGCACCGAGTTGGGCGGATTCGACGATATAGCGTCCGCCGGGGCCAGGGCCGGGGCCCAGCAGGCGGTCGGCATGCGGGCCGGCGCCGTCGAACAGGTCGCGCAGAAAGACGTTCGGGCCGGTCAGGGTGGCGACCGGGCGTAACGTGGCAGCGGCAGCAGGCAAGAAGGGGGCGGGCAAGATGTGGGCTGGCAGGGCGGCGCACATCAAGGCGATCAGGGAAAACCGTCGCATCGAAGTTATCGCAGATTGGTCAGGGTGGACAGCATGTCGTCACTGGTCGTGATGACCCGGCTGTTCATCTCGTAGGCACGTTGGGCGGAGATCAGATTGGTGATCTCGCTGACGACATTGACGTTGGAGGTTTCGATGAACCCTTGCATCACCGATCCGAACCCGGCAGAGGCGGGGTTGCCGGCCACCGGCGCGCCCGAGGCGGCGGTTTGAGTCAACAGATTGTCGCCCTGCGCCTCCAGGCCGCCTTCATTGGGAAAGACGGCCAACTGGAACTGCCCAATGGTCACCGGGGCGGTCTGGCCGCTGAGTGTCACCTGCACCTGGCCAGAGGTATTGACCGTGACACCCGTCGCACCAGGCGGGATCTGCAAGCCCGGCTGCACGGTGTAGCCATCGGCGGTCACGATCGTGCCGTCCGGAGACAACCCGAACGTCCCATCCCGCGTGAACGCGGTATCGCCGCTCGGCAAGGTCACCTGGAAATAGCCATTGCCCTGGATGGCCATATCGAGGGTGTTTGATGTCTGCTGCAGGTTGCCCTGCTCGTTGATCCGGTAGATCGCCGCGGTCTTCACGCCCAGGCCAACCTGTGCCCCCGCCGGCACCACGCTGCCGGTATCGGAACTGTTCGATCCGACGCGGCGCAGGTTCTGATAGATCAGATCCTGGAACTCCGCTCGCCGACGTTTGTAGCCGGTGGTGGTCATGTTCGCCAGGTTGTTGGAAATGACTTCGACGTTGGTCTGCTGTGCCTGCATCCCGGTGCCGGCGATATCGAGCGAGCGCATCGGTGTCCTCTCTTTAAATCGATCTGGATCAGCGGTTGTTCGGGCTGAGAATCTTGTCGATTGCGCTCTTCTGCCGATCCGCCTCCGCCTGGATGAATTGAGTAACGAACTCGAACTGGCGGTGTTCGTTCATCATCCGCGTCAATTCGAGAACCGGCTGCACGTTGGAACCTTCGACCATCCCCTGCACCACTCCGGGCGCGTTAACCAGGGACGTCGGGGACCGGGACTCGAACAGGGTGCCGCCTTCGGCCTTGAGCTGCATCGGGTCGTCCGGTTTCACGACCCCGATCTTGCCAATCTGGCCGTTGATGCCGGAAATCGTGCCGTCGCCCGCGATGCTGACATTGATGTCGTTCGGTGCGAGTTGGATCGGTCGCCCGGCACTGTCCAGCACCGGGTTGCCGGAGGCATCGGTCAGTCGCCCGTCTACTGTCGGTGTGAACCGTCCGTCGCGCGTCAACCGCGGCCCGCGTTTGGTATCCACCGTGAAATAGCCATCCCCGGTCAATGCCAGGTCGAACGGATTGCCGGTGCTGGTCAGACTGCCGGGCTCGGTTTCCCGCCAGGTGGCACGATCCTGGGTATAAGCGACAACGCGGCCTCCGGGCGGCACGTCCGCATTGGTCTGCCTGCTGAGCCAGTCGCTAAAATGCAGACGAACCGTCCGGAACCCTGGCGTGTTGGTGTTGGCCAGGTTCCCGGCGGTTACCTCAATGGCCCGCTGCTGCGCGATAAGGCGAGAGGCGGCGATAGAGCTTGGAAGATCCATGGTCATTCGGTCCGGTCGGTTGCGTTTCGACCGGAACACCGCAACCTGCGTGCCAGTTGGCCGTTGCCCGTAAACCGCGGCTCTAAGCGGCCTCCGACCTGGAATCGCCGCCCGCGAGGGGGATCGCACCCACCCCCGGCGCCCCGGCACAATTTGCCCGGTATGCAGATTCATCCCGTACCAACAACCCTTCGTTAATACACGTCTGCCACGTTCACCCCCATGAGCTCGGCACCACCCGCCACCGAAACCCCCGCCGCTGACGGGGATGCCACTCCGGAAAAGAAATCCGGCAAGGGAAAGTTGCTGATCCTGGTTGGCGGCGTGGTGCTGCTGCTGGGGATCGGCGCCGGCCTGTGGTTCACCGGCATCCTGCCCGGGATGTTGGGCATGAAGAAGGAGGACCCGCAAAAAGACGCCGTGGCGAAGCCGGTCCCACCCAGCTACCTCGATCTGCCTGAACTGGTCGCCAATCTTAACGGCAATCCGCAGCGGCCCAGCTACATCAAGATCGTCGCACGCCTTGAAATTCCCAAACCCGATGACGTCGACAAGGTGCGCGCGGTGATGCCGCGGCTGCAGGATATGATGCAAACCTATATGCGCGAAATGCGGCCAGAAGAGCTGCGAGGGTCCGCCGGCACCTATCGTCTGCGGGAGGAACTGATCGCCCGCGCCAACACCGCCGCCGCGCCTGCCAAGGTCAGCGACGTCCTCTTCACTCAGATGTTGATTCAATGAGCGGCTCCGAGGAGCAGTCCGAGGAAGACCTCGCGGCCGCCTGGGGGGCGGAAACCGAACCGGGCGAGAACGGCGAAACACCGGCGCTGCCCGCCCGCGTGCTCAACCAGGCGGAAATCGACAGTCTGCTCGGTTTCGACGACGGGCCCGCCGGCGGCGAAGCCCGCACCGGGATGCAGAAGATCATCAGTTCCGGCCTCGTGTCATACGAGCGTCTGCCGATGCTGGAGATCGTCTTCGATCGGCTGGTGCGCATCATGTCCACCAGTTTGCGGAACTTCACCTCGGACAATGTCGAAGTCGGGATCGACAACATCCTCAGCTTACGGTTCGGCGACTATCTGAATTCGATCCCGCTGCCGGCGATGCTCGCCGTGTTCAAGGCGGAGGAGTGGGACAACTACGGACTGATGGTGGTCGACAGCGCGATGATCTACTCGATCGTCGACGTGCTGCTGGGCGGTCGGCGCGGCACCGCGGCGATGCGGATCGAGGGCCGACCTTACACGACCATCGAACGCACCCTGGTGGAGCGCCTGATTCACGTGGTGCTGGCCGATCTGTCCGCGAGCTTCGATCCGCTGTGCCCGGTGACGTTCCGGTTCGAACGACTGGAAGTGAACCCCCGCTTCGCCACCATCAGCCGGTTGTCCAATGCCGCGGTGCTGGCTCGCCTGCGCATCGACATGGAAGATCGCGGCGGCAAGCTGGAACTGCTGCTGCCCTATGCAACCTTGGAACCGGTGCGCGAATTGCTGTTGCAGCAGTTCATGGGCGAAAAATTCGGCCGAGATTCGATCTGGGAAACCCATCTGGCCGAAGAGCTTTGGAACACCGACGTCGAACTGGACGTGGTGCTGGACGAACAGACCCTGCGCCTGGGCGATATCGTCGCATTGCAGCCCGGCATGCGGATCGTCCTGAACACCGGGCCCGGCGCACCGGTGCAGATCCGCTGCGGATCCGTCGTTCTGTTCGAGGGACGGGTCGGTCGCCGCAAGAGCCACGTCGCCGTTCGGATCGAGCGCGAGGTGCCGCGGGTGCAGGCCGGAGACCGATCATGATTCCGCTAAGCTGTTGTTAACGACCTCGGCGCAGAATGTTTGTCATGGAATGGATTATCGAACTCATTCTGGTCGCAATGCTGGCAGCAACGCTGTTCCATGCGGTGCGGTTGGAGCGCGCATTGGGGGTGCTGAAGCGCGACCGCGCGACGCTGGAGGCGTTGGTCGCGGGCTTCAATGCCAGCACGACGCAGGCCGAGAACGGCATCGAGCGACTGCGCGCGACCGCCGACGGTGCCGGACGGCAGATCGCCCGTCAGGCCGAGGCAGCGACCGCTTTGAAAGATGATCTGGCATTTCTGATGGAGCGCGGCGAACGACTCGCCGATCGCATGGACTCTCTCGTCCGCTCCGCTCGGCCACTGGTGAACGAGACTGGCACACGTCCGCCATCCGGGATGTTTCTTCCGACCGCGGCGGATCCGGCCGAACCCACGCGGCCGGATCCGGTTGAGCCACGGGTCCGCAGCCAAGCGGAGCGGGACCTGCTGAAGGCACTGAGGATGGCCCGATGAAACTCCATGTCGGCGTGCCGAGACTGCTCCCGATGACGATTGCGCTGTTGGGCGGCCTGCTCGCGATGAAATCGGTGTCCCTGGTGCGAACCGCGATGGCGGCGGCGCCGTCAGCAAGCGCACCGGCTAAGAGCGAACCGACGGCCAAGGCGACGCCTAATCCGGCCGGCGCCCCGGCATCCGCGGGCGCCGCTCCCGCAAGCACGCAGGGGACCGGCCCCATCAAGTCTGGCGACGTGCAATCGACCGGGTCGCAAGGTTCGGGCGGACCGGATGCCCCGCCAGCGGTTGCGGCAATACCCGAAAGCGAACGGGCCGTGCTGCTGGAACTGCGAGAACGCCGTCAGCTCCTGGACTCCCGGGAGCAGACAGTGGCCTCCCGGGAATCCATGCTGGCCGCCGCCGAACAGAAGCTATCGGCTCGGGTCGCTGAACTACAGGGTTTGCAGAAACGACTTGAAACACTGGAGGCCGCGCGTCAGCAGCGGGACGATGCCAGTTGGCAAGGCCTGGTCCGCTTGTATGAAACCATGAAGCCGCGCGATGCGGCCACGATCTTCAACGACTTGCAGATGCCGGTCCTGTTGCAGGTCATGGACCGAATGAAAAACGGCAAGGCAGCTCTGATCCTGTCGGCGATGAACCCCGACAAGGCGCGGGATCTGACCTCGGAGTTGGCAAAGCTGCGAACCCAGCGGGACCCTGGTCCATCGACCGGGGCGCCCGGCGGCGCGCCCAACGCACCGGCCGCTGGATCGAACACCCCACCCCGCCCACGGGCCGAACCTGCCAGGCCAGCGACCGCGGGCGGCTGAATACCGCACACCACCAAGCGAAAGGATAATGGGATATGGCGATCGACAAATCCATGAACGTGCTGATCGTGGACGATTACAAGACGATGCTGCGGATCATCCGCAATCTTCTGAAGCAGATCGAGTTCAACAATGTCGAGGAAGCGACGGATGGGGCGGAGGCATTGTCCAAGCTGAGGTCCGGCAATTTCGGTCTGGTGATCAGCGACTGGAACATGGCGCCGATGACCGGCCTGCAGCTGCTGCAGGAAGTCCGGGCCGATGCCAAGTTGAAGCAGATGCCTTTCATCATGATCACGGCCGAAAGCAAGACCGAAAACGTGGTCGCCGCCAAGCAGGCCGGCGTGTCGAACTATATCGTCAAACCGTTCAACGCGGAGACTTTGAAAGACAAGATCGAAAAGGTCCTCGGCCATGCATGAGGCCAGAAGGCACCAGATAGGACCCAAACCAGGTATGTTTGGGGAAGAGGCGCTGGCCGAGCGGTTGGCGGAGGTCAGGATCCGGCAACCGGCTCAGGATACGGATGCCATTGCGGAGGTTGTACGCGCCGTGTTGACAACAATGAGCGGCGATCTGTCCGCAAAGGAAACGTCACTGCTGACCGAGGTCGAGGAGCTGGGACGCACCATCGCCAGCGCCAAGGCGGAGATTGCCGCCCTGCGGGTCGACGACATCAAGGAGCGCGATATACCCTTCGCAACGGATGAGCTAGACGCGATCGTTGCCCATACCGCGTCGGCGAGTAATAGGGGCAAAACCGTGGGCACGCCGGTCTTGGGTTCCCCAAGCCGGTTGATCCTATCGGCAGCGCTCCGCGACTTTCGGTGCACCTGCCACTCAGGCAGGACGGAGCCGCGCTCTGACGTAATGGTCAAGTGGTGCGATGATCG
>CAMATI010000001.1 GCA_945861095.1 Asaia bogorensis | reverse complement strand
AGATCGGCCGGTTTGCAAATCCACTCCCTGGGCGGGCAGGACGATTGTCTTTGACCTGTGGCGGATCGGACTCAGCGAACACTCGCCTATCGCTCATCGCCGGACGGGAATTGAGATTGCGATTCGTCCGCATTGAGAACTGCTGCCGCCTCTAAAGGTCCAGTGCCACGCAGACCGGCACGTGATCCGAGCCTTTCACCCAGTCTCGTGCATCCCGCAGGATCGTATGCCCCTTCAGGGCGTCTTTGAGATCGGGCGTGACCCAGACATGGTCCAGGCGCCGGCCACGGTCGGATGCGCGCCAGTCCT
This sequence comes from Asaia bogorensis, assembly GCA_945861095.1. GTDB lineage: Bacteria > Pseudomonadota > Alphaproteobacteria > Acetobacterales > Acetobacteraceae > Rhodopila. The sequence continues at coordinate 103,846 of CAMATI010000001.1, read as the reverse complement.
TGTTCCGATACGACCACCATGTGTACAGCTTCTGATCGTCCGGCACGAAATGGCGGACCGCGTCGACGAAGCCCGTGTCCAGCCAGGCGTTCAGCCCCGCGGTTTCGGCGGGCGTATGGCTGACGACATCCAGCAACTGCTTGTGGCTCCAGACGTCGTGTTCCAGCGGCGCGATGTTCAGATCGCCCACCACAACCGCGCGGGAAAGCCCGGTGCGGGCGGCGAACCAGTTCCGCGCCTCGGCGATGAAATCCAGCTTGTGGCCGTATTTCACGTTTTGCACACGGTCGGGGACGTCTCCCCCCGCCGGCACATAAAAATTATGCAGTTCGACCGGCCCGCTGGGTGTTTCCACCAGCCCCGCGATGTGGCGGCAATCGCCCTTGCCGCACCAGTCAGGCGCGATGTCGAGCGCGGTCAACGGGGCACGCGACAGGATCGCAACCCCATTATAGCCCTTCATGCCCCGGAACAGCACGTGCGGGTAGCCGAGTTCCCCTGGCGCGTCGCGGGGAAACAATTCGTCCGGAACCTTGGTTTCCTGCAGGCAAATCACATCGGGATGGAGCGTGTCGGCCAGTTCCTTCAGCAGGCCCAGGCGCAACCGCAGCGAGTTGATGTTCCAGGTCGCGATCCGCAATTCGGGCATCAGACGATCCGGGTCCGAACGGTGCCGACCCCCTGCACGCTGCCTTCCAGCAGGTCGCCGCGCTGCACGGCGGCCACACCTTCGGGCGTGCCGGTGTAGATCAGGTCGCCCGGCGCCAGACGCACCAGGCCGGACAGATAGGCGATGGTTTCCGGCACATTCCAGATCATCTTGGACAGATCGGAGGTTTGGCGAACCTTGCCGTTCACCTTCAATTCGATCAGGCCGCCGGCCGGGTGTCCCACCTTCGCGGCGGGAACCATCAGGCCGATCGGCGCGGAGTGGTCGAACCCCTTGCCCATGTCCCAGGGTTTGCCTTCCTTCTTCGCGGCGTTCTGCAAGTCCCGGCGAGTCATGTCCAAACCCGCGGCGTAGCCCCAGACATGGCGGAGCGCGTCGGCTTCGGCAATGTTCACGCCGCCTTCCGCGATGGCCACGACCAATTCCATCTCGTGATGCAGGTCCTTGCTTTGCGGCGGATAGGGCATGTCGGCGTCGTTCAGCAGCAGGGCGTCGGCCGGTTTCATGAAGAAGAACGGCGGCTCCCGATCTGGGTCGCTGCCCATTTCCCGCGCGTGTTCGGCGTAGTTGCGCCCGACACAAAACACGCGGCGAACGGGAAACGCGCCACCGCCGGCGACGGGGACGGATACAATGGCGGGAGGCGGGATGACGAAATCGGCCATGCTATGGGTCCTGCGGACTGAAACAGCGGATTGGAACAGCGGATTGGAACAGCGGATCGACCTATAGCGGCGGTGCTTGGGCAGGGAAATAGGCGGTTGGACGCCATGGTCACGGTATGCCGTCGTGGTATGCGGTGGCCGACACAGATGTCGAAGCCGATTTCGTGGCCCCCCGTCACGTCAGGGCGGTCCTACGCTGACGGGAAACGAAAAACCGCTCTGGCGGGCCGCGTCGTTCAGAATGCGGGGATTGGATTGTCGGCCTCTCCGCGTCATGGCGGGCGTAGGCAGGCCATCCACGACTTGCGGCCGTTGACAGGGTAGAAACCGTCGATGGAGGGCCTGCTCCCACCATGGCGGCGAGAGAGAGCCGAGCCACGATCCCTGCGAAATCAACGATAGGGACCGCTAGATCTTTGTGTGATCGTGTGATTCACACGCGGTTACGTTCCGCTCTGCCTGATCCTGCTCTAGGATCGCGCGTTGCCGAGGGGCGCTGCATCATCGCCGAGTCGCTCGACTCTGCCGAACTCAGGGAAAGTCAGGAGACCGTGATCGACCGTTCCGCCAGCCCAGGTGCTGCCGCCTCCGTCGTTGCAGCACCCGTCGGTGCGACGCCCGGCACTGCAACCCCGGACGCTTCAATCCCGGACGCTGCAACCCCGGACGCTGCAATCCCGGGCGTTGCAAGCCGCGTGACCCATCGGCCTTCGACGCAGATCACCGTGGTGTCCAACCAGAAGGGCGGGGTGGGCAAGACGACAACCGCCATCAACCTGGCAACCGCCATCGCCGCCACCGGACAATCCGTGTTGCTGATCGATCTCGATCCGCAGGGCAACGCATCCACGGGCCTCGGTATCGCGCGGTCCGACCGGGGCCACGGCAGCTACCAGCTTTTGACCGAGGAGCAACCGCGCCTCGACACACCCATGCCGACCGCGATTCCGGGCCTGTTCATCTTGCCGGCGGGAATTGAACTGGTCGGCGCCGAGGTGGAACTGGTTCCCCTGGTGCGACGGGAGTTTCGTCTGCGGCGGGCCTTGAGCCTGTGGCGGGTGGATGGGCGGTTCCGCCACATTCTGATCGACTGCCCACCGAGCCTGGGGTTGCTGACATTGAACGCGCTGGTCGCCGCGGATGAGGTGCTGATCCCGTTGCAATGCGAGTTCTATGCGTTGGAAGGCATCAGCGGATTGATGCAAACGATCGAAACCGTCCGGCGGCGGTTCAACCCGTCGCTCCATCTGCACGGGATTCTTCTGACGATGGTCGACAACCGGAACAGCATGTCGGAACAGATCACCAAGGACGTGCGCGATTTCTTCGGGGAATGGGTGTACGAGACATATATCCCTCGGAATGTCCGGGTCTCGGAGGCGCCGAGCCACGGGAAGCCTGTGCTGACGTATGATTTGAGGTCGACAGGGGCGCAGGCCTATGTGCGGTTGGCGGGTGAATTCCTGAAGCGATGCGGGCGAGCGGGCGCGGCGGGGGGCGCAACGGGGGGCGCAACGGGGGGCGGAGCCGACAGCGTGGTCGGCGGTGCAGGCCGAGGCGCGGCGGAAGGGCATAGCAGGGCGGACATGAACCGATGAAACCAGCCAAAAGCATGCGACTGGGCCGTGGCCTGGCGACGTTGATGGGTGAGATGCAGGCGGCCGAGCAGACGTCCACGTCGAATGTCAGGGTCATCCCCATCGATCTGCTGGAGCCGAACCCCTTTCAGCCGCGCGGCATGATGGAACCGGCGCAGTTGGAGGAACTGACGGAATCGATCCGCACCCAGGGCCTGCTGCAACCGATCATGGTGCGCCCCAAGCCAGACCACCCGGATCGTTACGAAATCGTCGCCGGCGAACGGCGCTGGCGGGCCAGCGCCCTGGCCGGATTGCATGAAATCCCCGCCGTGGTGCGGGAAATGACGGACAGCGAGGCCGCGATCATCGCCCTGGTCGAGAACCTGCAGCGCGAGAACCTGAATGCCCTGGATGAGGCGGAGGGGTATCAGCGTTTGGTGACCGAATTTTCTCTGTCGCAGGAAGCGGTTGGGTATGCGGTCAGCAAGTCCCGCAGCCATGTCACGAACACGTTGCGCCTGCTGGGACTGCCTCCGAAACTGAAGGAATATGTCCATACCGGCGCCTTGTCGGCTGGGCATGCCAGGGCGTTGTTGACCCATCCCGATCCGTTGCCCATCGCGGAACAGGTCATTGCCAAGGGCCTGTCGGTCCGGCAGGTGGAGGCGATCGCGGCGCGCGGCGCCAAGCCCCGCACGGCCCCCGACACGGAACCCGTCGACCCGGATACGCTCGACCTGCAACGGGATTTGTCGCATCGGCTGGGCCAGCGGGTGGAGATCGCGGTCAAGCCGGGCGGCAGTGGGAAGCTGACGATCTGGTTCAGCGACCTCGCTCAGTTGGATTCCCTGGTCGAGCAGTTGCGCCAGCGCTGACCTGGCTGGGTCAAGCGTGATCCGGACGCGGGATGGGTAATACCAGACCGCCCCAACCACTGACCTATGGGTGGCCGCTCTCATTGTGAGCGCAGCGAGGCAATCCATGGTCCTGGCACTGTCGATCCTGTTGGTTGGCCTGGATTGCTTCGCTGCGCTCGCAATGACAGCTTCCGTTGTCGCCATGGGTCGCTGGCTCGATCGGTTGGTATAAGGCGGACGCGCGCCAGCGGGTGTGTCGGCGGGCAGTGTTGGGTGCGGTTGGGCCGGCCGGCCGGGGCCTCGCGCGTGAGAGTTTGCCGGCATGAAATTCCGCGCATTTCAACTTTGAGTAGTAATTCGCGAAAGGCATGCTCTGTAACGTGCCATTTCCGGTCGAAGCACGACGGAGAATCTCCACGATGTTCCCGTGACGTTCCCGTCCACCTTCGATCGTGTCAAAATATGTCCATTTGCAGTATATTGAAACTTGAACCGCGAAAGTGAGCGTGGGATACGAGTCTCACAAGGTGATCCCCACGCCTTGCATGCGTCGAGAGACGCTGGTGTCAGGCCGGCTTCGCGTTCCTTCCCCGCGAGGCCGGTCATGACAGGGAAAGTAAAAATTCTGAACACGGGCTGTGTTCAACGATGCAGCCGTTTCGGTATTCGAAAGACAGAAGCAAAGGGTCAAAAAAGACCCGCGACCGGACATCAGTACAGGAAGACAAAGGCCATGGGCGAATCAATCCTGCAAATGGACCTGTTCATACTCGACGGGCAAGCAATGTATTGTCAGGGTATCGTGTCTTTACTGCAGATGGCGCGCCCGAACTGGCGCTGCGTCGTGCTGAACGACCTGGCCGATTTCCATCAGCAGGCAAGCGAGTCGCCCGCGTCCATCCTGATCGTGGATCTGCACATCCCGGAACTCGGTGGCGTCGCAGGATTGGCTGACCTGCATGCGACCTATCCGAACCATCGGTTTATCGGCCTGGCCGAAAGCGACGAAAGAACCTCCATCCTGGCCGTGCTGTCCGCCGGAGCCCGCGGTTATGTCCCGCGCACGGCCAATCCCACCCAGTTGCTGATCGCGGTGGAAACGATCCTGGCGGGGGGCGTCTTCGCACCGGCCTCTTTGACTGGCGCCATGCAGGTTATCCCGGTCGCCCACCAGGCCGACTCCCACAGGCCCGCCTTCCCCATGCCCGTTGCCGCCGCGACCGTCGCCCATGACCGGGACGCCATCTCGGGCCTGACCGAGCGCCAGCGCGAAGTATTTCTCCTCCTCACCGAGGGATGCGCCACCAAGACCATCGCCCGCCGGCTCAACCTGGGCGTCGGGACGGTAAAAGTTCATCTTGCGGCGATTTATCGTTCCGTCGGCGCCAGCGGGCGTCTGGAAGCGGTTGCCAAGGCCCATCGCGGCTATGCGGCAGGCTAACGCGCCGCGGTAACCGCTCGATTTGGCGGGCGACCGGCCCTACGACCATTGCCCGCGCGGGCAGGCTATCCCCGATCTGGCCGAGATCAACGCAGCCAGTCGCGGACCGCGACGCCGCACCCGCCATGAGGTGGACAGAACCGTTCTCCGCACCAAATGGAGCGTTGATTTTCGCGCGTGACTTGATGCAAGCGTTCCGGCCAAGCGGACTCGTTCCTGGCCTGGATGGTGGATGTTGACGAAACAGGCGCGCTCCGCTTCCGCCCGGTCCCCCGCTATGGCAACCTCGTGTCACCAAAATCGACAGAGGGGGAAACAGCCATGAGACTTGCGGGGAAAGTCGCCATCATCAGCGGCGCGGCATCGGGCATGGGTGCCGCGACCGCGCGTATGTTCGCCGCGGAAGGCGCGAACGTCGTCATCGCGGATCGTCTGGAACACGAAGGCCGGCAGGTGGCCGATTCGATCGGCGCGGCCGCCCACTTCGTGCCGTTGGACGTGACCGACGAAGAAAGCTGGCAAGTCGCCGTTGCCGCCACCTTGGCCCATTTCGGCAAGCTGAACGTGCTGGTGAACAATGCAGGCGTATCCGGCAGCGCCGAACAGGACCTTTACAGTACCGATGCCTGGCATCGTATCATGGCGATCAACGCGACCGGCGTGTTCCTGGGCATCAAGCACGCCATTCCGGCCATGATCGCGGGCGGCGGCGGGTCCATCGTCAATCTGTCCTCGGTGGCCGGCATTATCGGCAGCGAGGGGATCCACATGGCCTACAACGCCTCCAAGGCGGCGGTGCGGCTGATGACCAAATCCGTCGCGGTGCAGCACGCGCGGGACAATATCCGCGCCAATTCCGTCCACCCCGGCATGATGCCGGCGATGCTCACCTCGGGTCGGACGGCCGATCCGGCCACCCGCGAACGCCGTTTGAGCGTGGTGCCGATGCGCCGAGCGGGGAGGGTGGATGAGGTTGGGTATGCGGTGCTGTTTTTGGCGTCGGATGAATCGTCATACATGACCGGCTCCGAACTTCACGTGGATGGCGGCGCCATCGCCATCTGATCGGATCGGAACTCACGCAGGGCCATGGCCACGACACATCGGATTGCCGCATGGACGGTCGCGCTGGCGACGATCGAGGAGGCGTTGTGGCCGCGCCTGCTCGATCTGCTCGACACCGCCGAACGCGACCGGGCGGCCCGGTTCGTGTTCGAGCGGCATCGGCGCCAGCACATCGCCGCCCATGCGCTGAAACGCCTGATGCTGTCGGCGATGGCTGGCGCGCCGCCGCGAAGCTGGACGTTCGAGGCCCCGTCCCGCGGCAAGCCCAGGGTCGTCACGCCCGCCGTTGGCCCCGGGCTTGGCCCGCACTTCAACATCTCCCATTGCGATGGGTTGGTCGCCTGCGCCATCAGCGACGATCTGGAACTGGGCGTCGATGTCGAGCCGGTCGGACGCAAGGCGCCCCTGGATCTGGCTCGCACCTATTTCGCGCCCGAAGAGGAACGCTGGCTCACCGGTCTTCCACGGGCGGAACAGCCGTTGGGCTTCTTGCGCCTGTGGACGTTGAAGGAGGCCTACATCAAGGCGACAGGGCTTGGTCTGGCGCAGCCCCTGCACGACTTCGCTTTCGCCTTCGATCCCCTCCGCATCCTGTTCCACGATCCCGCGCTCGGCGATCCGCGTGCCTGGCGGTTCGAACAGCGCCAGGTCGGAGACCACCTGCTCGCGCTGGGGTGGCGGGACGGTGAACGGGTAACGGCGGTCGCCTACCGGGACGTGTCGCTGGAAACGCTCCTGTCAGAGATGTCGATCGGATTGTAACAGTCAAGGGCAACGGGGTTGTTGCCCCGTCTCCCGTCTTCCGCCATAAAGCATACGACAGCGGGTGGGCAAGGGTGATGGATACGGGTTTCTTTTTCGAGGACCTCCAGATCGGTCAGCGCGCCAGTCTCGGTAAGACGATCTCCGAGGCCGATATCCTGATGTTCGCGGCCGTCAGCCTGGATACCAATCCCATCCATGTCGATGCCGAGGCCGCGAAGCAATCGATCTTCGGTGAACGCATCGCCCACGGCATGCTCTCCGCATCCCTGATCTCCGCCCTGCTCGGCACCCGCCTGCCTGGCCCTGGCGCCATCTACATGCGCCAGAGCCTGCGGTTTGTGGGGCCGGTGCGGATCGGCGATACGGTCCGGGCGACGGTGGAGGTGATTTCGCTCCATCCCGAGAAAAAGCGCGCCACCTTGAAGACAACCTGCATGGTCGGCGACGAACTGGTCATTGAGGGCGAGGCCTATGTTCAGGTCCCGTCGCGCGCGTGACGTTCAAGCGGCGGAGATTGCATGGCACATCCTGATCTCCGCCGCGGATCGGCCCACCGCATTCCGGACAGGGTTAGGCGAGGCGCGATAAGCCCTGCGACATTTGGCGCGGGGGATGCAAACCCCGTCATGGCCTGCGCAGGCAGGCCATCCACGACTTTGCTGACATCAACACCGCAAGTCGTGGATGGCGGGTCTCCACCCGCGATGACGTGGAGAGGCCCGTGCTCAACACCGGATGCAGCCGTCATTATTGCGCGCTGCTCTCCGGGCCAGGCCGCGGACGCATACCGACCCTCGGAACGGCGTGGCGCCTTCCGCCGCACATTGGCCTGCGTCGGCGTGTTGAGCGTCGCGGCCTGCGCGGTTGGGCCTGACTACAAGGCGCCTGAATTGCCGGAAAAGGCGGGCTTCACCAGTTCGCCCCTGCCTGCGCGAACCGCCGCGACCAACACCCCGGGCGGCGCCGCGCAAGGGTTCGTGGAAGGGCGCGATATTCCCAACGATTGGTGGACGGTCTTTCGCTCCAAACCGCTCAGCGACCTGATCGCTCAAGCACTGGCCGCCAATCCGAATGTGGATGCCGCGAAGGCGACCCTGCGCCAGGCCCAGGAGAATGCCCGCGCGTCTCGCAGCGGGATGTTTCCTTCGCTCAGTGCCCGGGCGTCGCAAACGACCGTCGGATTTTCCGCGGCTTCGATCGGGCAAACCTATACCGAGGTCTTTACCCTCAGCACCGCCATGCTCAGCGTGTCCTATCCGCTCGATGTATTCGGCGGCACGCGCCGGCAGATCGAGGCCGCGGAAGCCCAGGCGGATTATCAGCGTTTCCAGCTTGAAGCATCGTATCTCACGATCAGCTCGAACATCGTCGTGACCGCCATCCAGGAGGCATCGTTACGGCGACAGATTGTCGAGACCGAGAAGATCGTCGAGAGCAAGCGACGCATCCTTCGGCTGGTCCAGCGCCAGTTCGACCTGGGCGGTGCATCCGGATCGGATGTCACGACACAGGCCGCGGCCCTGGCTCAGGCCGAGGCCGGGTTGCCGCCGCTGCGGCGCAATCTGGCGCAGTTGCGCGATCAGTTGAACCTGTTGGCCGGGCGGTTTCCCAATGACACCTCCTTGCCGAAATTCGATCTGGAAGAATTGAGCCTGCCAGAGGAATTGCCGGTCAGCCTGCCCTCGGCCTTGCTGGATCAGCGGCCCGATATCCGGTCCGCGGCTGCCCAGTTACGCGCCGCCACCGCTCAGGTCGGCGTGGCGATCTCCAACATGCTGCCGCAAATATCGCTCAGCGGCAGTTACGGCAGGCTAACGTTGGGGAACCTGATGCAGCCGGGCTCCATCATCTGGGATTACGGCGCCAGCCTGTCGCAGCCGTTGTTTCAGGGTGGCAAGCTGCTGCACCAGCGGCGCGGCGCCGATGCCGGACTGGAAGCCGCCGCGGCCCAATATCGCGCCACCGTGCTCGGCGCCTTCCAGAACGTCGCCGATGCCTTGAACACGTTGCAGATCGATGCCGATGCCGTGGCCGCCCAATACGCGGCGGAGCGCGCCGCGGCCAGCAACCTGACGATCACCGAAGCGCAGTTCAGAGCCGGCGGAACCTCGTTCCTGGCGTTGCTCAATGCGCAGAATGCCCATGCGCAGGCGCAGATCGCGCTGATCCAGGCACGGGCCAACCGTTATGCGGACACCGCCGCGCTCTACCAGGCCCTGGGCGGCGGCTGGTGGAACCGTCCGCCCGCCCCGCCACCGCAAGAAGGCTGACCGCATGATAAAGCGCATGATCATCATGTTGTTCGCGGTCGGTCTGGTGCTGGGCAGCGTGTATGGGTTTCAGGTCCTGAAAACCAACCTGATCGCCAAGGCATTGTCCGACTACGCCGCGGCCCCGCAGACCGTTTCGGCGACCAAGGTGGCTCCGCAGTCCTGGCAGCCGATGCTGAAGGCGGTCGGCACATTGCGGGCCAGCCAGGGCGTCGATGTGTCCCCCGAAATCCCGGGCATCGTCGAAACCATCACCTTCGACTCCGGACAGGATGTCGCCGCCGGCACCGTCCTGCTGCAACTTCAGGTCAACGACGGGCTCAGCCGCTTGAAGCAATTGCAGGCGATGGCCGATCTGGCCGAGATCACCTACCAGCGCGACCTGCGCCAGCTCAGGGACAAGGTGGTCAGCCAGGCGACCGTCGATGCCGATCTTGCCAATCTGAAGTCGGCCCGGGCGCAGGTGGAAGCCCAGCAGGCCCTGCTGGACGAAAAAGTGGTCCGCGCGCCCTTCGCCGGCCGGCTCGGGATCCGCCAGGTCGATACGGGCCAGTATCTCAATCCCGGCACCGCCGTCGTGACCTTGCAGGCGCTCGACCCCATGTTCGTCGACTTTTCCATGCCACAGCAGGCGCTCGGCCAACTCGCCGTGCGCCAGCCGGTTGCGGTGGCGGTCGACGCGTTTCCCGGCCAGATATTCGCCGGGTCCATCGCCGCCATCAACGCGAAGGTGGATACGGGCACGCGGAACGTGCTGGTGCGAGCGGCCATCGCCAACCCGAAGCGCAATCTGCTGCCGGGCATGTATGCGACCGTGGAGGTTTCGACCGGGGCGCCGCAATCCCAACTGACCATTTCCCAGGCGGCGATCACCTTCAACGCCTATGGCAGCACGGTCTACGTCGTGGACGACCAGGGCAAGGACGCCGCGGGCAAGCCGAAGCTGTCCGTGCACCAGACATTCATCAAGACAGGCGCGACTCGGGGCGACCAGATCGCTGTCCTGAGCGGCATCACGGAGGGTCAGACCATTGTCACCGCCGGGCAGATCAAGCTGCGCAACGGAGCGGCCGTGGTGATCGACAACACGGTGCAGCCGAGCAGCAGTGCCACTCCGACGCTGCCTGTGAGATAGGCGGGACAGGTCATGCATCTGGTCGAGATCTTCGTCCGCCGGCCCGTCCTGGCCATTGTCGTCAGCCTTGCCATCGTCGTGCTGGGCCTGCGGGCCATCACGTCGCTGCCGGTCCAGCAATACCCGCAAACCGAAAGCGCCGTGGTCACGGTCACGACGATTTATTTCGGGGCGGATGCGGCGACCGTCGCCGGGTTCATCACCACACCGATCGAGCAGGCGATCTCCCAGGTGGACGGCATCGACTACATGACGTCCTCCAGCGGCAGCGGGATCAGCACGATCACGGTGTATTTGCGGTTGAACTACAACTCGCGCGCCGCTTTGTCCGACATCAACACGCGCGTCAATTCGATCATCAACCAGTTGCCCACCGGCACGTTGCAGCCGTCGATCGCGGTCGCCAACAGCACGACGGTGGATGCCATGTATATCGGCTTCTACAGCGACATCCTGCAACCGAACGAGATCACGGACTACATCGTCCGCATCGTGAAGCCGCGCATCGAGTCGATCGCCGGGATTCAGCTTGCCGAGATGCTGGGATCGCAGAATTTTGCCCTGCGCGCCTGGTTGGATCCCGCGAAGCTGGCAGCGCAGAACCTGACCGCGGCGGATGTCGCCGGTGCTTTGTCGCGCAACAACTACATTGCCGGGCTGGGTGGCACACAGGGCAACATGGTGCAGGCGCTGCTGTCCGCATCGACGGGCCTGCATTCGGTCGACGAATTCCGCAATCTGGTCATCCGCCAGGCGAACGGCGCGATCGTGCGTCTGCAAGACGTCGCGACCGTGTCTCTCGGGGCCGACAACTACGAATCCCAGGTTTGGTTCAACGGCAAGCGTGCCGTCTATGTCGGGATCCAGTTGGCACCCAGCGCCAATCTGTTGCAGGTGCTGGGCGTGGTGCGGGCCGCTCTGCCGGGGATTCAGGATGCCCTGCCGCAGGGGTTGAGTTCCGTCGTCATCTACGACGCCAGCGGGTTCGTGGAGAGTTCGCTCGTCGAAGTCATCATCGCGCTGGTGGAGGCGTTGGTGATCGTAGCCCTGGTGGTCTTCGTTTTCCTGGGGTCTCCGCGGTCCGTCGCGATCCCGATCATCGCGATCCCGATCTCTCTGATCGGGACGTTCATGATGATGGTGGCGTTCGGGTTCAGCATCAATCTGCTGACGTTGCTGGCGCTGGTGCTGGCCATCGGATTGGTGGTCGATGACGTCATCATCGTGGTCGAAAACGTCAACCGGCATCTGGAGGACGGCAAGACCCCAATGGAGTCGGCGATTCTGGCGGGGCAGGAGCTCGGCGGGCCGATCATCGCGATGACCCTGGTCCTGATCGCGGTCTATGTGCCCATCGGCTTCCAATCCGGGCTGACCGGCGCGCTGTTCACCGAATTCGCCTTTACCCTGGCCGGTGCCGTCACCTTGTCCGGTATCGTCGCCCTGACCCTGTCGCCCATGATGTGCGCGCGCATGCTGCGCGTGCGGGTGCCGGAGGAGGAAACCTGGATCGAGCGTGCGTGCGACGCGTTCTCCCGCTGGTTCGACCGTCGCCGGGACCGCTACGAACGCCGCCTGGAGCGCAGTCTGAACTATCGACCGGTCACCTACACATTCGCCGTGATCATCCTGGGAAGCATCTATTTCCTCTACACGGGCGCGACTAGCGAGTTGGCGCCGCAGGAGGATCAGGGGCTGCTGATCACCGCCTCCACGGGTGCTCCGAACGCGACCCTGGCGCAGCGGGAGCCTTACTCCCGGCAGCTTTACGACAAGGTGAAGACTTTGCCGGAGGTGGACCAGTTCTTTCAGATCGACGTCCCGGGCACGTCGATCGGCGGCCTGGTGCTGAAACCCTGGGACCAACGGACCCGCAATGCCACCGCCTTGCAGACCGCGGTGCAAACCGATGTCGCAAAAATTGCCGGGGAACAGGTCGTCGTGTTCCAGCCGCCCACCCTGCCGGGTGCGTCCGGTCTGCCGGTGCAGTTCGTGATTACCACCACGGCCCCCTTCGAACAGCTCAATGTCGTGGCCCAGGCCGTCGTCGCCGCGGCGAACAAGACCGGGATGTTCGCCTATGTCACGTCCGACCTGAAAATCGACCAGCCGCAATTCACGGTGAATATCGATCGCGACAAGACCGCCATGCTGGGCCTGAGCATGAGCGACGTCGGCACCGCGCTGACCTGGATGTTGAGCGGGGCTTACGTAAATTATTTCAGCATGGACGGCCGGTCCTACAAGGTCATTCCCCAGGTTGGGCAGAGTTATCGGCTGAACCCGGATGCTCTGCTGGACTATTATGTCCGGACCGCGGACGGAAATTCGGTTGCGCTGTCCACGATCGCGTCGATTTCCGCGCAAACCGTCCCGGAATCGCTGAACCATTTCGGACAGCTCAATGCGGCCACCATCCAGGGAGTTCCCGTGCCCGGCATCGCGCTTGGGGATGCGTTGGCGGCGTTGAAGACCGCCGCGAAGCCGCTGCTGCCGGCGGGATATCTGATTGATTATGGTGGTTCGTCGCGGCAGTTCATCTCGGAATCCAAGGGGATTCTGACGATTTTCGCGTTCGCGCTGATCATTATCTATCTGGCCCTGACCGCGCAGTTTGAGAGTTTCCGCGATCCGCTGATCATCCTGGTGTCGGTGCCGATGTCCATCGCCGGGGCGCTGGTCTTCATCAATGTGGGGCTGGGTGGGGTTTCGCTGAACATCTATACGGAGGTCGGGCTGGTGACCCTGATGGGGTTGATCAGCAAGCACGGTATCCTGATCGTGGAGTTTGCCAACACGTTGCAGCTTCAGGGCATGGATAAGCGCCAAGCGGTCTGCAAAGCGGCGGCGACTCGATTGCGGCCGATCATCATGACGACATCCGCCATGGTGCTTGGCGTGTTGCCGTTGCTGATGGCGTCCGGTGCGGGCGCGGCGTCGCGCTTCAACATGGGATTGGTGATCGCTTCGGGGATTTCGATCGGCACGTTGTTCACGCTGTATGTGCTGCCGGCGTTCTACCTGCTGATCGCCGCGGACCGTCGGCCGGCGGAGGTTGCGGCAGCATCTGGCGGCCTGGCCGTCCCGGCCCCCGGTTCATCGGGAACGCCGCCGGTCTGATTGGGCACCAACTGCTCGGACCGGAATTCGTCTAAAACCGCCGGTCGGCCTAACGCCCCGTCGCCAGCACGATCTTCCCCGCCAGACCGCGCCCCAGCAGGCGGGTCAGCGCGGTTTCCGCCTGCGCCAGCGGCAGGGTTGCGGCGACATGCGGTGTCAGGCGGCCCATTTCCACCCACCGGCTCAATTCGTCATACGCCCGTCGGACGCGCGGAGCATCCGGGCCGCGATAGGCCCCCCAGTAGCAGCCGATCAGGTCGATATTTTTGCCCAGGGCCACGCCGGCGGACAACTGCCCCACCCGCCCGCTGGCAAACCCGACGACAACCAAGCGCCCTTCCGAGGCCAGGCAGCGCAACGCGGTCTCGAACGCGTCGCCACCGACCGGGTCCAGAACGACATCGACCCCTCGGCCGCACGTGATGTCGCGGACGCGGGCGGCGACATCGTCCGTCCGGTGATCGATCAGATGGGTCGCCCCGTGCGATGCCGCGACCTCCAGCCTTTCAGCGCCGGATGCGACGGCGATGACCTCGGCACCGAGCGCCCGACCAACCGCCGTCGCCGCAAGTCCGACACCCCCCGCCGCGCCGAACACCAGCAAGACGTCACCGGGGCGAACACGCGCGCGCCAGGCCAGGGCGCTGAAGGCGGTGCCATAGGCCACCGGAAATCCAGCGGCGGCGGCGAAATCCAGCGACGGCGGGATCGCGAATGTCTGGTCCAGCGGCAGGATGACTTCCTCGGCATAGCCGCCATGGGTCAGCATCCCCATAACGCGATCCCCGGGTCGCCAGGCTTTCACATCCGGGGCGACTTCCAGGACCACGCCAGAGACCTCGAACCCCGGGGTGAACGGCAGCGGAGGATTCTCCTGGTATTTGCCGGCGATCATCAGGGCATCGGCGAAATTCACCCCCGCGGCATGCACGCCGACCCGGATCCCGCCCGGCGTCAGGACGGGAGACGGACGTTCGGCATAAGTCAGATTGCCGGATTCCGCCCAATGCGTGCACAGGATCGCGCGCATGCGCCGGTCAGTAGCGGCGGCTGATGTTGACCGGGATCGGATGCTTTTCGATGTCCTGGATCAGTCGCGTCAGCACCACCCCCGGGCCCAGTTCTTTGAACTCCGGCGTCGGTTCATTCAGCAGGTATTGGATGGTTTCGACCCAGCGCACCGAATGGTCGATCTGTTTAACCAGATTATTCACGATTTCGTCATCGCGATAGGGCAACGCGGTAAAGTTGGAGATCACCGGGATCAGCAACGGCGAGAAGCGCTGCGTGGACAGAAAATCCTCGAACGACCTGGCCACCGGATTCATGTAGCGGGAATGGAAGGCCGTCTTCACGTTGATCGGGATGACCCGGCCTCCTTCGGCCTCGATCGGTGGGCCGGCTTTCTCCAGGTCTTCCGTGGGGCCGGACAGCACCGTCTGGCTGATCGAGTTGAAATTCGCGACATCGACGGTGGAAACGCGGGCGTCGGCCATCACGTCCCGGATGCGGGCCGCCGGCATGCCCAGCACCGCCGCCATGCCGCCGCCGGAAATCGCGCCCATCAGGTCCCCCCGCTTCTGCACCAGGCGCAGGCCGGTTTCGAAGTCGAATGCCTCGGCCGCAAGTAACGCGTTATATTCACCCAGACTGTGACCGGCGACAAAGTCGGGTTCGGGGCCGCCTTCGTCCATGTGGCGGCGATAGAACAGCGCATTCACGGTAAACAGCGCCGGTTGGGTGAACTGCGTGCGCCCCAGTTGGCGGTCCGGATCGCGCAGGCACAAATCCTTCAGGGAGTAGCCCAGGACGCGATCCGCGATGGCGGTGATATCGGGAAACCGGTCGAACAGGTCCTTGCCCATGCCGACCGTCTGCGACCCTTGGCCGGGAAATACGATGATCCGAGTCATGGTAAAGCTGCCACCAATTGCTGCATGGTTTTGCCGTTCTGCCCGAACTGGTCGATCGACGGCCAGGCCGTGATCCCGACCGCCCGGATCTGCCGTGTGAAGGACGCCAGGGTGCCGGACGGCCCCGCTTCCAGCAGGACCCACTCACCTTCTTGCGCCAGAGACCTGATCGTGTCGTGAAATTTTAGCGGATCGCGCATGACACGCCAGATATGGGCGCCGTCGAACCGCGGCACCACGCCGCCGGACGATGCCGACACGATCGGCCAACGGGATTGGCCAAACCGGAACCCCGCCGTCAGCCGCGCCATCGGTTCGGCCAAGGCCGCGATGGCGCCCGAATGGAACGGATAGCGGATCGGCAGGCGCGCCCAGGTCATCTCCTGCCGGTCCAGCGTCGAGCAGACCGCCGTCAGATGCTCTGCCCGCAGCGACAGCACACAGTGAAAGGGGGAGTTGATCGCGGCGATTTCGCCGAACCGCAAAACCTCCCGGTTGTCCTGGATACGGGCAGGATCGCCGAGCACCGCGACCATGGTGCCCGCGGGAGAGAGGTCTTCAAACAGCCGAGCCTGGCCATGCACCAGCCGGAAGCCGTCTTCCAGGGACAGGACGCCGCCGACAACCGCGGCGATCGTTTCGCCCAGGCTATATCCCAGCAGCCGATCGGGCATCGCCCCGGCTTCCAGCAAGGTCATCGCGATGGCATAGCTGACACCGAGCAGCGCGGCGTTGGTTTCGGTCAGCCGGTCGAAATTTTCGGTGTCGGCCAGGGGTTTTCCATAGATGATGCCGCTGACGGTCTTGCCGCCGATGTCGCCTGCAACCTGGTCGCAATGGTCCATCGCCCGCCGGAACACAGCATTCTGTTGGTGGAGTTCGCGTCCCATCTGATAATATTGGGCGCCCTGCCCGCAAAACATCATGATCGTACGAGGCATGCGGAATCCAATAATCGACAGATCACAGAATGGACGATCAGAAAGCGTGACATCGGTTCGACAGACAGGCACCGTCATGATACAGAGGCGCCCCGGCGATTGGCAACCACAATCACCGACGGGAGGTGGACACCGGGTGCTGGCGAACGACATGTCCGCACCGGTTGTATCCCTCAGGCGCGAACAGGAGACATGCGCGTGAACGTGCTGACCATCGACCGACGCACCGCCGCTCGGCTGATCGCGCAGGCGCCTCGCGTCTCCCGCCAGAAGGTGATCCGGCGCGTCGTTACGCTTCCGGGTGCGAGCCGCATGCAACGGGCCTATCTGGAACCGACCCGTCTCGGTATCCCGCTGGGTCATACGCCGATCGAGGTCGTCGATACGCCGCTCAGCTCCCGTTGGGATGCGTTCATCGTGGTCGGCGCGTTTCTGGGGTTGTTTTTTCGGCTGACCGGATTGCGGTTGGTCGGGCGTCGGAGCCCCACCCGGACTGGCCACGAATTGCGCCTGGTGTTCGAGAGGCTGGGCGGTCTGTGGATGAAGGTCGGGCAGTTGATGTCGCTGCGCCGCGATGTCCTGCCGGCGGAACTCTGCGACGAACTCGCGCGACTGCAACATCGCGCCGTCGGGTTTTCGTCGGCGGAAGCGATGCGGCATATCGAAAAGGAACTGGGCGTATCGATCGAGGAGGTGTTTTCGGCGTTCGATCCGATGCCGTTCGCCGCCGCGTCGCTGTCTCAGGTCCATGCGGCTCGGCTGCGGGACGGCGATGTGGATGTCGTGGTGAAGGTGCTGCGACCCGGCGTGCGAGAGAAGATGGGGCGGGACATGCGCATTCTGCGCTTCGCCGCCTATCGTCTCAGCGCATTTCGTCGGTTTCGTCAGGTTCGTCTGAAGGACGCGGTGAACGAGTTCGAGCAGATTTTCCGGGAGGAGACCGACTACCGCTACGAGCTTGCCAACATGCAGGGCATGCGCAAGTCCCTGCGCGGCCATAAAATCTATATCCCGCGGCCCTATCCAAAATACTCGACAAGCTCGGTGATCGTCATGGAGCGCATTTCCGGCGTGCTGATGAGCGATTATATCAGAGCGCGTGCTGTGGATCCCGACCGTGTCGACGAATGGTTGCATGTGAACAACATCAACCCGACCCAGGTGGGCAAGCGGCTGCTGGTGTCGTTCATGCGGCAGTTGTTTGAGAACAACCTGTTTCACGCGGATTTGCATCCCGGCAACATCGTTCTGCTGCGTGACAGCCGAGCGGTGTTGATCGATCTGGGCAGCGTGGGGTCGCTGGATCGGGAGTTTTTGATCCTTTACCGGGGCATTCAACGCGCCCTCGCGGACAAGGATTTCGGCAAGGCGGTGGATCTGCAATTGCGCCTTTGTTCCCATGTCCCGACGCGGAAAATATCGGAATTGCGGGCGGAGCTGGTGCGCTGCGTGCGAACCTGGAGCGGCAAGACCAAGATCCGGCAGTTGTCGTTCCAGGAGCGCAGCGTCAACACGGGTGCCGCCGAGATGAGCCAGGTGATGTTTCGGTATGGAGCGGAGCAAACCTGGGAGTTTTTGAAGATTGCGCGAACGTTGTCGACGTTGGACGCGTCGCTGGAATATTTGCATCCGGGGCTGGATTACACCAAGACCTTGAAGGGATATTTCAAACAGGCGTCGCGTCGAGGCATCGCGGAGTTGTTCCGCAAGCAAACGATTTCCCGCGGGATCGGGTCCATGCTGTCGACGATGGAAGAATATCACCTGATGCTGGGGCCGGTCCTGCGGTCCTCGGCGTTCAATTTTGAGGCGGCGATTTCCAAGATGTCCCGCATCGGGGCGATCGTCACCAAAATCATGGCGATTGGGCTGCTTCTGACGTCCGTGGCGTTCGGTTACAAATACCTGAAGCAGCACCGGGAGGACATGGCCGAGCATATCGCGAACGACTTTTTGGACGCGATCGTCGCCGTGTTCCCGGACATGAACAAAGGCTGGGCGATCACTGTGTTGCTGGTATGTTTCATCCTGTTGGTCACGGCCCACCGGATTGTGAGGGAGCTTCTGAAGGCCGACAGAAAGTAGGTCGTCTGACCGGAATTCTGGTTGCCGATCTTGACCTCCGTGCCTATAGTGCGACGGGTTCTGAGCCGAAAGGAAGGGATGATGGCATTCAAGCTGGATCGCGACATAAGGCGCGTCACCGTCATCAAGGCGGGGGCCTCGGGCAGTGGGGCGCGCACGGTGTATCGCAACCGTGACGACGACGATGACGACAACCGCAACCCGATCAAGCGGGTGACCGTTCTGAAGCGCGACGACCGCGGCCATCTCGTTTCGCGAGAATCGTTCGAAGGCGAACGGCGCGGCAAGCGGTCTTCCCGCGATCTGCGCCCGATGGAGCGCGGCATCCGGAAACTGGTAGACTTTCAGAGCCGGGTTCTCGACGAATACATGGCGCGTCACGAGCGGTCGAGCGAGAGGAAGCGCGACGGCTGGCTGAAAGACATGCCCAAGAACGTCTTCCGCGCGGTCAAGAAGGCCAAACCGAAGAAGCTGTCCCGGGTTAGCAGCTCTTACCGCGACTAGCTTGCCCGCCAAATGCGCTAACCTTCCCCCACGACAGGAGATTGAGACATGCCTCCGGCCGGAACTGCTGAAGCCCCCGCGCCCAGCGCTGAAACCTCTGATCAATCGTCCATCGCCGAACTCTGCGTCGTCGATCTCGGCGAATACAGCCGCCGTTCGGTCAAGCGCTTGCGCCGCGGCCATGGGCGCCTGATGGACAAGGTCGAAGACGCGATCCTGAGCCTCCGCGAAGAGGGCATTCTGTCCGCGAATGCTCAGGCGGTCGTGGTCGTTGTCCGCGAAGAACCCTCTTTGGGTGGCTTCTTCGACCGTGACGATGACGACGATGACGACGACGACGACGACGACGATTGAGGCTTGGCCGATCTGAGCCGATCCTGGATGACTGAAATTGCGGCGCGACGATCGCGCCGCAATTTCGTTGTTTCCCCCGTGTCCTTCGGGCCTGTACGCCGCGCCAATCGTGACTGCGTCAGGCATCGGGGCGGGCGGCCAATGATATGACCGTGACATCCCCGGGTCGAACTTTGGACCGGTTTGATATCTCACCCATCCTCGGCGACCCGGCTTTCAGGTCCGACCACAATACCAGGCACGCCTATGTTGCCGGGGCCATGGGCAAGGGGATTGCCTCCGAAGAATGGGTGATCCGGCTGGCGCGCGCCGGGATTCTGGGCTTTTTCGGTGCGGGCGGACTGCCGATCAACCGCATTGGGAGCGCGATCCGCCGTATTCGGGCGGCCATCGCCCCCGGGCAGCCGTTCGGCATCAATTTTCTGCACAATCCGCTGCTTCCGGCCCAGGAAGAAGAACTGACCGAACTGCTGCTGGCCGAAGATGTGCACAGCATTGAGGCCTCCGCTTTTATCCGCGTGACCCCGGCCCTGGTGCATTATCGGCTGGCGGGCCTGCACGTGGCGGACGGAATCCCCAGGCCGGTCAACCGGCTGATGGCGAAGCTGTCCAGACCGGAAGTTGCGCGCCAGTTCTTCGCCCCGCCGGACCCGGCCATCGTCGCTGAACTGCTCCAATCCGGCCGCATCACGCAGGACGAAGCCCGTCTGGCCGCCCACATCCCGCTGGCGGACGATGTCTGTGCGGAGGCGGACTCGGGCGGGCATACGGATCGCCGGGTGGCGTTCACCCTGGTGCCGCATTTCCGGCGCTTGCGGGATGAGATCGCCGCTTTGACCGGCCTGACCCAACGGGTCCGCATCGGGGCGGCCGGTGGCCTGGGCACGCCAGACGCCATCGCCGCGGCCTTCATGTTGGGGGCGGATTTCGTGCTGACCGGGTCCATCAACCAATGCACGCCGGAAGCCGGGATTTCCGATACCGCGAAGGATATGCTGGCACAGGCCGACCTGGCGGATTTCGATATCGCGCCGGCTGGCGACATGTTCGAAATCGGCGCCAAGGTGCAGGTGCTGAAACGCGGCACCTTGTTCCCCGGGCGCGCCAACCGGCTTTATGAATTGTATCGCACCAGCGCCGGGTTGCACGACATTCCTCCGGCGACGATCAAGGAAATCGAGGATCGCTATCTCGGCCGCGATTTTGGCGCCGTATGGCAGGAAACCGCCAATTTCTACGCCGCCAGCGCCCCGGATCAACTGGCGGAGGCGGAGGCCAATCCGCGCAAGAAGATGGCGATGATCTTCCGGTGGTATTTCATCCACTCCAGCCGGTTGGCGATCGACGGCAGGGCGGACCAGCGGGCCAATTTCCAGATCCATTCCGGCCCAGCCATGGCGGCGGCCAATCGCTGGCTGAAAGATTCTGTGTTGGAGGATTGGCGGGCGCGCCACGTCGATACCCTGGCCGACCGGCTGATGACCGAGGCATCGTCCCTGTTCGCCGACCGCTTGCGGACCTTGATGACCTGGGACGCCGGCAATCCAGCCACGCAGACCGAGCCGGTCGGGCAGACCGAGCCGGTCAGGCAGACCGAGCCGGTCAGGCGAACCGAGCCGGTCAGGCGGACATCGGCTTGACGGCTTTCACCAGAATATAATCCGACGTTGCGAACGGATTGCCGGAATGGCGCATCGCCTGGCGGATCATCGGATGCAGCCGTTGTGCCTGGACCGGATCGGCGACCAGCTTGTGCATGAACGTCAGATAGCCGGGGACGACATGTTCGGCGATGGACGCGACCTGGCTATCCGCGAACCCGATCTCTCGCAGGATCTCCCGGTACCGGGTCATGCCATAGACATTGGCGGAGGGGGTTTGGGAGGCCCAGCGTTCCAGCGCACCTCTGACCCCGCCGGTATTGACCTTGCCGTGACGCTCCTCCGGCACCAGGTCGATGACGGCCAGCCGCCCGCCCGGGCGCAGGACCCGGAACGCCTCCCGCAGGAACGCCTCCCGGGTATCGAAATGAAACGCCGCTTCCAGGGAAATCACGCGGTCTATGCTGGCATTGTCGAACGGCAGGGCGGTGGCGGATGCGTTCACGTAGTCGATCCGCGGATCGGCGCAATGGATCCGCGCATGCGCCAGTTGCGTTTCCGTCACGTTGATGGCGTGGATGCGCTTCGGGTCGCGGGTTTGCGCAAGCCGCAGGTCCTGGTCGCCGAACCCACAGCCGGCGTCCACGACGACATCGCCCGCGCCGATCCCGGCCGCATCGCCCAGCAGATCGACCATCGCCTCCGCCGCTTCGCGATAATCGGTGGTATTCCGCCAGTAGCCAAGGTTCAGGTAGGTGCAGTCGGTCGCCGGGCAGTTGCGCGTGCCCATGAACTCATAACACAGATCCGCGCGATTTCGGCCGCGCGAGACCAGCAATCGCCCTATAAGCCCCAGAGCGCTGATGGACCTGGACGGGCTGCTGTCGGTATGGCTCATGACGGGGATGTCTCTGTCAAACGGATGATCGGATCATAACGCCTTGACCGGACCCGCAAAAGTGATGTTTGCCGCCGTGGCGAGGAAAGTTGCCGGTTATGAGTGATACGACGCGTGTGCGGGGCCTGCCGCCTGGGCCGCCGCTGCGACTGTTGCAGATGCTGAATTATGTGCGGGACCCGTACACGATGCTGCGTGGGTATGCGCGCCGTTACGGCGATCTGTTTACCGTTCGCACCGCGCGGGTCTGCGTGATGACCGGCCGGCCAGACCTGATCCGGCAGATCATTTCCGCCCCAGTGGACCAGTACGGCGTCAATTTCGAACCTGGCCCCGCGCGCGTCCTGGGCGTGAACGGCACGACGCGCCTGGCCGGACGGCCCCTGCGGCGGGAGCGCCGGCTGCTTGTCCAGCATTTTCAGGGGGACGCGCTGAACGCGCTGGGCGGCATGATCCGGGATTCCGCGCTGGACGCGTTCGACGGCTTCAAGCCGGGGGAGGCATTTGTCGCGCGCGATGCCGCGATCCGGGTGGCTCTGGATGTCATTCTGCGCACCGTGTTCGGGGCGGATTCGGCCGAACGGCTGGAAGAATTCCGCGCGACCGTCAGGGCCTTCAGCAAGGGCTTCGGTCGACCGTCGTTCCTGATTCTGGCGGCCTTGCAGGTCGATCGGGATTGGCTGCCGCCCTATCGTCGGTTCGCCGTGGCGCGCCGGCGGTTGGAGGGGCTGTTGCAGGACGCGATCGATCGTGCCCGGATCGAGGGGCTGTCGAAGCCCGCGATCCTGAACCGCGTTGTCGCCGCCCGCTACGACGACGGCTCGCCCATGTCGGACGACGCGATCCGCGACAACATGATCACGACCCTGATCGCCGGTCATGAGACATCCGTCGTGTCGCTGTGCTGGGCCTTGCACTGGCTGCACACCGAAACCCGTTGCCTTCACCTGTTGCTCGACGAACTGGCGCCGCTGGGTGCCGATGCGGATCCGTTGGCCTGGGCGCGTCTGCCGTATCTCGACGCGGTGGTGAAGGAGACGTTGCGTCTGTGGCCCGTGGTCACCGACATCACGCGGACCCTTGCGCAACCCATGCAACTCGGCCGGTTTGAGTTGCCGGTTGGCACCAATATCGCCGCGTCTTCGGCAATTCTGCATTACGATCCGGATTTGTATCCGGACGCGGAGGCGTTTCGGCCGGAGCGCTTCCTGGGCCGCCGCTTCGGCCCGCATGAATACCTGCCGTTTGGCGGGGGGGAGCGGATGTGTCCCGGTTCGCATCTGTCGGTGTTTGAATTGAAGATCGTGCTGGCGGCGTTGCTGACACGGTATCGGTTCGGGGTTCTCGATGAAGGGCCGATGAAGGTCCGCCGCATCGGCGCGATGATGACGCCCGCCACGGGGGTGCGGATGCGGATTGATGGGCCGCATCGGTCGGGGTGAGAGCGGTGTGTCGGTCAATGGTTCGGTCGGTTGGGACATGGCGTACGCCCGCCGTCCATCGGCGGTGACCGATCCGGACGACAAACCACCCTACCGTCCGAAGCGGGTGGCGATCCGGTTGGCGATGTCCGGCTGGGCGAAGCTGGTTTCGTGCATCGCCTTTTCCCGGCCGATTGCCTCTGGCAGGTCCCGCAAAAGCGTGTGGTTGACCGCCTGTTTCAGCATCCGCAACGCCGCGTCCGACTTGTCGGCCAGGTCCTGCGCCAATTTCATGGCGGTGGGGATCGTTTCGGCGCGCGGCACCACTGGAAAGCCAATGCCACGATCGCGCAATGTTCCGCCATGGTAGCCGTTCGCCGAGAACATCATTTCCGCCGCCAACGGCATGCCCAGTTTCATCGGCAATAACAATGTCGCTCCCATGCCGGGTGTGATCCCGTATTTCATGAAATTCGCCGCGTAGAGCGACTCCCGCGACATCACCACCAGGTCCGCATACAGCCCGAACACCAGCCCGCCGCCCAGCGCGTGGCCCTGCATCGCCGCGATGACCGGCACCGGGCAATCCAGCAGCGCGCGGAAGAAGTTATGCGCGTCGAAGGTCACTCTGCTCTCGGCCAGGGTCAGCAATTCCTCCAACGTGCCGCCGGCGCAGAAGATCGAGTCATAGCCGTGGATCACCACCACCTTGATCGCCGGATCGGCGGCGACCTGGCCCAGCGCGTCTCCCAGTCCGCCGACCAGGGCATGGGTGAAGGTGTTGCGGCCGTCGCGGTCCGCCATTTCGATCACCGCGATCGCGCCGCCGTGCCGACGCAGATGCACTACTTGCGCCATGGCGGGCTCGCATCGGTGACGAAACGGCGGATGCCGTCCATGGTTTCAGGACGCATGATCTGGCGGCTGATGGCGTCCACCGCGACGCGCTTGGTGTCGTCATTGATGATCCACATCTCGCGGAACATGCCTTTCAGTTCCGCCACGCAGGATGGTTGGACGCGAGCCGAACGGACCAGAAACTGGCGGAGCGCGTCCGGCGGATTGTCGCTGACCTGATCGACCAGTCCCAGGGCCGCGGCGCGTTCGGCGTTGATCCGTTCCGCGGTCAGGGCCAGCCGAAACGCCGGTTGCAGGCCACAACGACGTATGATGAATGGCGCCACGGTGGCCGGCAGCAGGCCGAAAATCACCTCGGTAAGTTGGAAACTCGCGCGCGGTCCGGCGATGGCAAAATCCGCCGCGGCCACCAAACCGACGCCACCGGCGGTGACGCGGCCATTGATTTGCGCGGCGATGATGGTGCGACTGCGGGTGAAGCGTTCCATCAGGCCGTAGAAGGCTTCGATTGTCGGTTGCAGCGCGGTGGCGTCGCCGCCATCGGACGATGCCTCGACAAAATCCATGCCGGAGCAGAACGAATCGCCCTCTCCGGACAGGGCCAGAAGCCTGACATCCGGATCGGCCTCGGCCTGGTCCAGGGCCGCGTGCAATTCGTCGATCATGCCGCGGTTCAGCGCATTCTGCCGGTCCGGGCGGTTCAGCACCACATCCAGCAGGCGATCGCGCCGTGTCACGCGCAGGGTGGCGAACGTCGCGGTCATGTCCAGCGGTACTTGCGTTGATACGATTCGATCCGGTCCAGCACCAATCGGCCGGAGCCGGCGAAATGGTCGCGCAGGATGGGTTCGAACGGGCCGGCCTCTATCCGTGCGTCGCGCTGGCCGAACAGCGGCTGGTGGTCGTCAGCCAGCAATAGGTCGTATTCCGCCATGTTCAATTCCCGACGTGCCGCCAGGGCGCCATCGATGTCCATCGCCCGGATTGCCCGCGCGGCCGCATCCGTTGCAACACCGCTATAGAATTCCGAACAACAGCCGGATCCGTAGGAAAACAGGCCAATCCGGCGCGGTTCGGAAAAATCGCCGCGTCCCAGCACGCCCGCCAGAGCCAGAAAGACGGTGCCGGAATAGATGTTGCCGACCTCCTGGCAGAATGCCAGGGCGGGCCGCACCCGGCGCTCGAAATCCTGCTCCACGACCGGGGGCGGGCCGGGACGGAATTTCCGCATCATGGTGCGATGCGCGCCCTTCACCATGCCGCCGAACGGGGTGTGGCAGGCGAGATAGGCGAAATGATCCTGGAAATCGACCGGGCCGACCCGATCGCGATAGGCCAGGAAGCTTTGCTCGATGCAGTCCAGATAGGACAGCAGCGACAGATCGACATCGCCGGTCTCGATGTCGGGGGTCGGGCGGCAGGAGTCCATGACCTCGTAGCCATGCATGCCGGATGCGCCCGGTTCCAGCGCCAACAATGTCGGGTCCGGGCCGATCAGCAGCGCGACGGCGGCGCAGCCCTGCGCCGGTTCGGCGTAGGAATGCGGCACGCAGCGCGCCAGATCGGTGCAAATTACCAGCGCCCGCCGCACTTGCCCGGATGCCACGCTGGCCGCCGCGGTCTGCAACGCCGCGGTGCCGCCGTAACAGGCCTGTTTGACCTCGAACATGCGGCAGCGTCGGTTCAGGCCGAGGAAATGATGCGCATAGTTGCTGATCGACTTGCCCCAATCGATGCCGGATTCGGTGGCGACGATCAGCAACTCGATGGAGTTTCGGTCCGCCTCGCTCAGCGCGTCGACCAGCGGTTTGGCGGCGTTGACGGCGAACGAGACCGGGTCCTCGAAACGGAAGCTCAGGCTTTTGCGGCGCATCAGCAGGTTGGCGAAGCGCGCCGGGTTCAGGCCGCGGGCTTCGGCCAGTTTCGCCACGTCGACGAAGGCGGCACCGCAATAGAGGCCCATGCGCTCGATGCCGACGCTCATGCCGCGATGTCCATGTTGGCGACGGCGATGCTGGTGCCGATGCTGCCGAAGCCGAACGAATTGCTCAGGCCCAGGCGGATGGGTCGAGCGATGGTTGCGGGACCGACCAGCCAGAGATCCTCGGCGATCGGGTCGGTCAGGGCGGCGGTGCCGTGGATGAAGCCGCCCCGCATTTGCAGGACCAGGGCGATCAGTTCGACGATGCCGGCAGCCTGCAAGCCATGCCCGATCAGCGATTTGGGCGCATTCACCGGCACATCGCCGCAGCGGTGACCCAGGAAGCGGTGCAGGGCCTCGCATTCCGCCCGGTCGCCGGCCTGCGTTCCGGTGGCGTGAGCGCTGATGCAGTCCAACTCGGTCAATGTCGCCCTGGCATCTCGCAGCGCCCCTTCCATTGCGCGATACGCCCCATCCGCGTCGGGGCCTGGCAAATGGCTGGCGCCGAGCACGCAGCAGGCTCCGGCGATTTCCGCGAGGGCGACGGCACCTCGGTTCCGGGCCGCGTCTTCGCATTCCAGCACGACCGCGCCGCAGATCTCCCCTGGAACGAAGCCGTTGGCGGAACGGTCGAACGGGTGGCATTGCCCGGTGCGCGACAAGGCGCCCATGGCTTGCAGCGCATGAAGTTCCATTGCGGACAGTTCCGGTAGCGGACCGACCACCAGGCACGACGTGGCCCTGCCGCAGCGGATCAGGTCCAACGCCGTGGCAATGGCGACATTGCCGCTGGCCGAGGCGCCGCCAACGGTCAATCCGGGGCCGCGAATGTCCAGCGCCTCGGCGACCACCGCCATGACATGTGTATCGTAGAACTCGTAGCCATGGCGGGGCGACAGATAGGCCGGCGCGGTGCGGAATTTTTCCTGCGCCTTGGCCGCCCGGTCCAGTTGCAGGTTGCTGCCGGCCACGACGATGGCGCGTGCTTCCGGTGTACGGGAAGCGCCGATGGCGGCATCAATGGCGGCCTCGATGGCGGTTGCCAGGGTGATCCGAAGCGTTCGGCTGGCGGTGCGGCCCACGCGGCGCGCCCGTTGTCCGGCCTCTGGATCGCTGGCGGCGATCGTCGCCAACCGCTGGTCCCAGTCGAACCCGGCCAGCGTGTTCCCGACGCTGGGCCGGCTCTCACGCAGATTGGTTTCGAAGGTAAGCAGATCGGCCGTGTCCGGCGTCGTGACCGCCATGCCGGTGACGACGACGCGGCCTGGTTCATACATGGCGCGCATGCCGGTGCAGCAGATCGACCAGTTCGCCGATTGAAGCGACCCCGGCGAGTTCCTGGTTGGGCACGGTAAGGCTCAGGGTTTCCATTGCCAGGGTCGCGACCTCCACCCGGTCTATGGAGGTGGCGCCGAGTTCGGACATGGTGCGGTCGAGGGTGACCAGGTCGGGATCGACCTCTGGCAGGGTTTCCCGCACCAGGCCGACGACGACGTCGCGAACGCGGACATACAGGGCGCTGTCCGGTGGCTGTGCCAGGCGTGTGCCTATCGTCGCGGCTGGGCGCGCGTCAGTAATTGTGCCCAGGCGCGCGCCAATAATCGCGCCGTTCGTGCCGCGCAACAGATCGAAATGCCCGCAATCGATGTCAACCTGGGTGATCCCGGCCGCGAAAAGCCTGTCCCAGCCGGCGCGATAGGTGCGGGTGGCGGCGATATCCGGCAGGCCCAGCGGGTTGGTGGCGCCCGCCATGCCTTGGGTGCAGGCGAACAGGATGACCTCGATCGGGGTGCTCAGCGGTTCCGGGCGATACGCGCGCAGGGCGTCGCCGACCGCCCATCCGACCCGGTCGAGCGTTGTCAGGTGGCGTCGTATATCGGCTTCCGGCAGTGGCGGGCTGGCATGGGTCAGCAGATGCGTCACCACGTGGTCGAGCATGGCCGGTTTGTCGCGCCCATCGATGTCGGCCAGCACCAGCTTGCGGGTCATGCCCCATTGCAGCCCGAACCAATTGGCAACGACCAGGTAGACATAACCCGGACCGAGTGCGGCTTGCAGTTCGCTCAGACCGTGCGCGCCGGGCATGTTGGTGTCCAACAGAACCAGCCTGCCCATCGCATGGCCGGCGGCGGTCATCTGGCGGACCATTTCGAAGGCGATCGCGCCGCCACCGGAATAGGCGCCGATCGTATAGGGGCCGGTGGGCTGGGTTCGCAGCACCGCCGCCACGTAATGCGCCGCCATGGCCTCGACGGAGGTCAGCGGCTCGGTTGTGCCGTCCAGGCCCTGCGCTTCCAGGCCATGGACGGCGCCATCGGGCGGCAAATGGCGGGCGAGTTCCGCCACCCAGTAGACGTCTCCGGGACCGCCATGGACCCAGAAGGATGGCGGACCGTTGCCGCCCTCGCGGATTTTCACCACCGGGTCGTGTGCGCCGAATTTGGTCCGGCCTGCCTGGGCCAGGCTGGGCGCAACGAGCGGTGCGCGCGGTTGCCGGTCGATGTAGCCGGCGAGCTGTTCCAGGTTGGGATGGTCCCACAGCGCAATGACCGGCAGGGCGACCTGGAAATCGGTTTCGGCCGTCCGCATCAGGGTCACGGCGGCAACCGAGTCGGTTCCCAGCGCGTCGAACGAAAAATCCCGCGCGATCATGGCCTGATCGACCCGCAGCACGCGGGCGATGATGGCGCGCAGGCGCTCGACCGTATCGGTGGTTGCGGGGGACGCGTCGGGGCGGGGTGGCGCCGAGGCAACCGCCTGGTCCGGCCAATAGCGGTCCCGTGCGAAGCGGTAGCCGAGCAGATCGCAGACTTGTCCAGATGGATAAAGGGCCGCCCAATCGACCGAGCCGCCGGCGATGAAGACGCGCGCGAGATCGTGCAACGCCCGTGCATCGGTTTGCGCGTCGGTTTGTGCAACGGGGGCGGACGGTTCGGCGGGCCAGCGGCGCAACTGGGTGCGCAAATCGGGCAGGTCGCGGGCGACAAACGCCGCCCGTCGCGGCAGATGGGTGCGGCGGACGGCGAGCGTGTAGGTCAGATCGGTCATGGACGGATCGCCACGACCCGGGTCGGTCGACGAGCGGTCCAGAGCCATGGCCAGGCTCTCGATCTGGCGGCGCAAGGCCGCATCGTCGGTGGCCGACACCACCACCAGATACCATTCGCGAACCGGCGCCTGCTCGACCGGCCGAGCGACCGGTTCGGCCAGCACGACATGGGCATTGGTGCCGCTCAGGCCATAGGACGTGGCGGCTGCCAGGCGGCGTCCGGATGGTGGGGGCGGGAACGGTTCCAGGTCCGCACCGATCCGGAACGGCGATCCGTCCAGCCGCATATGCGTGTTTGGCTGCCGGGGCGCGCGCATCGGTGGGATCTGGCGGTGCTGGAAGGCGAGCAGCAGTTTGACGACGCTCGCCAGTCCGGATGCGGCGAAGCTGTGTCCGATCGCCGGCTTGGCGGACGCCAGCACCGTCGCCCCTGGGCGCGCGCCGGATGCGGCGAAGACCTGGCACAGGGCGTCGAATTCCAGTGCGTCGCCGATCTTGGTGCCGGTGCCATGGGCTTCGATCAGGCCGATCTCGGATGCCGCGATCCCGCGTTTCTCATACAACCCGCTCAGCAGGCGGGCCTGGGCGCGGGCGCTGGGGGCGGTGATGCCGGCGGTGGTGCCGTTCTGGTTGATCCCGACTCCGGCGATCACACCACGGATCGGATCGTTGTCGGCCAGCGCCAGGTCCAGCCGTTTCAGGACCAGCGCGACAATGCCCTCGGATGGCACGAACCCGTCGGCGTTGTCGTCGAAGCTCTGACAGCGACCGGTGGCCGACAGCATCCCGCCGGCCCCGGTCAACAGATGCATCTGCGGCGTCAGCAGCAGGTTGACGCCGCCGACCAGCGCCATGTCGCACTCGCCGTCCAGGATGGCGCGCCAGCCGGCATGCAACGCGACCAGGCCGGAGGAGCACGCCGTGTCCATCGCGATACAAGGGCCGCGCAGGTTCAGGAAATAGGCGATGCGGGCTGCGAGGATGGATCCGGTGTTGCCCAGCAGGGTCTCCCCGCCCAGGGGGGCGGAATGGGCTTCCAACAGGCGGCCATAATCGCTGGTGCCGCCGCCGACGAAGACTCCGCATTCGGCGCCGTCCAGCTGGGACCGGGTCTGGCCGGCCATTTCCAGGGCGTGCCAGGCGGTTTGCAGGAACAGCCGCTGCTGCGGGTCCATCGCGCGGGCGTGGTCGGGCCTGATGTTGAAGAAACCGGGATCGAAGCAGTCCACGTCGGAGAGGTAACCGCCGCATGGTTCGATGTCGGACCCAACGGCCCGCAGCGCCGCGGCGAAGGCGTCTCGGCGCCAGGGTTCCGCGGGAAAGGCGCTGACCGCGACCGAGCCGGCGCAAAGCAGGTCCCAGAAAGCGGCCGCATCGGGCGCCCCGGGGAGGCGACAGGCGAAGCCGATGATGGCGACATCCGGATTTGCGACCGTGGCGGAGGCGGTTTCCATCGGTCCGACCCGTTCGACGGTCATTTCGGCCACATCCGTCGCGGTGTGGGCTGGCGACACCAGGAGGGGCGGTTCGGCGGGGATGGCGCCTGACCTGATCCCATCCGAGGCGGATCGAGCGGTGGATCGGGCTGCGATCAGGGATGCCAGGGCACCCAGGTCGGCGCAGCGCCCGACATCGCCCTCGGTCAGCGTGCCGCCGAAGCGCGCGGCGATATCCGCCAGGATCGATTTTGCCTGGGCCGGTTGCAGGGCGATCGAGTCGAGCCGGGTGCGGATGGTCAGGCCGACGGCCCCGACCGCCTCCAGGCAGCCGATCAGAAAATCGGCTTCCGCGTTCGGCGCTGCGGCATCCGCGGGCAGGTTTTCCTGTTTGGCCAAAAGGTCTCGCAGATGGGCGGCGAGTTCGGCGACATTGGCATGATCGTAAAGCCGCGTGGCTTGCAGGGCGGTGCCGAGTTCGTCGTTCAGGCTCTTGGTCAGCTCGACCGCGAGGATGGAATCCAGGCCCAGATCGGCGAATCCGGCGTGGTCGTCGAGCTGCGCCTCTTCCAGATACAGCGCGGCGGCAAGCTGGCGTCGCACCACGTCTCTCACCGCCTGCAAGGATGGGCCGGTGGCGCTGGGCGCGGTGGGGACGGGTTCGGGTTCGGGCGCTGCCAGGCTGGCATGCAGATAGGCGGAGAGTTCGGCGACATTGGCATGGTCATAGAGCCGGGTCGCTTGCAGCGCGGTGCCGAGTTCGTCGTTGAGGCTCTTCGTCAATTCGACCGCGAGGATGGAATCGAGTCCCAGATCGGCGAACCCCGCGTGATCGTCGAGTTGCGCCTCGTCCAGATACAGCGCGGCGGCGAGTTGGCGGCGGACGACGGACCGCACCGCGTTGAGGGCGGCCACGCGTTGGGGGAATGGGGCGGAGGGCGGGGTGGCGGTGAGCGATGCCGAAACGGATGGTGCCGCGGTGGATAGAGCCGCAGCGGACGATGCCGCAAAGGGCAGTGCCGCGGTGGGCAGTGCCGCGGTGGCCGTTGCCAGGCTGGCCGGTGGCGCCGGATGCGCGCCGCCCCGATCGAGGCGCGATACCGCCGCACCACCGCCATGTATGGGCTCGATCCGAGCATCTCGACCCGCGTCGGCGTTGGGAGCGAGGTGCATGTTCGGAACGGGCGCGGGCGTTGGGGATGGTCGGGTCAGGCCGGACCATGACGGAGGCGGGGGAGACGTCATCTGGAACGGCACGGACGGCGATGCCACGGACGACGATGCCACGGACGACGATGCCACGGACGACGATGCCACGGACGACAAAGGCTCGACCGCGCCGTCTGGATGGCGTCCCGCGACCACGGCGCCCCCGGGCTCGGCCCGATCGACCGATGACGGGCCGGACGCCCGATCGGTGGAGGACGGGCCGGACGCCCGATCGGTGGATAACGGGCCGGACGCCCGATCGGTGGAGAACGGGCCGGACGCCCGATCGGTGGAGAACGGGCCGGACGCCCGATCGAACCAGAAGCGGGTCCGCGCGAACGGATAGCCGGGCAGCGCGATCCGCTGCCCACGGGTGGTGTTGGGAGGCAATGCGCTGCCGCCGACCCACAATGCCCCCAAACGACCAAGCTGACCGGTGGCCAGAAGATCGGTCAGCAGATGGCTGGCATCGGCGCGGTCGCCGCGTCGCAGCCCGGATCCGGCGACGTGCCCTGTCCACAGATCGGCCGCCTCGGCGTCGCGTTCCACCGCCTCGGCGGCCTGGGCCAGGCGTCCGGCCAGGGATTGTCCGGGCCGCCACAGCAAGGCCGCCCGCACCTGCATCGGCTCACGGCCAACGGCGAGCGTGTGGGCAATGTCGCATGCCGCCAACCCCGGGTGGGCCGCCGCGAAATCCGCCAGCCGGCGCAGCAGGGCCGCCAGCCGATCCCGATCGCGGGCGGATACGACCAGCAGTTCGGCGTCCGTCTCGCACGGTGCGGGCGAGGATGGTGCGGGCGGGGGCGATTCCGCTTCCTCCAGCACCATATGCACATTGCTGCCGCCCAGGCCGAAAGAGCTGACCCCGGCGCGTCGCGGCAGCGCCTGGCCGGTTGAGTCCACCAGCCGGTCCCACGCCCGGGTACTGTCGACCACCGCGAACGGCGTGTTGGCAAAGTCGATCAGCGGATTGAGTTGCCGGAAATGCAGGCTGGCCGGCAGCACGCGATGTTCCAGGGCCAGCACCGCTTTCAGCAGGCCGGCGATCCCCGATGCCGGCTCAAGATGGCCAATATTGGTCTTGACCGTGCCCAACAGGCAGGACGCAACCTCAACCGAGCCCGGGGCGGCGGTAGCGGCAAAGGCTTCCTTCAACGCCATGACCTCGACCGGATCGCCCAGTTCGGTGCCCGTGCCATGCGCCTCCACATAGCCGATCGTGTCGGACGCAACCCCCGCCCGACGCAGCGCCGTGGCGATCAGGGCGGCCTGGGCGGTGCCGTTGGGCGCGGTCAGGGAATGGGCATGGCCGCCGTGGTTTTCCGCCGATCCCAGGATCACCGCATGGATGACGTCGCCATCCGCCTGGGCTTTGGCCAGCGGCTTCAGCAGGACGACCCCGACGCCCTCGCCCTTCACGTAGCCATCCGCGCGCGCATCGAAGCTGTGGCAGCGTCCGGCCGGCGACACAACGCCAAGTTCCATCGTGCTGACAATGGACTCCGCGGTCAGCACCAGGCTGACGCCGCCGGCCAGCGCCATGTCGCACTCGCCGGACTGCAAGGCACGCACCGCCCGGTGCACCGCGACCAGAGAGCTGGAACAGGCGGTGTCGATCGCCTCGCTGGGGCCGCGCAGATCGAACAGATAGGAAATCCGGTTCGGCAGCATGGTCGCGATGTTGCCCAGCGCGATCTGCGCGCGGGCGGTGTCGCGGTCGGGAATGATGGCGCCGTATTCGTTGATCTGCGGGCCGAAGAACACGCCCACCGAGCGGCCGGCCAGGCTGGTCATTTTCAGGCCGGCATCTTCGACGCAATGCCAGACGGCCTCGATCGCCAGCCGATGCTGTGGGTCCAGGAAACAGGCTTCGCGCGGGGAGATGCGGAAGAATGGCGCATCGAACGTATCGATCCGGTCGAGGAACCCGCCGACCACGGCGTTGCGGTCGTAGCCGGAGCGAGAGGCAAGATCCCGCCCATCCGGCAACGGGCCGACCAGATCGGTGCCAGCCTGCAAGTGCCGCCAGAAAGCGTCGAGGTCGGGCGATCCGGCAAACTGCCCGCTGATGCCTATGATGGCGATCGCGCCCGCATTGGCATCCGTGGTGGCATTCGTGGTGGCAGGGTTTGCGATTTGTGGAGTCCGTTGCGCCGTTGGCGGCGGTGTTGGAACGGGCGCCGGTTCGGGCTGTGACGGTGTTGCCAGAAGGGCCGCGACCTGTGTCGGATAGGACTGCGCCAGATAGGCGGCAAGGGCGTCGATGGTGCCATGGGCAAAGAACACCGCCGGGCTGACGGTAATGCCGAAAGCGTCGCCCAGCCGGACGCCAAGTTCCTTCAGCGCAATGGAATCGAAGCCGAATTCGGCCAGCCCGGTATCGGCGGAGAGCAGATCCTGGTCGATCTTCATCTGCCGGGAGATCAGGGCCGTGAGGTGCCGGCGCACGCTGCCCGACAAATCGGCGCCCGACAAATCGGCGACGGGCGCTGGCGGGCGGCGTTCGGCGGGGGCGGATGGTGTAGCCGTTGGCGTGTGGGGAAGAGCCGGGGCGGGTTTATGCTCGGGAGGGTCGGACATCGCGCGTTGCGGCGCGTTTGCGGACATCGCGCGTTGCGGCGCGTTTGCGGACATCCCGCGGGGTTGCGGGTCGAACAACGCGAGCGCCGCCGGCTGGTCGCCCGGGACCACCGCCACCTGCGCATACGGCATTGCCAGCGCTTCAAGGAACGCCCGCCAACCCTGATCGGTTTCCAGATAGGGCATGCCCGACGTCGCGAGATACAGTTTTTCCCCGGCGGCGGACAGGACGCCGCGGCCTTCCCGCCACAACGGCCAACCCAGGGCGATGGTGCGGCCATGCCGACGGCCGGC
Organism: Asaia bogorensis; assembly: GCA_945861095.1. Lineage (GTDB taxonomy): Bacteria > Pseudomonadota > Alphaproteobacteria > Acetobacterales > Acetobacteraceae > Rhodopila. The sequence goes on along the minus strand of CAMATI010000001.1, from coordinate 69,214 downwards.
CTGGCGTTGGTCGTCCCGCCATGCGGCGAAGCGATCGCAGAACGCATTGCCGGCGGCGTAGGCGCCCTGGCCGAAATCGCCAAGCTCCGAAGCCAGGGACGAAAACAACACGAAGAAGTCCAGAGCGTCGTCGCGCAGCACGCTGTCCAAGCTTACGGTGCCGGCGACCTTGGGGGCGAGGCAGGATGCGATGCCGGCCCAATCGTTGTCTCGCAACGGGGCACCGCCGGCGACTCCGGCGGCGTGGATCACGCCATGGACCGGGCCGTTGGCTGCTCGGGCTTCGGCCAGAACGCCAGCCAGCGCGGCTTCATCGGTGATGTCGGCCTGGCGATAGGTGGCGGTGGGAAGCGTGGACAGCAGCGTGTGGACCGCGTGGGTGGCGGGCGAGCGGCCGATCAGGGTGATGCGCCCATCGGTCGCCGCGGCCAGACGACGGGCGAAAATCCCGGCCAGCACGCCACCGCCGCCGGTGATCACGAAATGGCCATGCGGGCGGGGGGTGACGATACCGGCGTTCGGCGCATCCGCGACCACCATGCGGCGGACCAGGCGCTGGCCGTCGCGGATGGCCGCCTCGGTCGCCGGATTTTCCCCGGTCCGCGGTTCGGCGGCGATCAGGATTGCCAGGTCCTCAACCGGTGGCAGCCTGCCGCCGAGCCGCAACAGGCGCAGATCGACCGATGCACCATCGAAATGCGCGGACCGTCGGAGCACATGCAGGCATTCATGCACGGGGCTGCCGCGATGCACGCACAGGATCCGGGTCGGGTCGGTAAACAGCAGTCGGATCAAATGGAATATGGTCCGCGGGAAGCTGGCAAGGTCGGCGTCCAGCCGGGAAGGGTCCCCAAGGGTAGTTCCAGGGGTAGTTCCGGTGGCGTCCCAGTGCGGTGCGCCGTTGCCGATATCGGCCAGACACACCACCGTGGACGGCGCGCCATGGCGGGCGCGTAACATGTCCATCTCGGCGAGTTCCGTGGGCGCGACATGAAAAATCGTGACGCCCTCGGTCCGCCAGAGGCGGGCGAGTTCGTTGGCGATGCCGCCGATTTCGGCCACCAGCCAGATCGGTCCGGTCAGTCGGGCGGGCGCAACCGAGGCTGGCTGCCACGTGGGCACCAGGTACTGCGCGGGCGCCTGCATGGTGGGCCGCGATGTTGCGGGCCGAGGTGATGTTGGCCAGGGGGTTGGGGCTGTGTCGCTGTCGCGGTCCAGCCAGTAGCGGCGCATGTCGAACGGGTAGGTGGGCAGTGAGATACGCCGCCCCTGTGGCGGGATGGCGCTGTCCGGGATGTCGCCAGTGCGTAGATAATCCCGCGCTGCCGCCAGCAAATTGGGCGCCTGGCCGTTGGTCAGATCGATCGGCGTGTCCGGGCCTGGGCTTTCCGTCGCCAGGGCGCGGACCAGATCGTCCCGGCCTGCGACGACGGCCACCCAACGTTGCTCGAAATGGCAACGACCGGCGTTCAGGGTGCGGGCGATATCGGCCAGGGCGGCGGGATGGTCGGCAAGCGAGGCACGCAAATCGGCGAGGCGCCGGCGCAGCGCCGCTGGGTTGCGCGCCGACACGGCGACCAGGCAAGGATCCGGTGGTGCAACGGACACCGGCGCGGGCGGCGCTTCGGTCAGCAGGATATGCACGTTGGTGCCGCTGAAACCGAAGGAACTGACGGCGCCCAGGCGGGGCTGCTGGCCGGTATCCCAGGGTCGCAGGACCGTGTTGACGAAGAACGGCGAGGACCCCAGGTGCAATTCCGGGTTCTCGGCGCGGAAGTTGCGAGATGGAAACAAGGTCCGGTGCCGCAGCGCCAGCACGACTTTCAGGAACCCGGCAATGCCGGCGGCGTGGGCGGCGTGTCCGATATTCGTCTTGACCGATCCGATCGCGCAAAATCCGGTCCGGTCGGTCCATTTGCGGAATGCCCGGGTCAAGCCCTGGATTTCGATCGGATCGCCCAGCTTCGTGCCGGTTCCATGGGCTTCGACGTAGGAAATCGCTTCCGGATTGATGCCGGCCTTGGTGTAGACCTCCATTTCCAGCGCCGCCTGCGAGTCCGGGCTGGGGGCGGTGATGCCGTTGGTCTTGCCGTCCTGGTTGATGGCGGAAGCCAGAATGACGGCCTCGATATGATCGCCGTCCGCCAGCGCCTGGGCATAGGGTTTCAGGACCACCACGCCGGCGCCTTCCCCCGGAACGAAACCATCCGCATCGGCATCGAAGGTCTTGCAGGCGCCGACCGGGGACAGCATGCCAGCCTTGGCCGCGGCGGTGTTGAAACCCATCGTCGTGGTCAGGAACACGCCTCCGGCCAGCGCCATGTCGCAGTCGCCATCCAGCAGGCTGCGACAGGCCAGATGGATGGCCGTCAACGAGGAGGAGCACGCGGTGTCGACCGCCATGCACGGACCTTTGAGGTTCAGCACATAGGCGATCCGCCCCGACAGAATCGCCGCGGCGTTGCCCATGAAGGCGAAGGCTTCCGGCACGATCCCAAGATCCGTCATGCGGTGTGTATAGTCACCGCCATAGGCGCCGACGAAAACGCCGCAGCGCCGCCCGTCCAGTTCCCGTTCCGCGTAGCCGGCGTCTTCCAGCGCCCGCCATGCCTCGGTGAGGAACACGCGGTGCTGCGGGTCGGTGAGTTCGGCTTCCTTGCCGGACATGCGGAAGAATAACGGATCGAAGTCGGCGGCGTCCTTCAGGAACCCGCCCCAGCGGAGATAGGTGGCTTCCGAGCTGACCCCGTCCGGCAGGGTGGATGCGTCGGCGGACCAGCGGTCGGTGGGCACTTCCGTGATCCCGCTGCGTCCTTCGGCGAGCATGGCGTGGAAGGCGGCGATGTCCGGGCAATCCGCGAAACGGCCGGCGATGCCGATCACGGCGATGCGCTGGTCCTTTGTGGCGGCGGGGTCTTGTCGTGGCGCTTGCGTCGCTGCGTCCTTCGACGTTTGCTGCCGATCGATGTCGTCTTCTGGCTTCTGGCCGAATGATGGCGCGTCCGTTTCGGTTTGTCCGCCTTGGAAAGTGCGAAGTTGCGTGCCGTGCTCGCGGTCGATGAACCGCGCCAGATCGCGGACGGACGGATGGTCGAACACCACGGTCGGCCGCAGGTCGAGATGCAGGATACGGTTCAGACGGCCAACGACCTGCCCGCCAAGGATGGAGTCGATGCCGTAATCCATGAAACGACCGCGCGGGTCCACGCGCTCGACCGGCAGGGTCAGGGCCGACGCGACCTCGCGGGCGACGATGGCTTCCAGTTCGGATGCGTTCACGTGTGGCGCCGCGATGGGCTGAACGGCTGGTTGATCTATCGCGGGTGCTGCGATCGCCGAAGGGTCGCGTTCCGCGATCAGGACGGCCTGACTGCGGTGGTTCTGGGTTTCCCCTGGCAGGCCGAACGCGGTCATGCGGGGGAAGCCCGCGTCGGTCAGCGCCTGGCGCCACAAGGCGACGTCCAGCAATGGCGCATTGTCGATACGGCGGGATGCGTCCTGGAACGCCCACCAGCCGTCGGTCAGGCCGAAGGTCAAGGTGGCGTAGTCCTGCAACGCCGTCACCTCGTTCAGCAGCAGGAATCCGCCGGGACGTAACAGTTGGGCAACATGGTCCAAAGCGACCGCGATATCGCGTGAGGCATGCAGGACGTTGGAGGCAACGATGATATCGAAGGAGCCGGGGGCGAAGCCCTGCTGCGTGGGATCGCGTTCGATGTCCAGCGTGGCGAACCGCAAGACATCATGCCGCGTGCCAAAATTCTGGCGGCCGGCGGCGACGAAGCCCGCCGAAATATCGGTGAAGTGATATTCGATTTCCGCTTTCGTGGCGTTCAATGTCCGCAGGATGGCGGTCGTCGCGCCGCCCGTGCCGGCGCCCACTTCCAGCACCTTCACTGGCCCACCGCGGCGTTCGGCGAGCAGCGCAACACCGCCCGCCAACAGACCGTTGAAATGGTCGGCGAGACGGTTGCCTTTGTAGACCGGTTCCACAAGATCCATGCGGCCGTCGGGGAACAGAATCTCGGTCGCGGTGACTTGTCCGGTCAGCAGTTTCGGCAGGCCATCGATACAAGTCGACAACAATGTCAGAAAGGGTGCCAGTTCCGGCTGTTCCGCCGCCAGACGTCGACGTTCAGCGGACAAATCGGTGCCCCTCGGCGGCGCCACCGCGCGCAGCAAATCACCCTCTCGCAACAGGATGTTGTCGCGTACAAGCATGTCTATCAACGCATCATGCAGGCGACGCTTCGGTTCTGCTATCGCCAGCGCCTTGCGCAGTCCGGCGACCGTATGGACGTGCCGGTGGAACAATCCCATGGTCGCGTAAGCGCCGGCCAGTGCCTGCCTGCCCCAGGTTTCCATGCCGCGAAAAGCCTCGGCCTGCATGGCCAGGTCTGGTCCGGTGGGTGCGGATAGCGCGCCATGGAGGGCCTGGAAGACGTCCGGTTCGGTTGATGGTCCCGGAACGACAGCAGGCGCCGCGATCGGCATCCCGCAGGGGACGCGTTCGAACGGATAAACCGGCAGCGGCGTGCGGCGCCCGGCGCCCTGCCAATTGCGATGCACGGCCGAGCCCTGCACGTAGAGGTCGGCCAGGATGCGCAATCGGTCGTGGGTCACCGGTTCCCGCGCGACCTGCTCGCCAAGCGCGAGGAGCGCCGGGCCGGGGCCGTCGGGTCGGGCTTCGCCGGAAAGGCAGGACGGATCGCGATCTCCCGCTGCCCAGCGTTGCAGCCTGGCCCGCAACTGCACCGTATCATCCGCAACGATCGCGAGTCGGTGCGGGTAATGGTCGCGTCCGACTGCGAGCGTGAAGGCGGCATCGTCAGGGTCGAGACCACTCCTGGAAAGATGTTCCGCGAGTTCGACGGCGCGTGTGCGCAACGCGTCCGGGCCACGCGCCGACAGCAGGAACAGGAACGGTCCGGGCGCGGGCCGCCGCGGTGCGCGTTCCGGGGCTTGTTCCACCACCACATGGGCGTTGGTGCCGCTGAATCCGAACGAACTGACGGCGGCGCGTCGGGGGCCGGCCGGGTTCCAATCGCTGGCGGATGTCGGCACGGTGAACGGACTGGACGCGAAATCGATCCGCGGGTTTGGGGCGTTGAAGCCGGCCATCGGCGGGATACGACGATGGCGCAGCATCAACAGCAGCTTCAGCAATCCGGCGATTCCCGCGGCGGTCAGCGCGTGGCCGATATTGGCCTTGGCCGAACCCAGCGAGCAAAATCCAACTCGTTTCGTAGAACGACGAAAAGCGGATGTCAGAGCTTCTACCTCGATCGGATCGCCGAGTGGGGTGCCGGTACCGTGGGTTTCTATGTAGGTAAGGGTGTCGGGTGCGGTGCCTATACGTTCGTACAGTTCCGCCTCCAGCGCCGCCTGGGACGGCGCGCTGGGGGCGGTGATGCCATTGGTGCGCCCATCCTGGTTGATGGCGCTGCCGCGAATAACGCCATGAACGAAATCACCATCGCGCTCCGCGTCCGCCAGACGCTTCAGAACGACGACACCGGCGCCTTCGCCGCAGACAAACCCATCCGCGGCCGCATCGAAACTGGCGCAGCGGTCGTTCGGCGACAGCATCCCACCTTCGACCATCGCGCCGATGAATTGCGGCGTGCTGATCACCGCGACGCCACCTGCCAGTGCCATGTCGCAGGTGCCGGCCAGCAGGCTCTCGCAGGCCAGATGCACGGCCACGAGCGACGACGAACACGCCGTGTCCAAGGCGACACTCGGGCCTTTCAGGTTGAGGAAATAGCTGATGCGCGCGGCCAGGATCGACGTCACGTTGCCCATCAGACCGAGCGGATTGGACTCCAGCCCGGCGTCGCGAAACCGTTGCGCGTAATCACCGGCGCCGGCGCCCACGAAGACCCCGCAGCGGCTGCCCGACAGGGTAGGTTCGGCGTATCCGGCGTCTTCCAGGGCATGAAACGCGGTTTCCAGGAACAACCGCTGCTGCGGGTCCATCATCGCCGCCTCGGTCGGGGAGATGCGGAAAAACAGCGGGTCGAACTGGTCTTCGTCCGGCAGGAAGCCGCCGCGCCGCCGCTGGCCGGTCATGGTGGGCCAGCGGCGCGTAGGCATTTCGACGAGGCAGTTCCCGCCGGTTTCCAGCAGGTGCCAATAGGTTTCCAGATCCGGTGCGTTACCAAACCGACCGGCCATGCCTACGACGGCAATGTCTCGGGTCGACGCCTGGGAGGGGGTCGGGGCCAGGTCTTTCGTGCGCCGCAGCAGTGCCATGGCGGCTTCGGCAGCGAGTTCGCCGTCGGCCACCATCTGGAAGACCAGCCGACGCAACGGGTCGGTTTCGCGCATCTGGCTCACCTCAAGGGTTCATCATCAGTTCGGCAAGCATGGCCGAACCGGAAAAGGACTGACCGCCGTCTGCGACCAGGGACACCCCCGTCAGCAGCGACGCCAACGGAGAGGCAAGGAAGCAGCAGACCGCAGCCACATCCTCGATCGTTCCAAACCGACCCAGCGGAACGTAGCTGCGCAGTTCGGCGATGTCCTGTTCGGTGAGGAGACGGCGCAGACCCTCTGTCTTTTCAATCGGGCCGGGCAACACGCTGTTGCAGCGAATGCCGTACTTGCCCCATTCGAGGGCCAGGCCGCGCATCAGGCTGTCGATCCCGGCCTTGGCGGCGCCGACATGGGATTGAAACGCGAACGGCATGATCGCGTTGGTCGCCGATACGAACACGATATTGCCGCGCGTGGCCTTCAACTGCGTGAACGCCGCGCGGGAGGCGTTGAAGGAGCCTAGCAGATCGACGGAAATCACCTTGCGGAAACCCTCGGCCGACATCTGTTCCGCGGGCGCGGGGAAATTGGCGGCCGCTCCACAGATCAGGACATCGACCTTGCCAAGCGTCCGTTCCGTCGTCGCAAGGGCTGCTTCCAGCGTTTCGATCTCCTGTACGTCGGCTTGCAGCGCGAGGGCCTCGGCGCCAAGCGCGCGGATTTCAGCGGCGGCGCTTTCGAGACTCGCCATGGTGCGTCCGGCCAGGGCGACCCTCGCTCCGAGTTCGGCGAAACCCCTTGCGATTCCGGCGTTGATGGTGCCGGCCCCGCCGGTCACGAAGACCGTCCGCCCACGAAACAGGTCGGGCGCAAAATAACGGCTAATCATTTCCGGTCTCCGCCAATGCCTGGTTCACGTCTATCTTGCCGGCCTGCAGCCGCTGCAACAATTCCAGCAGGGTTGGGTCATGATCCCGTATCGGTGGGGCCGGCGCGATGGTCGGTGGTGGTGTGTCAGGTGTGGTCGCGAATGTCACGCTGTCCCGCCGCTTGCGGATGATTTCCCGCAGCCGCTCCGACCTTTCCCGCACGCGGCTGACCGGCTTGGGCCTTTCCGCTTCGGCGGGGATGAACCTGTCCGCGTATTCGGTTGCGATATAGGACGCCAAGGTTCGAACCGTCGAATAGTTGAACAGGGCGGTGGTCTTCAATTCGATCCCCAGCGCGAGGTTGATTTCGCGCACCAGATCGACGCTGATGATGGAATCCGCGCCATACTCCGCGAAACTGGTTTCCGGCTCAACCTCCTCGGCCGACAGGCGCAACGACCGCGCGACCGTTTCACGCAAGCGGTCTTCGAGCTTGCTGCCATCGGCGGATGGCGCCGCTGCCGGTCTTGCCGCAGGCCCGACAACGGACGCGGTGGCGCCGTCACCTACGGCGGCGATCACGGATTGCAGTGCGCCCGGTCCACCGCTGAGGATACGGATGTCACCGAAGCCGTGCTGGTCCAGCAAATCCTCCCAGGTGGCGGCATCCAGCAGAGGGGCATGCGGGATCCGTCGGTCGGCATCCGCGAACAGCCACCATCCGCGTGTCAGGCCGAAGGTCATCGTATTGAAGTCCTGGCGCATTGTCGCCTCGTTCACCAGCAGAACCCCGCCCTTGCGACACAGGGACCGGACATGCGCCACCGTGGTGTCCAGGCTTCTGGTCGCGTGCAACACGTTGGCAGCGATGACGATATCGAAACCATTGGCATCGAAGCCCTGACTTACGGGCGATTTCTCGATATCGAGATGCTCGAAGGAGACGAACGGATACTGGCCAAAACGCTGACGGGCCGCGTCCAGGAAGGCGGGCCCGATATCGGTGAAGACGTAGGAAATCCTGGACGCAAACTGGGCGAGCGCGGCAATCACGAAGGCGCTGGTCCCGCCGGTCCCCGCGCCGATCTCCAGGACCCGCAATTTGCCGTCCGGCGGCAGGGATTGCAGGCATTGGCGTATGGCTGCCACGGTGGCTTCGGCAACCACCGACTGGAAATGGTCGATGACCTGATTGCCGCGATAGATCGGCTCCACCAGATCCGTCCCGCCCCCCGGAAACAGCACGTCGTTTGCATCCACGCGACCGAGCAGAACGTCGCTCAACCGAGAATGACAGATCTCCAGAAGATCGAGATACGGGGCGACTTCCGGTTGCGTCGCGATCCATTGTGTTCGTTGCCGTTCCAGAGCAGCCCGCCGATCCCCCGCCGGGGTGACGGCGCGGTCGGTGACCGAGCGGTCGTCGCCGGCGCCGGTCAGGTATCCCGCTCGACCAAGTATATCGAAAAATGCCGCCTGCAAACCCGAGTATCGTCCTTGGATCCCAAACCGCTCGGCGAAATCGGGGCCAACTGTTTCACCCACATGACGGAATGCGCCCATGTCCTGAAGCGCGAGCAACAGAAGCCCCGCGGCATAGCTGTCCATCGCCGCAAACGATCCACTTGCCGCCGCCAACATCGGCGCGGCCAATGCCGCTCGGCCGGCCACGGCGTCCGCGATGACATCGATCATCCCGGGTTGCTTGACACCCAGCGCGCGGGCCACGGCGTCGGAGATGCGGAGCGGAACGATCTGCGACACCGGCGCGTGCAGCATCCGTTCGACGATGTCCAAACCCTCCCGCGTGCTGATGGGATGGACGCCGATACGGGCCAGGGACGCGCGATACTCTGGCGTGGCGACGCGTCCGACCTCACCCCAGAAGCCCCAGTCGATGATTTTCACCGGCCAGGGCGCGGGTTGCAGTCCGATCGCGTCTTCCGCGGCACTGGCCGCCGCGTAGGCGCTCTGGCCAGGATTGGTGGTGTGGGCGTTCGACGAAGAGAACAACATCAAGGCATCGAGGTCGGATCCCTGCAAGGCCGAAATCAGGTTGCGCACGCCGTCGGTCTTGGGCGCCATCACGGCCGCGATCTGTTCCGGTGTCAATGTGACCGCACGCGCATCGTGCATCGCCAACGCCAGATGAAAGGCCCCGTTGATTGCCCCGAAGCGTGCTTTCACAACGCCGACCGCCGACGTAAGAGCGTCAACATCGGTGATGTCCGCCTGTAGATACAGGACCTCGTCACCGAGCCGATCCAGCCGCTCCCGCAGGGTCTGGTCCACGGGGCGCCGACCCAGGATTGCGACTCTGGCGGCTTGCTGCCGCACCAAATGTTCCGCCAGGGCCAGGCCAATGCCGCCCGCACCGCCAGCGATCAGGTAGGTGCCGTTGCGCCGCCAAGGGGACGTCGCTGGCGTGGGCAAGGTCGTTTCGGTCAGGCTCTTGTTCCAGGTCTGCCCGTCGCGCAGTGCGACTTCGCCCTCCGTGGGCGGCAAACGCAGCAGTTCGGCGGCAGACGATCCGGGATCGGCGTCGATGATCCGCATCCGGAACTCGGGGTGCTCACGTGCGACGGATTTCGCGAAAGCACCGACGGCGGCGGCGGCGGGGTTTGGAACTTCCCCGGGCAGAACCGCGTTTCCTCGCACGGTTACCACCGTCACCGATGGGGGGGTGGGTTGTAGGGAAAGTATCTGCACGAACTCGGAGAGCGCAACAACGGCTTCTATTTCCGAACCTGCGGCGTCCACTCTCGCCAGATACCACACCTGCTCTGTGTCGACTGCATCGGGCAGCCGGTCCGTCAGCGTTGCGCCGCCGTTCGGCCAGGCATCGCGCAGCGCCGATCCTAGGTAGCTATCCGCGTCGCGACAGACGATGACCGCCCGACCCTCCGGTGCAAAGGTCCTGGTCATGGTCCGCGCCCAAGTGGGACGCAACAGCCGCAACGGTGACGCGGCGGGCGTTGAGCGCGCAACGAAACCATCCACGGCAAGCAGGATCGCTCCATCGGCATCGGTCAACCAAAGGTCCAGGCGGACGAACCCTGGTCCGGATTCGCGCCGCGAACCGACAACATGGGTGGCGGACGTGAGCGGTCCGAACACGGCGATCCGGTCGATCGTGAAGGGCGCCAGTCCGCCGCCGTCTTCCGTCAGCGCAAACGTCAACTGGAACGCCGCGTCCAGAATGTTGGGTGGCCACCCATCTCCGGAAAGGTCCGCTGACAGTTCGGCAACCGCCTCGCCTTGTCCCCGCCAGACCGCGTCGATCAAGCGATAGGCCGCGCCATACTGCGCGCCGCCGGCGGCGAGGGCTGTGTAGACAGTGTTATGGTCAATCCGGGCCGAGCACCGTGCGATGATAGCGTCCAGATCCGCTGTGTCGGATGACAATTCCTGCCTGTCGGTCAGCAGATGACCGGTCGCATGCTCACTCTCGCCAACCCGAACTGCGAAGGCGCCATCGGGCCCAACCGTGACCTTGGGCGACATGGACGGCGCGACAGGCCGTACGAAGCGAATATCGGAGATGCCAGTGATGGTTGCGTTCAAGGACTCTGACCCGGTCCGCCGAGCGGATTCGAGTAGGAAGGCGCCGGATAGGATGGTTTCGCCGCCTAGTCGGTGATCGTGCACCAGCGGATCATCGGTTGCACACGAAACCGTCTGTGGACCCGCAATGGCCGGCGATGTTCGACCGGTCAGGGTCACCCAGCATCGGCGCTGGGCAAAGGGATAGGTTGGCAACGATACCAGGCGTCGCGGACCGGGGGCCTGCGCATCCCAGTCGATCTTGCCGCCGTCCACCCAGTTCGGAACGACGGCCGTTGACGACGACAGTCCGTTTGCGAACCGCCGCAGTTGCTCGATCAAGTTCTTCGATGTCGTGGCGCGGAACGCATGTCGGTGTCGCATCGGTTCGCGCCCGACCTGCAATGTTCGAACCACCGACGCAAAATCCGCCGCTGGGTTAGCTTCTTCCAGCCAGTCGGCCAGACGCACGGCCTGCTCTGTCAGGGCATCCCGCGTCGCGCCGGACAGCGGAACGATCAACGGTTCGGCTGATGGCTGGGCCTGCGCTGGCGGCAGCGGAGCGTCCTCGATAATCAAATGGGCATTCGCCCCACCGGCGCCGAAGGAACTGATACCGGCGCGCCGGAGTCCGCCCGGCTGTCTTGGCCATGGCGCGGATTCATGCTGCACGAAAAAGGGTGTTGCCGAAAGATCGAGATTAGGGTTCAGACTTTCAGAATGCAGGCTTCCCGCCAATGTGTCGTGCCGCATTTGCAGTACGACCTTGGTGAGTGCCGCGATACCAGCCGCGGATTCCAGATGGCCGATATTCGACTTTACGGAGCCGATGGCGCAGGACGCCGGTGTTGCGCCCGCGAAGGCGCGCGCCAGCCCGGCGATTTCCACCGGGTCACCCAAAGATGTGCCGGTCCCGTGTGCTTCAACATAGGAAATCGAGTCGGGTGTGACGCCTCCGCGATTCATTGCCGCCGCGATCAGGTTCCCCTGCGCGACCGGGTTCGGCACGGTATAGCCGTTGGTGCGGCCGCCATGGTTCAGCGCACTGGATCGGATGACGGCGTGGATACGATCGCCATCCGCAATGGCCCGGGTCAGTGGCTTCAGTAGCACCGCGCCAACGCCTTCGCCCGGGACATACCCGTCGCCGCCTTCCCCGAAACTGCGGCATCGGCCGTCGCTGGAGGCAAATCCGGACTTGCTGAGGATCCAATGCTTGCTGGGATGCACCGTTACATTCACGCCACCGGCGAAGGCGACAGTGCAATCGCCGTTTCGCAGCGCGGCGCAGGCCATGTGAAGCGCTGACAGGGACGAGGAGCACGCCGTGTCGATCGCCATACTGGGGCCGTGCAGGTCGAGAAAATGCGAGACCCGGTTGGCGACATTCCAATAGGCGGCGTTGGGCGCAATCAGGTTGCCGCGCGCGGCTTCCTCCGGCCCGAACAATTGATAGTCGCCGTACATCACGCCGACGAAAACCCCCGCCAGCCGCTGTGTCGGATCGGCTTCGCGACGGAATAACGTTTCGCGCGTCAGCCCCGCGTCCTCCATGGTTGCCCAAGCGACTTCCAGGAATTTGCGAGTCTGGGGGTCCAGGGCATCCGCCTCTCGCGGAGAAATATTGAAGAATCTGGCGTCGAATTTGTCGACACCGTCAATGAAGCCACCCCACTTGCTGTAGCTGGTCTCCGGGCGTTCGCGATTGGGGTCGTAGAAGCCATCAAGGGCCCAGCGGTCGGGGGGGATTTCGACAATGCAATCCCGCCCGGCGCGCAGGTTGTGCCAGAATTGGTCCAAATCCCGTGCCATTGGGTAGATACCGGAAATTCCGATGATGGCAACGGCATCGTCGGTTGCGGGCGCCATCGGGGTGATGGCGGGCAATGGTGGCGCCTGCGGATCATCCGACGCGATTGACGCCGCCGGTCGGGTGCCGAAACGTCTCGCCAACGCACCCCTGTGGGACAGGATCAGGCGCTCCGCCAGATCCCTTACGGTCTGATATTCGAAGAACAACGTCTTCGGCAGATCACCGAAATCCTCTTCGAGCTGCTGGTTCATGCGGACGATCATCATCGAGTCGATCCCGTACGACTCGAAGCGTTCCTCGGCTTCGATCCGATCCGGTGCCAGTTTGGTCACGCCGCTCAGGATGGAGCGGAGATGGGCTTCGATCCGATCACGCAGGTCGCTGTCAGTTGGCAACGCTGGCCAATCGAGGGTTGGCGGTTCGGCCGCCTGCGAAGGCGAAACATCGACGAACCGGCGCAGCGTGGATCCCCGTCCATGCAGCGCGATCACGCGGGCGTCATTGGCTGCCAATGCGCTATCGAATGCCGCCAGCGCGGCTTGATCCGGCATGGGCGTCATGCCCATCTTGCGATCCAGTTCGCCAACGACTTCGGGGGGTGGCGCCATGCCGCCGGTCTCCCACAATGGCCAGGAGATCGCGACCGTTCGGCCTGGGCGGTTGTGCTGCGTGCGCCACTCCGCAAAGCCCTCCAGGAAACCGTTCGCCGCGGCATAGGCTGCCTGTCCGGCCGAACCGAACGTTGCGGCTGTGGACGAAAACACCGCGAAGACGCCCAACGGGTCGTTCCGGGTCAAATGATCCAGGGCGATGGCGCCGATAAGTTTCGGAGCCATTACCGCATCAAAATCCGCCAACTCCTGGCTGCTGATCCGCGTATCCCGAAGGATGCCAGCGGCGTGGATCACGGCGTTGATCGGCCCGAAGCGCCGGCGGACCTTGTCCAAGGCGGCTCGCAGCGCACTGCCCGAAGTCACGTCGGCCGTCAGGTGGAGTATTTCGGCCCCTTCTGCTTCGATCCCTTCCAGCGCTTCTTGTTGCTGATCATTCAACGGCGTTCGGCCCAGCAGCGCGATGCGTGGCCGGGACGTCCGGGCAAGGTGGCGCGCGATGGTAAGGCCGATCGCGCCCGCGCCGCCCGTGATGACCAACACGGATCCTGCGTGCAACGGCAAGGCCGCTACCGGGATCCATGGCCGGAGCGTACGGACCCTCCTGGCACCATCGGCGTAGAGCACCTCCGCCACTTTGTCAGATGCATCAAGTTCATTCACCCATCCCACATCGCCATCCGGCGTCACCGCAATCGCTCGGCAGGAAATCGTCGACGATTCCAGATTAACCGTGCGCGCGAATGCCGCGGCGGCGGAAAAACCGGGCGACGGTGGCGATACATGAACAACCCGGCTGACGCCCGCCTCGGGCGAGCGCAGGGCGGCTTGTGTCGCCAGGAACAGCGCGCGCATGCCCGTATCCGGGTCGAGGTTCTCTATTGCGGACCCCAGCGTCGCGGCACGACCCGGCGCGGCTTCATCGAGGGTCCACAAATGAGCAATGACGCTGTTCGCACCGACCGCCGCGTCGATCAGCAACTGTTGGAAGTCCTCGGTCCGGGACGGGTTGACCGCGAAACAATCGCGGCTGATGAGCGCATATGCGTCCGCGGCCCGGACCTGCACGATCCGGCGCCCCGGGAATATGTCGCGCAGAGTGGAGATGGTTGTGTCGGACGCCAATGCAAGCACGGCCCCGGCCCCATCCGCGGAAAAAACCGCTGGTGCTGATACCCAATCCGGCGTGTAAAGCAAAGTTTCGGCTGTCGCCGGGGACGCCAAAACGCGGGCCTGCAACGACCGGAACGATGCCAATACCGAACCGTCATCGGCGCAAATCGCAATGTCGAAGGTTAGAAGGGCTGCATTGGAGCCTGTAAGTCGGGCGTGGACGTGGCAAGTGGAGGTTAGAGGCGCATGGGCGTCGAATTCGGCCAGCGCGAATGGCACATAGGCGAGTGCGGGTCGGTCGTTCTGCCCGAGCCCGATGCAGGCCGCGGTCTGCAATGCCCCGTCGAGCAGGGCCGGATGCAGCACCCAACCAGCCGCATCGGGATGCGATAGAACGAGGCGCGCCAGGGCTTCGTTGTCCCCGACACGAACCTGGGTGATGACCCGGTATCCGGCCCCGTAATGAAACCCGTGCTGGTCCGCGGTGGAGTAGACTCCTGCGCCGTCAACCACATTGGGGCAGCGCGCTGCAACGCCGACCAGATCCAGTCGCGCGGGTCTATCCCTATCGATAGGGACAACCACGGCGGTCGCGTGGGTCACGTCGTCAGTCCGCAGCGTGCATCTAAGCCCATCGGCGACACGATCCGTGTCGAGCATCAAGCCGGACGCTCCATCGGTCGCATCCACGGGCGTAGACCAACAGATATCTCGCATCGAACATGCGGATCCGGCCCCCGCGGCGGCCGCGCGGGCCAGTTCCAGGAACGCGGCTCCGGGCAACAGTCGCCGACTGCGAATGACGTGATCGCGGGTGAGCCAGCCCGCTACCTGATCGCCCAGACCGGGACGGACGGGCGGAGCGGTGGTCGCCGGGTTCCAGAAGCGCTCTCGTTCAAATGGGTAACCTGGCAGGCTGACCAGACGCCCTTGCATGGAGCCAAAATCAACCGTCTCGCCAGCCATGTAACGGTTTGCCAGATCTCGCAGGCCCGCGGGCGCATCGGCAGCGACCTCGTCCCGCCCCAACCAGGTTGCGAGATCGGACAGCGAATGCGCAATGAACGCGCGTCGAAAGCGGAAATGGGTCCGCCGCACCGCGAGTGTATAGGCGACGTTTGCCGCCGATGCACCGGGTTCGGCCTGCAACCAGTCCACCAGGTCCAGGACACGTCGTTCCAGGGCCGATGCGGTCCGTCCCGAAACGACGAACAGAAACGGTCCGGAGACGGAGCCGTCAGGCGGGGCGGCCGGACCTTCCTCCAGCACGACATGGGCATTCGTCCCGCTGAACCCGAACGAACTGACGGCCGCTCGGCGCTTGTCGGCGCTGGTCCAGGGGCGGGTTTGCGTGTTCACCACGAATGGGCTGTTGCCAAAATCGATATGGCGGTTCGCGGTCGTAAAATTCAGGCTTGCGGGCAGGGTGCGGTGACGCAGGGCCTGCACGGCCTTCAAAAGCCCCGCAATGCCGGCCGCGGCCATGGCATGGCCGATGTTGGTTTTCACGGATCCCAGGGCGCAGAAGCCCCTCTCCGACGTGTATCCAGAGAATGCGTCGGTCAACGCGGCGACCTCGATCGGATCGCCCAATCGGGTTCCGGTGCCGTGTGCCTCTACCAGCCCAATCGTTGCGGGATTGATTCCGGCCTGCTGGTAGACAGCGCGTTCAAGTTCAGTTTGCGACGTGGCGCTGGGCGCGGTCAGGCCGCTGGTCTTGCCGTCCTGGTTGATACCAGTCGCCAGCACCACCGCGTGGATACGGTCGCCATCACGTACGGCATCGGCCAGACGTTTCAGAACGACCACGCCGACGCCCTCTCCGGGGACGAAACCATCGGCTGTATCGTCGAATGTCTTACACAACCCCTCCGCCGAGGCCATGCCGGCATCCGACAGATAGAAGAATATTGGTGGAGACAGCAGATTGCATGAAACACCGGCCGCGATCGCCATGTCGGATTCGCCGAGCCGCAGGCTCTGACAGGCGAGATGGAGGGCGACGAGGGAAGATGAGCAGCCGGTGTCGATCGGGAACGTCGGTCCCTTCAGGTTAAGGAAGTATGAAAGCCGCGCGGATAGGATCGCCATGGACCCGCCGAGGGTCTGGAGGCTGGGTGAGGCGGGTGATTGGTATGAGTTGGCCGATGCACCGACGAACACACCGCAACGGGTTGCATCCAGGCTTTGCGGCGTGGCTCCCGCATCTTCCAGCGCGTGCCAGGCTTCCTGTAGCAAGAGGCGCTGTTGCGGGTCCATCGCCTCGGCCTCGGCGGGGGAGATCGCGAAGAACAGGGGGTCGAATCGGTCATGGTCGTCCAGCAACGCCGCCCATTTGGCGTAAGTTTTTCCCGACTGACCGCGCTCGGGGGAGAAGTGGGGGGCGAGATCGAAACGGTCCACTTCCCGTACGGCGGAACGACCAGCCGCGATGTTGCGCCAGAAAGCATCGACATTCGGGGCGTCCGGGAAACGTCCCGCCATGCCAACGATGGCAACGGCCCGGTCTGGGATGATTGCGTCGATCGCTCTGGGTTGAACCGGCGCGACACCCGCGACCGAGTGCGGTGTCGGGTTCGCTGGCGTCGGCAGCGGGAGTGCCATCGGAGGCGGAGACAGGTTGATTGCACAGTCCGGAAAGTTCTCGGTGATATGGGAAGTCAGTGCCCGCACCGTCGCGAAGTTGTACAGATCGGTTGACCGCAACGAAATGCCCGCGGCTCGGTTGATGTCCTCGGCGATCTGTGGCGCGACGATCGAGTCGACACCCAGATCTCCGAACGGCGCGTCCGGGTCGATAGCGTCCGGCTCCAGGTCAAGCCCCGCCGCGACCAGGCCACGCACCAGGGCCTCGACACCACCTGCCGCGGTCGCCACGTGGGTAGTGATGTTTGGTGCTGCCCCGGTGTCTGGGCGCGGGATCGAAACGGTCGGGCGGAGCGCTGCCTTGGCGGCCAACAGTACGACCTGCGGGCAGGTTTGCACATCCTCGAACCCGGGAGCGGCGGCGGCGGTTACGTTGCCAAATCCGGCTCGGTTCAGTTCACGCCGCCAGCCTTGCACGTCCAGCAACGGGCTATGCGGCAACCGGGTATTTTGATCGCGGGCTCGCCACCAGCCATCCAGCAATCCGAACGTGAGCGTGGCAAAATCCTCGGCCACGGTCATTTCGTTAATCAGCAGCATCCCCCCGGGCTTCAGCAATGCCTCGATATGGCGCAATGTCTCGTTGATATCACGCGTCGCATGCAAGACGTTCGTCGCAATAACCAAATCGAAACCGCCGGCGTCGAAGCCTTGGGCGGTAGCGGATTGCTCGATGTCCAGGACGCCGAAGCGCAGCCTGGGATCGTTCCGTCTCTGACGCGCATGACGCACAAAGCCGGCGGAAACGTCGGTGAAATGATACTCGAAGACAAAACCGGCCGGCATCGCCGCGAGCACAGCATCCGCGGTCGCGCCGGTGCCGGCACCGACCTCCAGGACCCGCAAAGGCCGAGCGGCGGCGACAGCGGCGGCAAGCATCGCGCTGCACGCGGCGAGCACGGGTTGATTGCGATAGATCGCCTCGACGCGCTGCATGGACCCGCCGGGAAACAAAACATCCGTCCCCTGTCGCTCGCCACTGATTACGTCTGGCAACGCGGCGGTGCACAATTCCAGAAGCTCCAACGGCTCCCGCAGGCTCGGTGCTCGCGACAGCAACTCGGCGCGGGTGGGTGCCGGGGAATGGGGGCGTTGCAGCATGTCCAGCAACCCATCCAGCAATCGGTGGTACCGCGGCAGGACCTTCCACCTGGCGCACCACGCGTCCCGCCCAATCCGATCCTCCCCCCAGCCTTGCTGCCGCATAACCCGCTCAACCAACTCCCGCCCGTATGCATCGACCAACAGATGCAACGACGCATCCTCCCGCTCGGCGTTTCGGCCATAACCGAGCAGCGCCGATGCCGTTTCGGTGAAGAGCCGACCGGCAGTTGCGACCGCGCCCATGGATTGCCAGACCGGCTCTGAGAGACTGGCATGCACAACGTGGCTATCGACACCCGCGAGGATCCGTTCGAAGGCGTCCACCGCGTCGGCGGCACGCATCGGATAAGTGCCCTGTCGCTGCAAGCGCTTTAACCCGTCACCGGCAAATGCCTCATTGTCCCACAGGCCCCATTGGATCAGGCGCACCTTCCGTCCCGCGCCGTGCAGTTGGGCCGCGAACGCGTCTTCGAAGCAGCACGCCGCGCAGTAGCTGGCCTGTCCGACGTTGCCGGGAAAGCACGCATAGGCACCGATGGAGGAAAATATCGCCAGAAAATCCAGGGCCTCCCGCATCGTAGCCGTGGCCAGTTCGGTCAGACCGAGCACCTTCGGGCGCAGGGCGGAGGCGAAGGCTGCTTCGTCGGTCCGTTCCAGACGGGCAAACAGGGGATCGACAACCGCGTGGATCACGCCATGCAACGCGCCAAAGCGAGCCTTTGCCGTCGTGATGACAGGCGTCAGGACACTGGGCTCGGTGATGTCGACCTGTCGATACTCCGCGTCACTCCCCAGAGCACGCAGTTCATCCAGGAATTTCAGCCGATCGGGGTTAAAAGCCGAGCGGCCAAGCAGGATGAGATTGGCGGCGTAGCGGGACGCGAGATGGCGGGCAATCTCGCGTCCAACGCGGCCCATGCCTCCGATCAGCAAATAGGTGCCGCCGTGGCGCAAGGGTTGTTCGTGACGACCGCTGTCGATCGGTTCCAATACGCGCTCATAACGTATGCCGTTTCGCCACGCGGCGGGTTCTCCATCCAAGGTCGGTTCGGCCTGCAACACCGTAGAGCGGGGGTCGGGTAATGCGCCGTCGATGTCTAACAGGATCACGCGCCAGGTCGGAAACTCCCGACCGATGGCCTTGGCCAATCCTTGAACGACGGCGCCGTGAGGATTGGATCCGTTTTCCTGGCCGGTAACCCGATGGACGTTCGTGGTGACAAGGCGCAATTCGACGGATGACTGATCCAGGCCGTTGGCCGCAAGCCGTTTGGTGAGGTGGAGAAGACCATCGACCGCCCCGGTCCCGTCGTCGATCCAGACAATCCGGGCACCGTCGCGAAGTCCGGCGGCCACCCGCGTGATGTCGTGTAGGTTGTTGATGGCGACGGGGACGATCGACGTCCCTGCCGCCACGCGATCCGCCAGATCGGCGTCACCGAAGATCGCATCCGGCTGCCGCAGGTCACCGGGTTCCTGGTTTGTGGCGATCCAGACGGGCCGCAGCGTTCGCGCGGATGGCGTCTCGCCGGTGGCGCCACGGTGTACCGCGGTCCGCATTTCGAACCCGACCCACTGAATCCTGGGCGTACCATCGGTGTCGGCAATGGTGATGTCCACGCGATCGGTGCCGGTCTGTCGCGCCAGGATATGGCAGCCGTCCCGCGGTGCGGGGCCGATCATGTCTATGGACGCGACGGTCGAAGGATAGCGAAGCCGCAATGTCGCGCCGTCGTTGCGCGCCAGCAACGCCGCGGCCGTCTGGATCGCCGCATCCATAAGCCGCGGCGGAAACCCGCAGCCGTCGGCAGCGTTGATCGGTGCGACCCAGGCGAGAGCAGCGTCGCCACCCAGCCACAACGCATCGAACCCGGCGAAAGAAGGTCCAAGCCGAACCGGTCCACGATCGAGCGCGTCGAGATCGTGGCGCGTCGCGTGACGATCAGCCGACGCCTTGACAGATTTCACATCGATCGACGGCGGTGTCGGGGGGGGTGTAAATACGACATCGCATCGTGCCGCCGGCTTGTCCCGGTTCTCGGCGAACATAGAGCACGCCAGGCCCGGGGCGGAGGACACCGTGTCTATACGGACCGTCAATCCATTTTCGGGCACCTCGACGGTCTGTTCCCATGCGACACTTCGTAAGCCGGTCACGTCGCTGCCGGACTTGCGGGACCCCGCCATCCTGGCCATTTCCAGGAAAATGGCGCCATGCAGCAATGGCACGCCGCCGATGACGTGGTCCCGCACGACCGGATCGTTCGCTGTAAAGCGATGGGAGACAGCGGTCGGATCGTTTGCATCGGCGAAGGGATGCGATGCCTGGGGCCGGGTGGGTCGCCGCGCCGCCCAATGCACGGTGCGGGTAAAGGGATAGCCAGGAAGGTCCAGATTGGCCCGAGCGGACGGTCCAAATTCGGGCCAGTCCGGCGTGGCACCGTCCAGATAAGCCCGCGCCATGTCATCGGCGCGCGATGCGACAGGCGCGGACGACGGACGATCCCGCCCTGCCACGCGCGTGGGATATGTACCGTTCGCCAGACGGCCGGCGGCGTCCGCCGTAGACGTCGCAACTAAAGCCAGCCGATGGTCGTAATGCGAGCGCCCTCTCGCCAGCGTGGCAGCCACGTCCGCGAGACTTGTTCCGGCACCGGAGCCAGAAAGCCAGTCAGCGAGTTCCCCGGCCCGTCTAACCAGGGCGTCTGCGTCACGGGCAGACAACAGTAGTGGCATCGGTCGCGGATCGAGAACAGCAGAGGGAGAATCCGGTGGGGCCTGCAAAACCACATGCGCGTTCGTTCCGCTCAGTCCGAATGCGCTGACCGCGGCACGTCTGGGCGCATTTCGGGCCGTGACCCATGGTCGGCGGCTGGTGACCACGGAAAGACCCGACGCTCCAAAGTCGATCTTTGGGTTCAGCGAGGTGAAATTGATCGATGGGACCAATTCCCCATGACGCAGGCAGAGCACGGTCTTGATCAGACCGGCCAAGCCAGCGACTTCCGCCGTGTGGCCGATGTTGCTTTTGACCGTTCCTATCGCGCAGGGTTCGGCGTCGACGGGGCGGTCGCCAAGCGCCGATCGTAACGCGGCGATTTCGATCGGATCGCCCAATGGCGTTCCGGTGCCATGAGCTTCGATGTAGGTGATTGTTGCTGGATCGATCCCGGCCCGCGCGTGAACCGCGCGCAGCAAGGCCTCCTGGGCGAGCGGATTCGGCGCGGTTATGCCGTTGCTGCGCCCGTCCTGGTTGGTGCCGCTGGCTTTGATAACGGCATCGATCCGGTCACCGTCCGCCAAGGCCTGGGCCAGGGGTTTCAGCACCAGTGCGGCCGCGGCTTCCCCCACCGCGATGCCGTTGGCGGACGAATCGAATGTGTGGCAGCGCCCGTCGGGCGACAGCATCCCAGTGCGGGTCATGGCAAGGAACGGCTTCTCGTCCAGGAACAGGCTTACGCCGCCGACGAGTGCCATCCCGATCTCGCCGCGTTGCAGGGCCTGACAGGCGAGATCCAGGGCGACCAGGGATGCGGAACAGGCCGTGTCGACCACCAGCGCGGGGCCGCGCAAATCGAGAAAATAGGCGATGCGGGAGGCCAGCAATGATACGAGATTGCCGGTCAATCCATAGGATTGCGATGCCTTGGCATCCGGCAACAGCATCGTTTCGTAGCCGGACCCGGAACCGCCTACGTAAACACCTGTCGCGGTTCCGGCCAGGCGTTCGGGGGTATAGCCCGCGTTCTCGAAGGCGAGCCAGGCCTGTTCCAGGAACAGCCGATGTTGTGGGTCGATCGCCGCCGCTTCGCGGGGGGAGATATTGAAGAAGCTAGCATCAAAACGATCTATGTCGTCAAGAAATCCCGCCCATTTGCTGACAGTCTTGCCGACAGCCGACGGGTCCGGATCGTAGAATTCGGCGGCGGCCCATCGATCCGCTGGGACTTCCCGGACCAGGTTCCGACCGTCGGCGAGGGCTTGCCAGAAAAGCTCAAGGTTAGGCGCGCCGGGGAACCGCCCGGCCATCCCGATGATGGCAATATCGTCGTTGACGGCAGATGTAGATGCACCTGACTGGACGGGAAGTGGCACGGGCGTCAACGCGGCGACATGATCGGCAAGGCTGGAGACGGACCCGTGCGCGAACAATACCTCCACGCCGAGTTTCAGGTGGAAGGCGCGGTTGACAGCGTCCAGGAACCGCACCGCCAACAGGGAGTTCAGACCCAGTTCGGCGAACGATGTCGTGGCGGACACCTGATCGTTCGGCACACCCAATGTGTTGGTGAGCAGGTCGAGCATCCGATCCCGTGGTCCCGCGACCCCTGGCGATACGGGATTCGGGCGTCGCCGCAGCGTCTGCAGCTTCTGTGCGTAGGTAATCATGCGACCCCCATTTGGCGGCGGTTGCGTGCCGACAGCCCGGAGACATCGGGCCGCTTGCGAGCGGTGATCAGCAGATAGGACAGCAGCCCAGATCGGAGGGCATGGCCGAACCCGTCCCAGGACCGTTGAACAGACGCAACCAATGACACGTTGGCGCCGCCCCGCGACGCCTCCTCCGCAAGCATTGTGTCCAGCCCGGGATCGTGCAGGAAATTGGCCACCTCCCGCGACAGGTCGACGCACTCGGTGATTTCAAGCTCCTGGCGGGCAAGCAGTTCAGCGTAGTCTTCCTTCGGGCTTGTGAACGATCCCACGTCTGGCAGATTGATCGGGGCCGCCGTGTTGGCAGCGCAGTCGGCCAGTAACAGATAGCCGTCATCCGTGAGATGGGAGGCGATGTTGGCGAACAAAGCCGTCTTGTCGGCAATGTGGTGCGCGACCTCGAAACCGAAGATAAGATCGAATGATCCCGGGAAAGCATCACGCGCGCTATCGCGGTGGTGTATGGACAGGCGGTCGTCCAGACCGGAAGCCCTGATTCGTGTCCGGGCGATCCCGGCCTGGCGCGCCGAGATGGTGTAGCCGGTACCGGTCAAATGAGGGTGAGCGCGGGCAAGGGCGATGAGGTCCGTCCCGATGCCGCAACCAAAATCGTGCATCGCCCTGACCGCGGCGAAATCGACGCCGGAAAACAGCACCTCTCGCATTTCCCTTTGGGCCGCCTGCAACATGGCCCAGTGCCCCGGGTTGTGGTCGGGGTCCTGGAAGGTGCGGGTCCATGAAAAGCCGGGCACCACGTCCGGGAACGGCGCGAGGGTCAGGTAGATGTCGCCCTCCCGTTCCTCTGCCCGGGTGACGCTGTCATAAAAGGACCCGACGACACTGGATGATGCTCGTTCGAAGGCCGTGCCCGGCAGCGGAATGCGACGTCCCGAGGTGGGGACGGCCGCAGATGCTGTATCCGTAGCGCGTTCCGTGGGGCCATCCCGCAAGGCGGAACGAAGATCAGGGAGATCGGATGCCACCGTGGACCAGCGACAGGGCAAGGCCTCCCGTCCCGACGCCAGCGTGTAGGCGATGTCGGCCACCGTTGCGGATCGGGGTGGATTGTCGAGCCAGGCGGCCAGACGATCGAGCGTTGTTCGTAGGCCAGCCGCGGACCGCGCTGAAATCGTCACGATCGACGGTCCATGCGCGGATGGCATGTCGGGACGGGACGTATATTCATCCAGCACCACGTGTGCATTGGTGCCGCCAAGACCGTAGGCGTGCACGCCGGCTGCGCGACCGCCAGTGATGGGTGGATCCCAGGGATGGGTTCCATCGGCAAAACGCAATGGACCAGCGGGATCGAAGCCGTCCGGATCGTTCTGACGGTTTAACGTGGCCGGTATCGTCCGATGATGCAATGCCAGGGCGGCTTTTATCAGCCCGGCAATACCGCCCGCGGCGTCCAGTGAGCCAATGTTGGACTTCACGCTGCCGACCACGCACTTGCCGCTCGGCGCCGCCCCCAGGATGTCGAACGCCTGCGTGAAAGCGCTCAGTTCCGCCAGATCGCCGATGGATGTGCCAGCGCCATGCGCTTCAATATAGCCGATCCGCGTTGGCGAAATCCCGGATCGGCTGATCGCGTCGACCATACAAGCGGCTTGCAGGCGGGGATTGGGCATGGTCAGTGACTTGCCGCGCGCGCCGCCATGATTGACCGCCGAACCGCGGATCAGAGCGTAGATGAAATCGCCGTCACGCTCCGCGTCGGACAGTCGTTTCAAAACGACGACCCCCGCCCCCTCTCCCCTCACCTGTCCTTCCGCTTTCATATCAAACGCTCGGCAGTTCCCGTCCGGCGACAGCACGCCAAGACGGGCCAGCGCCGCGGTTTCCTCCGGGGCCAGCAGCAGGCTGACGCCGCCGGCAATCGCCATGCCGCATTCACCCGCCCGCAATGCGCTGGCCGCCCGATGCACGGCCACCAACCCGCTGGAGCAGGCGGTATTCACGGCCTCGCTGGGGCCGGTCCAGTCGAACAGAAACGATGTGCGATTCGGCACCATCGACAATACGGCGCCAGCGACCGACAATCCGTCCAGCGCTTCCCCTTTTGCCCGTAAAGTCGATTCGTGGCTGGTGGAATAGACGGCCGCGAACACGCCGGTCGGGGTGCCACGCAGATCGCTGGGTCTGTATCCGGCGTTTTCCACCGCGGCCCAAACCTGCTCCAGAAACACGCGTTGGTGCGGGTCCATGGCGGTTGCCTCGGCTGGCGCAACGTCGAACAGGTCGCAGTCGAAACCATCCAGGTCGTCAATATATCCGCCGAGCGGCGGCAAGTCCGGCCTATCTCGACCCGGGGGAGGGGCAGTCATCGACGCGCGACCCATGCGCAGATTGTTCCAGAACGCATCAACGTCCAGTGCCCCGGGAAAGCGTCCGCTCAGACCGACAATGGCGATCGGCTCTTGCGACGGAGCCGTAACAGCGGCGGGCGGTGCAACAAACGGACCCGCAACGACGGGACGGGTTGGACGCAGCGCGTCCAGGTGGGTCAATGCGTCCAGTACCAGCCCGTCCTCGACGCCAAAGTCAATCAGGCAGGCGATCTCATCGACTCCGGCCGCGGCCGCGCGATCCAGCACACCGCGACATTCGGATGGGGAGCCGAACAGCGCCGCCGATCTTGTGTAGCGTTCGAACGCGTAACCAATGACCTGTTCTCGTTGAGCCTCCGTCATGGCACGCCCTGCGTCCGATCCGTGACGCTGCACATCGACGGAGTTGCGCACATAGTCCAGGAACGGGGCGCGAATGGTCGCCCGTGCGAAGTCGCCGCTTTCGTGCACGAAGCTGTGCAGCATCAGGGCGACCTTGCCCGCATCGGGGTCCAGACCCGCGTCGCGGCGAGCGGCCCGGTAGATGGCGATTTTGGGGGCGATATCATCGATTTCGCCGCCGAGCAGCATGGTCAGGATGTTGCAGCCGGACGCGCCGGCCCACGCAAACGACGCGGGGGTCCCCGTTGTGGATATCCAGACGGGTAGGTCAGGTTGGATCGGCTTGGGATAGATGCGGATCGGAACCGTCTCTCCGCGGCCGTTCGGCAATGACAACGTGTCACCACGCCAGAAAGCGCGCACGTCTTGGACCCGTTGCCGCAAGACATCCGTCGCATCGGCGAACGTATCGGGGGACAACACGAAATCGTTGGGGTTCCAGCCGCTGCCGAACGCGACTTCCACCCGACCGTTGGACAGGTTATCGACCATTGACCATGTTTCGGCCACATGGGCCGGTTGGTGAAGCGGAAGCACCACGCTGCCAGCCCGCAAGCGGATTGAATTGGTAACGGTCGCCAGCGATGCCGCCAGCACCGCCGGGTTCGGATAGGGACCGCCAAACGGATGAAAATGCCGCTCCGGTAGCCAAACCGCGGAGAATCCCCGCTGGTCGGCGAACTGGGCCGCCTGCTGCACCAGATGATACAAGTCCGGACGCGCAACGTCTCCCGCGGCGGCCGAAAAAAACATAAGACTGAATTCCAGTCGTTCAGCCGAACGGGTGATCGTGGTTGGAGTGGGCGCCGGTGCGGGTGCGGGTGAGGTGGGCGTGGCACGCAATCCCGCCGCGAATTCGGCAGGACGTTGCAGATGTTCACCCTGCCTGGTGCGCCACAGGCGACCCGCCGCTTGTTCGAGGTCCTTGCGTGACGCGCTCATGATCGGATCCTCATCGACGGCATCGCCGAACGACCTGAAAGGGCTTTAGCGAAAGCGCCAATCCGGGGGTATTCATAGAACATTGCGGGATCAATCTGGACCCCCAGGCGCTTCTGCAGACGTTCCGAGACATGCAAGGCCTTGATTGAGTCCAATCCGAACGCGGCGAATTCGGCGTCGGCGTCGAAGCGATCCGCCGGGACTTTCAGGAAGGCACAGATGGTTTCGAGCACAACCTGTTCGGCGTCCTCCGATGGCGCGGCCGGCTCCGGCTCGGCTGGCCTCAGATGCACCAAATAGGCGGACAGCTCCGCATCTGTCAGACGGCCCAATTCGGCGGCGAACCCGTCGTCCGGGTCGACCGATGGGGCGGCGACCAGTGGCGCGGTGTCCTGACGGTAGGCCAATGTCAGGCGGTGAAACGCGCGTTCGGTGCCCTTGACGGCGGCGACCTCTGTGCGGTCCGCCTGCATCGCCTGTTCGATAATGCGAAGCCCGTCCCGCGCGTCGATTGTTTGCAGACCCTCGGCCGCCAGACGGCGTAGCTTCGCGTCGTTGAGATATTTGTCATGACGCCATTGCGGCCAGCAGATTGCAACCGTGCGTCCGTAACGTTCGCCGCGTTCGACCTTTTGCTGGCGCAAGCGGGCAAACCCGCTCTGGAAGGCACATGCCAGGGCGTAATCGCCGCCACCGGCCAGACCAAGCCACGCAGCCAGGGACGAGCACAGCACGAACCAATCCAGTTCCTCCCCGGCAAGGGCTGCATCGAGCGCGATGCTGCCGTCCACCTTCGCTGCCATGACGCGTCCGACACTGGCGGCGGATTTGCGGACAAGCAAGGCGTCCTCCACTGTGCGGGCCAGGTGCAAAACCCCGTGCAGACGACCGAACTGGCCGCGGATCGATGCCAGGGCCCGGTGGAGACCGGGGCGGTCGGTAAGGTTGCACGCCTCGTAATGAACCTGCAGGCCTGAATCCCGCAGCTTGCGCAATCGTTCCAGTGCTGGTCCGCGTGGTTCGCTGCGGCCGATAATGGCGATACGTGCCCGATAGTCCCGCCCGAGGCGTTCGGCGATCGCGCAGCCGACTTCCCCCAGGCCGCCGACCAGCAGATAGGCGCCGCCGATGCGGAAGCCGATCGTTGCGAGTTTGGGGTCGACCGAAACCGGTTCGATGCCAGGTGACTGACGGCCGTCTGGACCATGCGATACTTCAGGGGCGTCGTCGGCGGCAAGCAACTCCTCAAGGCAAATCGTTGCGGCACGTTCGGGGTCGACCGGACCGAGGATACCGACGGCCCGCAGGCGGCAATGGTCACTTTCCTGGACCGCGGATCGGGCCAGAGAGCCGACCGCCTGGTCCAAGGGGCGATCGTCGGCTTGGCCGAACAGGTGCAGAATACGGGCGTTGGATGCCTCTCCGCGTTGCGCGGCCTGGGCCAGCAGGATGCTGGCGAGCGGTCCGTCGCCGCCGGCCGAACCGCCGCCAGCCTGCCAGTCCAGCGCTTGCACGATGTCAAAACCGCGCGGTTCCGTGCGGATCAGATACGCGATCAGCGCGGCGTGATCGTCTTCCGACGCCGGGTCCAATTGCAGGGTATGCGAGTCCAGTTCCGCGAAACCCTTTCCAACCCGGATCGTCTTCACGTTGCCGGTCCAAATGGATGCCAGCGATACCGCGAGCGCGGTGTCGCGCGACAGCACCAAAACCGTCCCCGCGCGACGGTGTGGTAGGGCTGGTGCGGGTTGCCAGGTTCGGCAAAACAACTGGATCCGAGCGGGTTGGTCGATGACCTCTGGTTCGGCCGACGGTTCCGCCAGCGGCGGGGCTGCTGTCGCTTCCGGGCGCGTCGGAAGCCAATAGCGGTCCCGCCGGAACGGATAGGTCGGCAATGCCACCGGGCGCGGCGCGCGGTCCATCGGCAAGGAGGTCCAGTCAACGTCAGCACCCTGCACCCAAAGCTCCGCCAGGCGCCGAAGATCCCGACGGGATAGTAATGAGGTGATCTCGTCCCGACCTGCCTCAGTTTCGGACAAGGTGCGCGTCGGCTTGCCGTCAACCGGGCCATGCATCACCCCGTCTCTGGGCGCACCATTCAGCCAATCCGTCAGCTTCGCCTCCAATTCGATTTGCTCGCGAGCAAAGATCGCCAATCGAGTCGGCATTGCCTGTCGCCCAACGCGCAGTGTGTGGGCAAGATCCGCAAGAGGGGTCGAGTGCTGGCGCAGGTGGCCGAGCAGGTTGGTGG
Organism: Asaia bogorensis; assembly: GCA_945861095.1. Taxonomy (GTDB): domain Bacteria; phylum Pseudomonadota; class Alphaproteobacteria; order Acetobacterales; family Acetobacteraceae; genus Rhodopila. Next base: position 40,901 of record CAMATI010000001.1, on the reverse strand, counting down.
CGATGACGCGGAGCCGATCTGGGTCGCTCCCGGACAGGACGATGAGGTCATCTCCGTTCGTTGCGGTTGGAGGAGGACCGGGTTGGTCATAGGCCTGCACCACCAGATGTGCGTTGGCACCACCGGCCCCAAAAGAACTCAGGCCCGCGGTCAGCAATCCGCCCGGTGTGCTTGCTTCCCACTGCATCGGTTCCGCGGGTAAGACGAACGGTGTCTTAGTGAAGTCGATCAATGGATTTGGTGTGGCCGCATGTCGGTTGGGTAAAATGGTCCGGTGTCGCAATTGCAGCAAAACCTTCGTAAGACCGGCAATGCCCGCTGCTGATTCCAGATGCCCAATGTTGGCCTTTACCGCGCCGATCGCGCAGGGGGACCGATCGGTCGACGCGAAGACTTCCGTCAATCCCGCGATCTCGATCGGGTCACCCAGCGCGGTTCCCGTCCCATGAGCCTCTACATACGTGATGTCCGACGGGTCCACGCCCGCTCGGCCCAACGCGGCACGGATCACGCGCGCCTGTGCGCGAGGGTTGGGCACCGTGAACCCGGACGTCCGTCCGCCTGTGTTGACGGCGCTACCGAGAATAACACCCTCTATCCGGTCACCGTCGCGTTGCGCCGCCGAGAGTGGCTTCAACAGTACCGCCCCCACACCCTCCCCATCCACGAAACCATCCGCTTCTGAACCAAATGCCCGGCATTCCGCCCCATGCGACACCATCCGAGCCTGCGACAGGTTCACGAACTGCCTCGGGTGCAGGATCAGATTGACCCCGCCAGCCAGAGCAGCGCCGCACTCGCCCCGCCGCAAACTTTCGCAGGCCAAATGAATTGCCGTCAGAGATGCGGAACACGCGGTATCGACGACCATGCTCGGGCCCGAAAAATCGAGCAGGAACGAAACCCGGTTGGCGATCGACCAGTAATTGGTGGACGCGGCATTTGGGTGTCCGGCCGCCCAGGCCTCCGCGGCCAACCATTGATAGGGTACGTTCATCGCGCCGACGAAGACGCCGACATCGCCGCCGTCCAGACAAATGTCAGCCGCGCGATCCCTCAAGCGCGCGGGCGTGTAGCCCGCTTGTTCCAGTGTTGCCCAGGCAGTTTCCAGGAACAGTCGTTCCTGTGGGTCCATCACCTCGGCTTCAAGCGGGGAAATGTTGAAAAATAGCGGATCGAAACAGTCGACGTCGTCGATGAAGCCGGCCCACTTGGTGTACGACCGACCCTCGGCGCCGGCGGCGTCGAACATTGCGGGGGCGGACCACCTGTCGGCGGGCACTTCCTTGATCGCGCTGTTGCCCGATCGCAGAAGTTGCCAGAACTGGTCGGGATTTGCGCCGCCGGGGTAGCGACCGGCGAAGCCGATGATGGCGATCGGTTCATCCGTGCCGGCGCGCTTTGCTTGTGTCGCAGGTTCGACGGTCGCCACCGGCAACGAAGGCTGCTCGACGGGGTTGGGTGCGCTGTCCCGGGCCGCGGGAGGGCGGAACAGCCGAACCAGTGCATTCGGGTGCGTCTCGGTCAGCCAGGTCGCAAGGCGTGCTATTGTGTTGTGTTCAAACAGCAAAGTAGCGGGCAGCCCGGGAATGTCGCGATCCATGCGATTACGGATTTCAAGCGCGGTCAGCGACTCCATGCCGTATCGATCGAAACTTTCGGCCACTCGCACTTCATCTGGATCGACCTTCAGCACGTCCGCGAGAATTGTCCGCAGGTAGTCATGCAGGCGGTCGGTTGTGGGCGGCGCATGAACGGTCGCCGACGGATTGGGCAGGGGTGCCCGCCTTGCGGTCGCGGCGTTCGTTGCATGCGTCCCGGCATTCCGGGCCGAAAGCACGGCGTGTGGTGGCGCATTGCCGGGCCGCGCGACCGTCAGGACATCTGTATCGGCGAAACCTGCTTCGATCAGCGCCAAACGCCATCGTTCGATCGTAGCCAGAGGGGAGAAGGGGATGCGCCGGTCCCGATCGGTGGCCAACCACCATCCCTGGGTCAGTCCGAATACCATTGTTCCGAAATCCTGCGCCCGCGTCGCTTCCGAAACCACCAACCGTCCAGTCGGGGCAAGCAGGCGGCGGGTGCGGGTCAGTGTGGCGAGCAGATCGGACGTAGCGTGCAACACATTTGCCGCTACGACGACGTCAAAGTCGGCTTCTTCAAGGCCGTTCTCTGTCGGGTCCCGTTCAACGTCATACACCGCGAACCGAATATTGTTGCATCCCGCGAACCGGGTCCGGCCATGGGCGAGAAACCGTTGGGAAACATCGGTGACAAGATACTCGACGGTTTCCGCCAGAGGACCGAGCGCATCAAGGACGACAGCAGTTGTGCTACCGGTTCCGGCCCCGAGTTCGATGATGCGTGTAACACCCTGGTGGGCCCGGGCTGCGACAAGGTCCCTGACCGCGCCGGCCACGGCTTGGTTGGCACGATCGGCTATAGGATTGGCTGCATACGCTGCTTCGACAAGTTCCATGGAGGCGTGTGGGAACAATACACCAACCGGGTCGATCTCTCCTCGCAACACTCCGGGATAGGCGTCGAGGCAAGCCTGCAACAACCGCCGCGGTCCGCCCAGCCATGTCGCGGCGCGCTGGGCGGTGTCCAGCATGGCGCGGGAGGAATTGACCTGATCCGGGCGCGTTGGGCCAAACCGCCACAATCCATCGGTTGAAACAACCAGGCCGTCCCGCGACAACGCATCCAGCAACGCCGCAAACAGCGTCGTGCGGCGCTGTGAGATCCCCAGGCGGCGGCGCAAGCCTTCCGGTGTCCATGCCTTGTCGGACGCGCCGGCGGTCATCTGGATCAGAGTCTCCCGAAGACAGACACGCCCGTATCGTTCTAAGTGCGCAAAGGCCTCTTCCGCCTGTTCCAGCCCGGCTTCCGCGTCGACGGCGGGGGATTCCGCCAGTCCCAGTTGGCGCAGGGCTTCCGGATCTGCCCGAACGATCGCAACGCGATTTACGTTTCCTGCCAATACAGACGAGAATGTCGCGATTCCGTCTGCCGGGCTGATCGGATGCACGCCCAGTGCTGCCAGTCGCGAACGATAACTCTCGTCGCTGACGACGCCGACGTCGCCCCAAAGTCCCCAGTCGGTGACGATCACGCGCCACGGTCGTTCCGCGGCCAGTTGGCGGGCGAACGCGTCAACGAAACTGGATGCCGCGACGTAGCTTGCCTGTCCGCGAGAACCGGAAATGACGTTCACTGAAGACAGGAAGGCGAAGAATTGCAGGTTCTCGCCCGCCAGGACCTCGGCCATGACCAGGCTGCCGGCGATCTTGGGGGCCAGGACGGCATGGAATGTCGGGCGATCCATGCGTGCGATGGTGCGATCTCGCAGCACCAGAGCCGCGTGGATCGCGGCATCAATCCCGCCCCAGGTATCGCGCAAGCAGGCAACGACCTCGCTCATGGCGTCGATGTCGGTGGCGTCCGCCTGAAAGTAGCGGATTTCGCCGGCGCCGCTGGAAAGGCCTCGGACGGGGGTGGCCAGGGAAGCCTCCGCACGCCGTCCGATCAATGCGACGCGAGCGGAACAATCCCGCGCAAGCCAAGATGCAATTTCGCAACCAATGCCACCGGCGCCGCCGACAATCATTACGACGGAGCCCGGGCGGACCGGCGGGATGGCGTCGGGAAGGCGCACCGGGCGCGTCCCCAGGACATGTCGCGTGCCTGTGCGCCACGCCACCTCCCGGACCGGTACCGAGGCAAACTCAGCCAGCACCAACCCAGCGACGCTCAGTGCGTCCCTGGTCGTTGCATCAAGGTCGGTCAGGGTGACCGCCACGCGCGGGAACTCCAGGGCCACACATTTCGCGACGCCCACCAAGGCCGCGGCCCGCGGATCCGGCTTTTCACGCGCGGAAACCGATTGGAATCCGCACGTCACGATCCGCAGGCGCAGGTCGCGGCCCAAGCGGCCAGATCGATCCAGTTCCTGTATGACCCTCAGCAGCTTGTAGGCCATGTCCTCCGACTGTTCCGATATCGTACCGCCATACGGTGGCGAGGCGATCCAGACGATGTCGGTCGCGCTCGACACCGCAAGGGCAATCGCGGCGGCATCGTCCGTCAGGAGGATCGACCCGGCGTCGAAATCGGTGACAAACCGTCGCGCCAAGGCCTGGTCGCTGGATGTGTGCACCACGACGACCATCGCGCCGGCCGGCAACCGATCGACGTGAGGGAGCGCTTCCCAGACGGGTTCCCGGATAGTCAAAGGCACCGAGACTTCCGGTTTGCGCCGAGGGCCCGGGCGGGCGGCGAGTCGATCCAGCGTCAGTAAGACATTACCATCCGCGTCGCAGATTTTCATGTCGAACACAGCCACTTCGCCTGATATTTCCCGACATCTGCTTACGACAAAGCGAGCAAGGTCGAGGTCTCCATTCCGGCGGACTTCGTTAAGAGAAAACGGGATGAACAGGCGTTCGGCGTCGGTATCGGTGTCGGCAAAGCCAAGCAGAGACTGCAGCGCGCCGTCCAGGACTGACGGTGGTAGAGTCATTCCGGATGGCGCGGAGATCGGGCTCAGTGCAGCCAAGACGGTGCCATCGCCGATCCAGATGTCGGTCAGAGAGCGGAGGCTCGGACCGTAAGTCACGCCCAGCACGCCGAGCGTTGCGTAGATCTGGGTGGCGGGGAGATGCCGTGAGGCGGCATTGCGAAGGCCGACAACGTCAATCGTCGCCGTGGTGCCGAGATGAGATTGGCCAGAGCGGCCGCGGCAGGTTGGCCCGACGCCGGGGATGACAATTTCGAAGGTCATGCCATCTTCGGCGTTCCGCAGGGTAATTCTTGCCTCGGTTCCGTTGGCGCCGATCAGCATCGGGGCAGACCAGACCACATCGGTCAATACATCCGTTGGCCGAACGATCGCCGCCATGGCCGCCCATGCCATTTCAAGTTGAGCGACGCCTGGCAACATCAGCCGACCCTGAACCAGATGGTCGCGGACGATAGGCTCCGTCGGAAGGAAGTGCCTGACCCAAACTGCTCCGTCGAGCGATGGTTCGGACCGATCAAGGAACGGGCGCGGTGTCGCGTTAGCGCTGACGGTCAACGGCGCCGGGGCCGTGTCCAGCCAATAGCGTCGTCGCATGAACGGATGTGGCGGGACCGGCACCAGTTGACCAGGCAGTGCTTGCGTCTCCCAATCGACCGAGGTGCCGGAGACCCAGGCACGGGCGATGTCTTCCAACCCCGCTTGGTCGTGAAGCGGCACATCCACCGCATCATCGTCTACAGTACCGAAATGAACAGTCTCGCTTGTCTGCCGCAGGAACTCGGCCAGATGGCCTGCCGCGGCATCCAATGTGCTGACGACGACCGCAAGGCGCACGGACATCGGTTCGCGACCAACCTGCAGCGTTCGACAGACATCGGCCAGACTAAAGGGGCTGGCACGGAAGAATGGGATCAGTCGCTCCGCATAGGCCCTCAACTGAGCTTCGGTCCGTGCGGAAAGGATCAGCACGGCGGGGCCGGTCTCGGTTGCCTTGGCGCGGCTTGGCCGAAACGATTCCACGATCAGGTGGGCGTTGGCCCCTCCCGCGCCGAACGAACTTACCCCGGCTCGAAGCGGTTCGGGTCGGTCCCAGCTTTTGCGCTCATGCTGCAAATGGAACGGGGTTGCGGAAAAATCGATATTCGGATTGTCCGGGCCATGGCGGCGTGTCGGCGTCAGGGTTCGATGTTGCATCTGCAGCACGACCCGGGTCAGACCGGCTATACCGGCTGCGGCCTCCAGGTGGCCGATATTGGCTTTGACCGAGCCCAGCGCACATGACCGCGGCGGGAGCCCGCCGTCGAAAGCCGCCGCCAGGCCCGCGACTTCGATTGGGTCCCCTAGCGCGGTGCCGGTACCGTGGGCTTCTATATAGGAGATGGTGGCCGGGTCGATGCCGCCACGGCGCAAGGATGCAGCGATCGCCTTGCCTTGGAGACGTGGGTTGGGAACTGTATAGCCATTCGTCTTTCCCCCGTGGTTGGTGGACCAGCCGCGAATGACCGCGTGGACGTAGTCGCCGTCGGCAAGTGCCGCCGACAGCGGCTTCAGAATTACCGCTCCGACGCCTTCACCTGGGACGTAGCCGTCGCCGCCGGCGGTGAAACTGTGACAATGGCCGTCACTGGCGGCAAACCGCCCCTGGCTCAGGCCGACATACTTCAGCGGATGCAAACTTAGGTTGACGCCTCCCGCGATCGCTAGCGAACACTCGCCGCTCGCCAGGGCCTGACAGGCGAGGTGCACGGCCGTCAGCGACGAAGAACACGCTGTATCCACCGCCATACTTGGGCCGTGCAAGTCCAGGTGGTAGGAAACGCGGTTTGCCACGGACCAGTAGGGCGACGCTCCGCCGACCGTACCACGCCCCCCGGACTGCGCCGCGGCTGCCAGAAGCTGATACTCGCCATACATGACGCCTGCATAGACACCGACGGAGCGCGCGGAATCCCTGGCAAGCGTCGTGCGGGTGTGGCCGGCGTTCTCCAATGCCTCCCAACACACCTCCAGGAACTGGCGCTCATTCGGGTCGATGCTCGCGGCTTCGGCTGGAGCGATGTTGAAGAAGAGCGGATCGAACTGGTCGACGCCCGTCAGAAAGCCGCCCCATTTGCTGTAGGAGCGTCCAGGTGTCCCGGGTGTTGCATCGAACCACGCGGCCTGGTCCCACCGATCCGCGGGTATCTCCGTGATCAGATCCCGATCGGCACACAGGTTGTCCCAGAAAGCTTCCAGCGTATCAGCGCCCGGATAGCGGCCGGCGATCCCGATGATGGCCATCCCGTCGGACTGGGCCGGCGGCGCGCTGGGGGTCGGTAGGACGAAGTCCGCGGTTAACTTTGGGGCCAGTTGCGCGGCGTGCCGAGCAGCCAGATACAAGGCGGCCTCTCGCAAGGTCTGATGTTCGAAAAAGAGCGTCTTGGGCAGGCCGGAAAACCGTTGCTCCAGCGCCGCGTTCAGTCTGGTGACCAGGATTGAATCGATCCCATATTGTTCCAGTGGCCGGTCCGGATTGATCCGATCTTCCGGTATGGACGTTGCGTCCGCCAGCAACGTCCGCAGATAGTCGACCGCGTTATCGATTGCGGTCGCATCAGTTGTCCCTCGGGTTAACGGCCTGGGCCCTGGCGCGGCCTGGTTTGTCAGTGCCTGGATGGCGTCGGGGTCACCGGGCAGCAGAAGCACGGAACCGGTCGCCATGGTCAGGAGCGTATCGAAGATCGTCAGCGCCTCAGCCGTCTCGATGCTTCGAATTCCCGTTGCTTCCGACCGGCGGCGTTGTTCCACGTCATCGACGGCCAGGCCGCCGTCGCGCCAATAGGGCCAGCCGATGGAAAGAGACCGGCCGGGGCCAGCACGATGTTGCATGTAAGCGTCAAGGAACCGGTTGGCCGCACTATAGTCGGTCTGGCCTGCATTTCCGAACCTGCCCGCCAACGACGAGAAGCAGACGAAGAAGTCCAGTCTCTCCTCCGCGGTCGCGCGATCAAGAGCCAGGGTGCCGAAAAGCTTGGGCGCCAGCACCGCATCGAGATCATTCGAGTGCTTGTGCAACAAAAAGCGATCCCGGGTGACCCCAGCCGCGTGAATGACGCCGTGCAAGACACCGAACCGGGACTTCGCCAGTGTAACGGCGGTTCTGACATCAGTTTCGTTAGCGACGTCGCCCGCGACATAGAAGGCGTCCCCACCGGCCGAGCGGATCGCGGCGACTAACGCTTCGTCGGTCGCGCCAGATGGGGAACGGCCCATGAGTACAAGGCGGGCCTGGTGGCGAGCGGCAAGGTGGCGCGCAATATGGTGTCCGATGCCGCCCAACGCTCCGGTCAGTAGAATGACGCATTGTTTACGTAGTGCTGGTGCCTGGGCGGTTGGAAGCGCGAACGGGCGCAGGCGCTGCACCGTCCTCGTGCCGGCGATGTCCCAACAGATGTCGTTGTCGATCCCGTCCAGTGCAAGGGCGGTTTCCGCTGACAGGTTCGCAATGATGTGGGGAATCTCAGGGCTGGACAGGCTGACGGATGCAACGTGCAGCGCGGGATTTTCTCGACGCAAGGCCGCCCCGAACGCAGCGACGGGCGCGTGCAAAGATGGTGCGGTCGGGCCAGCCGTATGGACGTGCAACAGCGTAACGGCATCGCCCGACGACTGCCTTGCCAAGCTGGCGGCGAGAGTAAAAACGGAGTGCAATCCGTCGCGCAGGCTTACGCCGATTGCTTCGTTTGTCGCAGATCGCAGATCGATGGCAACCGGTTGGCGGGACCATAAATGCCATGCTGTCCGAACCGCTAGTCCTTCCGACCGCAGAGTGTCCAGCAATCGCGTGTAATCTTCCGGGTTTGCGGGGTCGATCGCAAACGAACGCTGCTCCAGGCGACAAAATGCACTGCCAGGGCGGACCAGGATCGCATCGCGCCCCAGTTGTCGCCACACGCCTTCGTCCCGATCGAACAACACAATCCGGGATGGAGGATCGGCGGCAGGGATAGGAACCGGTTCCCAGCCCGGAACAAACGTCAGAATCGCGTCGTCCCGGCGTTCGGTCGCCACGACCCGAATGGCGACGTCGTCCAATGTCGCGATGGCCTGCCCGTCTGTATCCATTACGGCGATCTTAAGTCGCCGGATATCGTTTTCCGTCGACAATAACAAGACATAAGCCAGGCACGCGTTGCGGAGTTGTCCATGGAGCGTCACCTGTCCCATGGACACGGGCACAACGGAGGAGAGCGCTTCGTTCTTGACGAGGACCAGGCCGACAGCCGACTGAATGGCTCCATCGAGCAACGCAGGGTCAAGCGAAACGCGGTCATCCACAGGGGAAGGCGAAGTCAGTTCGGCAAGCACCTCGTCAGTGCTGGCGTGGAGCGCGGTGATAACCTGAAAGCCCGAACCATAGTCGAACCCGAGGCTACCGAAGCGCGCATAGATCTCGCCGGGGGTGAAATGGCTTCGTAGCCGGGCTTGCAGTGCCGGCAGGTCGAATCCGGATGGCGCCAGGGGCATCGGATCGGTTTCCGCCCTGCCTTCCGCATAGACGACTTCATGGGCATCAGTCACGACAAAGCTGGCGCCGTTCCCCCAGGGTTCCAGCGCAATTTTGAAAGGCCCGTTTGAGGTCGCAGTGATCGGTCGCTGAAAGCGCAAGTTCATGACGCCGCTAACCGGCCTGTGTGTCGCTCGGCTGGTCGCTTCCCGCGCCAGTTCGATGATAGCGGACGCCGGCAGGACGGATTGCTGATGCAAACGATGGTCTCGGAACCAAACCGCGTTGAGATCCAGCTTCAGACTAAACGCAACCTGCCCAAAACGGGACACGTTGGCCAGCAGCAATGGATGCAGGTCGCCCGGCTGCTCTGTCGCGGCGATCGGCGGTGGCGTTGCCGAGATGGGCCGCGTTTGGAAGCGTTGGCGCAAGAACCGATATCCGGGCAAGGCAAGGCGGTTGGCCCCCTGTTGCGCGAGTCTGGACCAGTCGCCATCGCCGCCCCGGATGAAGCAGTCCGCGATCAGGCCCAGGTCGGGCGATCGGGCGGCCAGCAACGTTGCCATTTCGGCATCCTGGTTGCCGCGGGCCGGCAGAACCAATGGCTCGCTCTGCAGAACCGTGCCGCGCCATTCCCGCAGCGCCTCGATGCTATCAACGATCAGCGCGAGTCTGTGCTCGAAATGTCCGCGTCCATGACAGAGCGTATAGGCAAGGTCGGTCAAATCGGGGGCATTGTCCCGCAGCCAGTCCAGCAGGTCTTGCCGGCGAGCGTCAAGAGCGTCTGGCGATCGGGCGGAAAGCAGGATGAGGTAGGGCGTGCCGGTCACCGGGGCGCGAAGTGGCTTCAGGACGGGCGCATTGGCGATCACGACATGTGCGTTGGTTCCGCTGAAGCCGAAGGAACTGACGGCGGCCAAGCGTGGGACACCGTGCCAGGGCAGCGCCTGGCGCGGGACGAAAAACGGCGTTGCGGCGAAATCCACTTCCGGATTTTCGCTCTCATAATTCAGGTGAGGCGGAATGGTTTCATTCCGTACTGCAAGGAGAATCTTGATCAGCCCGGCGATCCCTGCCGCGGTCAGGGTATGGCCGACATTTGTCTTGACAGAGCCGAGCGCGCAGAAGGCGGTGCGGTCTGTATGCCTACGGAATGTGTTGGCGAGTGCGTTGACTTCTATGGGATCCCCAAGTTGCGTGCCGGTGCCATGGGCTTCGACCAGGCCGATTGCCGATGGGCTGACCCCTGCCCGTTGATAGACCATCTCCTCCAGCGCCGACTGCGCCGGACCGCTCGGCGCCGTGATGCCGCTGGTCCGCCCGTCCTGATTGACGCCTGACCCCTTGATCACACCGACGATTGCGTCCCGGTCGGCCAAAGCCTGATCGAGGCGTTTGAGCACGACAATTCCCACGCCTTCGCCTGGCACGAAGCCGTCCGCCGCGGCGTCGAATGTGTGGCACTGTCCGGTGGGCGACAGCATGCCGGCATCGTCCAGAAACGAATGCAGGCGGTGGTCCGTCATAAGGATCGACACCCCACCGGCGAGAGCCATGTCGCAATCGCCAGACAGCAGACTTTGACAGGCCAGATGAACCGCCACCAATGACGACGAGCACGCGGTATCCAGCGGCAGGCTTGGGCCTTTCAGATCGAGCACGTACGAAATCCGGGCTGACAGGATAGCCAGGGAGCCGCCTAACGAAGACAGACTGTCATTCTGGTTAACCCCGTAACCATCAGGGGCGGCACCGACATAGACGCCGCATCGCTGACCGCTCAGGCCCTTTTTGCCATATCCTGCATTCTCCAGCGCATTCCAGGCCTGTTCGAGGAACACGCGCTGCTGCGGGCTCATGGCCTCGGCTTCACGCCAAGAAAGGTTGAAGAACTCCGGGTCGAAGCAATCGTGATCTTCCAGGAATCCGCCCCACCGCGTGCGTCCGGTCTCCGTGGTGATCCAGCGGTCGGGCGGCACTTCGGTGATGGACGACTTGCCCGCGACGAGGTTCCGCCAGAACTCGCTGGCATCCCGTGCGCCCGGAAACCGGCACGACAACCCGATGACGGCGATATCTCGACTAGCGGGCTCCGGCGTTGGCGTTGGAGACACGGTGGCCTCGGGCGAGCAGAGTGTCCCTTCACCTGGCGATGCCAGGGGCATCGTCCGCAGGTGTTCGGCCAGGCCCGCCAACGTGGCGCAATTGAAAATATCAGTCGGCACCAGCCGACTTCCCAGTTGTTGGTTCAAGATCGTGACGAACTGAGGTGCTACGATCGAATCAACACCGTAGTCCGCCAACGGGCGATCCGCTGCGAGTTCGGTCGGGTCCAGGCCAAGCAACCCGGCGAGATGTTCCGCCAGGACCGGCCGCAGGTCCCGGGAAGGGATGGCGCGGCTGGCGGCCTCGGCGATCTTTGCCGCGACGAACAGGCATTGGAACGATTCTTCGGGCGGATTGGTCCAGCCGAATGTGGCAGGGGTGTTGAAGCCCACCCCGGACAGCATCTGGCGCCAGCCCGCCGCGGAAAGCACCGGTGAGTCCGGCAGTCGGACCTCCGGGTCGCGAAACGCCCACCATCCGTCGAGCAATCCAAAGGTCATGGACGCAAAGGCGCCAGAACGGGTGATCTCGTTCAACAAAAGTAGGCCGCCATTGCGAAGGAGCCCGTTGATGTGCTCCAGCGACATGGCGATTCGACTTGTCGCGTGCAGCACGTTGGTCCCGACAATCACATCGTAGCTGCCGGCCTCGAAGCCCTGCGGACCTGGTGGCCGTTCCAGATCGAGAAGCCGAGCGGTTAGGAAGGGACGGTTATGTCCGTGGACCTTCTTGCCATGCTGAATGAAGCCTGGAGAGACATCTGTATAGTCGTAGGAAATACTGTCATGATATGGCTCCAACGCGGCCAGCACGGCGCCGCTGGTGCCGCCGGTTCCGGCCCCGACCTCCAGGATACGCACCAACCCGGTATCATTCCGGGATACGCATGTAGCCACCGCACGAACGACAGCGATGGCGGTGAGGTTGTTGAAGTGATCGGTCCAGCGGTTGCCTTGGTAGATTGGCTCCACCAGCGACATGCTTCCAGCCGGAAACATTACGTCGCTTGCCACCGCGCGCCCACAAATCACCGCGATCAGATGGTTCGCGCAATGCTCCAGCAGCCTGACGTGAGGCGCGAGGTCGGGAGCGACGGCAAGCAGGTTGGCGCGAATTTCTGCTGCTGGGGCGGACCTAGAGGGGGCGGCTCGCAACAAACGGTTCAACGCGCTTACCAGGCGCTGATGGCGTGGTAGAGCGAGGGCCGCGATGTCCTGCTGGCCGACTGCCTGGTGCAGTAACAATACCGCGTAAGGGTCCAGCGCGGTGAAGGGGTCGATGCGACGGGTCACGTTATCGCTCCCAGATCCCGAATAACGGCTTCGAAAACATCCAGCGCTTGCTTGCCGGGTCTTTCTCCGCGGGGCGCAACACTGGCGGTCGGTTGGATTGATGTCGGCCAACAGCGCCGCCGCTCGAACGGGTAGCTCGGAATGGGGATGCGTCCGAAACCGCCATCGGGGTAAAGCCTGTCCCAGCGGACGTCCCCGCCGGACAGGTAAGCTCGCATCAGGTCGGCGATTTCACCGGTTGCACCGGCCGCGGCCCGCGCGGGATCGCGGATAGCGGCCCGCAGTTCGTCCAGCCCCGTTACGGCAAATGCGGCGCGGTGCTTCAGATGGGATCGGCCCCGCGCCAGGGTTGCGCAAACATCGCCGATTGCGGGGCGAGTGAGCGTCGTTGCGAGCCACGCCTCCATTTGTTGTAGCACGCGCTTCAGTCCAGCGGCATTGTCGGCGGAAAATACCGCCAGGTGGCAGTCTATCGACATTGGCGCTATCGGTGCGACCGAGCTTGCTTCCTGCAGGACCGCGTGGACATTTGTGCCGCTGAAACCGAAGCTACTGACTGCGCCTCGTCTGGGGCGGTCGGCAATCCAGGCCCGAGGCGCGGATGGAACGGTGAATTGATTGCGAGCCAGATCAATATGGTCATTCAATCGATGAAAATGCACCGCCGGTGGAATGGTCTGGTGACGCAGAGCCAGTGCCAGTTTGATCACCCCGACCAACCCGGCGGCCGGAAGCGTATGGCCGATATTCGCCTTCACCGAACCCACGGCGCAGTTCTTCCCGCGGCCGCCAAAGGCGGCTTGGAGGGCTTCCATCTCAATCGGGTCGCCGATCTTCGTTCCGGTACCGTGCAATTCAACATAGCCGATCGTCGCGGGATCAATCCGAAACCGATCGTAAACCATCCGTTCCAAAGCCGTCTGTGCCGTCCCGCTTGGCGCGGTAATTCCATTGCTTGCGCCATCCTGGTTCGTCGCGGCCCCCTTCACCACGGCGTAAATGGTGTCGCGATCCCGTTCCGCGTCGGTCCGGCGCTTCAAGACCACCGCGGCGACCGCCTCTCCCGGAACGAATCCGTCCGCGGACGCATCCAGTGTATGGCAGCGCCCGGTCGGCGACAGCATGCCGGCGTTGCTGGCCGCGAGATAAAAATCCGAGGTCGCAAGAACCGCGACGCCGCCGACCAGGGCCATGTCGGATTCGCCCCGCAGCAGGCTTTCGCAGGCAAGATGCAATGCGACAAGGGAGGACGAACAGGCGGTATCAATCGACAGACAGGGGCCGTGCAGATCTAGCTTGTAGGCAATCCTCGCGGCGAGCATGGACGACGCGTTGCCCATGAAGCGCTGCGCGTCGGGCATCCGGCCGGCCTGACGCAACAACGAATCATAGTCGCTGGCCACCGTTCCGACAAACACACCGCATCGGTCATGCGACGGATGTGGGCCGCCATAACCCGCATCCTCCAGCGCACGCCATGCCTCCTGCAGAAACAGCCGTTGTTGCGGATCCATCAACGTTGCTTCGGACGGCGAGATGTTGAAGAACAACGGATCGAAGGACTCCACGTCATCGAGAAATCCGCCAGCCGGACACTGCGTGCGTCCAGGCGTGTTCGGATCCGGATCATAGACTTGGGCGTGGTCCCAGCGGCTGCGCGGCACCGGGCCGACGCTGTCGATGCCGTTCACGATGTTGCTCCAGAAATCATCGACGGAATTCGCACCGGGGAATCGTCCCGCCATACCAATAATCGCGATGTCATCCGCCCAGGCGCCCGAGCGAGGCTCGGCGACGGGCGCTGGCGGGGTGGACGCGGCGGGAGGACGTTGCGGGGGCACGGCTGGGTCGACGCGAATTCCGTGATGGGACGCAAGGTGGTCGGCGAGTTGTTCGACCGTTGGGTGGCTGAACAGGATCGTGGGCTTCAGGGTGATTTTGAAGCGCGCATTCAACGCGCCGATCAACTCGACACTGATGATCGAATCTGCGCCGTAATCGGCGAAATTGCGATCCGGCAGCAACTGGTCCGCCCGCATCTGCAATGTTTCAGCAACCACCGTCCGAATGGTGTCGAGCAGACTTTCGTCGGGCGTCCCAATCCGATCGGCTAGCGCCGGGGGGGCGGGATGGCGCGCGGAAATAACGCTATGCCGAAATTCTTGCTCACGTTCGCCGCCGATGCCCTCGACTGTGACATCAATGAAACCGGCAGCCTGAAACAGCCTGGACCAACCTGGTGCATCGACAAGCGGCCCATGTGCCAGGCGAGCGTCGGCAAAGGTCCACCAGCCGTCCAACAAGCCGAAGGTCGCGGTGGCAAAATCAGGCAGCGCGGTCATTTCGTATAGAACGGCGATGCCGTTGGGTTTCAACAGGCGCTTCAGACGCTCGATGGAAACGCGCAAGTCTGGCGTTACGTGGACGACATTGGCACCCAATATCACGTCGTAGCTTGCCGGTTCGTGGCCCTGCGGTTCCGGATCCCTGTTCAGGTCCAACGTGCCGAAGCGGGCAAACGGATACCGCGCACCGAACTGGCGCTCCCCATGCAACGCGAATGCTTTCGATACGTCCGTGTAGACATACTCAAGGTCTACCCCCAGCGCCGATAGGGCGGCCAACACGGTCGCACTGGTGCCGCCTGTGCCCGCGCCTACCTCCAGCACGCGGATTTTGGTTGCGCTGGGCCTTTCCGCAGCCGCTACCACGGCTTTCGCTACGCGTTCGTTGCAGTGATCGGTCAGTCGATCGCCGCGATAAATGCCTTCCACCAAGGCCATTGATGATCCCGGGAACAGAACATCTGTCGCCGGCAGATCTCCGCGCAGGACCTCGGCGAGGGAGTCGACGCAACGGCGCAGCAACGTTGCGTGTGGAGCAAGATCCGGGTGCTCCTGGATGAACTTCTGTTCGGCCGCGGCGGTCGTCCCGCGGGATGGTGCGGGAGACGGTCCGCGCGCGATCAGATCTGACAGCGCCGAAAACACCCGTTGGTGCTTTGGGGCGATATCAGTCGGACGCAGGTTATTTTCGGCTGCCCAACAGCACAAGGTAGCGCGGGTAAAGCGATCCAGTTCAGCGTGCGCCGCCAGGGCCCGTTCGACTGGTTGCGACGGAGACGAAACGTCCAGGACACCCAATTGCCGCAACACGTGGTCTTCCGCTTTCAGTACCATGACCTGGGGGTCATCGGCGGCCAGAGCTTGCTCGAAAGCGGCAATACCTTCGGCTGTTCCGATGGGGTTGACCCCCCGCTTTTCCAGCAGCGCCCGATAGGTCGGGTCGGCAACGCGTCCAACCTCCCCCCAGAAACCCCAGTTGATCACGCGGACTTTGCAACCGAGGCGGGCCTGGGCGATTTCCGCGTAGGCGTCCTTGAATGCGCAACCCGCGACGTAGTTGGCTTGTCCGGCATTCGCGGCAAACGAATTGGCCGAAGAGAACAGGGCAAGCCAGTCCAACGGTTGGTCCGCCAATGCATCGACCAGGTTGATGGTCCCTAGAGTCTTGACGTCCAGGGCCGCGTGGAAAGCCGCATCCGTCATGCGGCCGAGCGCCTGGTCATCCATGACGATTGCGGAATGGATAGCTCCTTGGATGGGGCCAAAGCGGTCGCGAACCCGGGCAATCGCTTCGCGCATGTCGGTTGAATCGCATGCATCGGCGGCAAAGAACGCGACGGCGCCGTCCAGTGCGGCAATGCGGGCTTCCCGGACCGCGTCCGGTCGGCTTCGCCCTATCAGGGCTACTTTGGCGCGATACCGGGTTGCCAGGTGGGTCGCCAGTTCCAGGCCAATCCCACCAGCCCCGCCCAGTATGACGTAGACGCCTTCTTGTCGAATGACCGACGGTCTGGCAACGATCCCGATCGGTTCCAGCGCGCGGACAAACCGTCGGCCACGTTGGAATGAAATCTCACGGCCGAGCGGATCGCCGGGATCCGCGATTGCGGCGGGCAGTGCGGTTGGGGAGTCGAGTGTGAGGCAGCGGACCGACCACGACGGAAACTCGTGCGCGGCAACCCGTGCCAAGCCGATGGCCGCGGCGGACCAGGGTGACGCCTGTCCATCCGGGCGCAGCGACAGGACCGTCAAGACGACTGGCTTGACATTTGTCTCTCGGGCCAACGCCTGAAGTGTGCGGAACAGTAAATCAACCGACGCGGGGTCATCCACGCAACTGAAAATGACATGGTCCGGCAACGGGGCACCGCGGTCCCGGGACATCAGGTCCCTGACCAGTTGGCTTCCTGGCAGCGCGGCGGCCAAGGCCGGTCTCAGAGGGTCGGTATCGCCTGAAACTATCAGCGGGGCTGATGCCGGCGTGATTGCGGCCGTGGTTGGACCCAACTGCCACACGGGTCGATAGACCGGCGGACCGCTCTGCGTCGGCCGCTGTATCACGCGGCCCGCCACCCCATGCATGACGATGCTCGGCCGGCCTTCCATGTCGGTGATCATCGAATCAAATCGTACGACGCCCGGTTCGGCTCCGTGGTCAATACGTCTGGCGACCAAACGGCAGGGTGTGGACGGTCGCGCAATGATGTCCACGCTGTCGACCGCGAAGGGCAGGGTAAGTCCTTGCGCCTGGTCGTCCATCAGCGCGGCTGTCAATTGAAGGGCAGCGTCCAATAATCCCAGGTCCAACCGACAGGATTCGAAAGCACCGGTGGAACGTGCGACCGCGACAGCTGTCCGTCCATGAACCTCGAAGGTTTCGATGGTGCGGAACGCCGGTCCATAACTTAGGCTTCGGGCTTCAAGCCCAGCATAGAGGTGGTCGCCGGGTCGCGGGTTGCCGGATGGATCGGGTTTGCATCGATCGGGTTCGTTCGTGATGGGGGCGATCACTCCCGCCGCCATGATCTTCGCGTCCTGGAGCAAGTCGAACCGGGTCGCTCCGTTGGTCGTTCTCATCACGAACTGGCCGGGGGACCGATCGGGAGACGTCAGCGGTCGCAGCCACGTCAGGTTGCGGATTTGTAGCTGGTGCCCCATGCCGAGACGGATCGCAGCTTCCACTGCCAACTCGATGGTTGCAACACCGGGTAGAGTCGGCTGTCCAGCGACGACGTGGTTCGAAAGCACTGGCTGGCTCGCGTCCAGGGGAACCTGCCATCGGGCTTCCGCGGCAAGAGTTGGGATGGCGTCACCCAGCAGGGAAGACGGCTTGGGTGTGGCCGGACCCACATCCGGCAGCCAATGGCGTTCCCGCAGGAATGGGTAGGTTGGCAGTGCCAGCCGGCGCCGAGCCCGCGTGGGATAAAGCCGAGCCCAGTCGATGGTAAGGCCGGAACGCCAGAAATCGGCGAGAGCGTGCAGGTCTCCGCGTGCAAGTGCGGGCTCAACCGCGGCGATGTCTGTGAAAGCGGTTGTCGGCCGGTAGACGAGATCGCCGAGTTGCCTCAGCAGGTCAGGGGTATCCATGACCAGCAACGCGGCGCGGACCTCCATCGGTTCCCGCCCCACGGCCAACGTATAGGCAACGTCGGCAATGACGGCCGGTTTCGATTGCAACCAATGTCGAAGCCTTGTCGCGATGATCAAAAGTTGTTCCGGAGTCCGCGCGGATAGCGGCACCAGGAAAGGCCCGGCCAACGGCGCTGTAGGGTTTGGATCCGGGGCCTGTTCCAGAATCACATGGACATTCGCACCGCCGGCTCCGAAGGAACTTACGCCCGCGCGTAGGCGACCTCCCGCGGGGGGGCGCCAAGGGGCTGTCGTTCGTTGCACCTGAAACGCACCATCCCCGAAATCAATGCGTGGGTTCTCCGGGCTGGAGTGGAGCGACGGCACAAGCTGTTGATGGGTAAGTTGGAGGATGGTTTTGGTCAGACCAGCGATCCCAGCGGCGGATTCGAGGTGACCAATATTCGACTTGACCGAGCCGATCGAGCAGCGAAATCCGTGCCCGCCGACACGCGTAAATGCATCCGTAAGGCCGGCGATTTCGATCGGGTCTCCCAGGCTTGTGCCGGTGCCGTGGCATTCGACATACCCGATACTGCTAGCCGGTAAATCAGCCTGTCTCAGGGCGGATTCAACGACCGATGCCTGGGCGTGAGGGTTCGGCACTGTATAGCCGGATGTCTTGCCACCCGCGTTCATGGCCGACCCACGGATCACGGCAAGGATGCGGTCCCCGTCCGCGATGGCCGCGGCTACCGGCTTGAGCACCACCACGCCCACGCCTTCGCCCTGCACGAAGCCGTCGGCGGCTTCCCCGAATGCGCTGCAATCCGTTCCCTTCGACAACATGCCCGCTCGGCACAATTCCAAAGGTTGTTGCGGGTGCAGTATCAGACTGATGCCGCCAACCAATGCCGCTCCGCACTCTCCACGGCGCAGGCTTTCGCAGGCCAAATGGATGGCGGAAAGCGACGCGGAACATGCGGTGTCAACCGTCAGACTTGGCCCTGTAAAATCGAAATGATACGAAACGCGATTGGCGATAGACCAGTGATTGGACTGCACCAGTTGACCGGACGCCACCGCGTCCATCGCTAGTAGGCGGTAGGCATTGTGCATCGCGCCGATAAACACCCCGACATCGCCGGACCCACCGGCGGTCCGCTTCAGGCTCTTACGGGTATGACCGGCATCTTCAATCGCGGACCAGGCCATTTCCAGAATTAAGCGCTGTTGCGGGTCCAGAAACCGGGCTTCTCTTGGAGAAATACCGAAAAAAAGTGGATCGAACTTGTCCACGTCAGTGATGAAGCCGCCCCACTGCGTGTAGCTACGGTCTTTCCGATCCGGATCGACATGCTGGCGCCAGTCCCATCGGTCCGACGGCACCTCGGAGATCGCGCTTCGACCCTGTTGAAGGTTTTCCCAGAACGCCTCTATGTCATTTCCGCCCGGGTAGCGACCGGCCATGCCGATCACCGCGATACCGTCACACCCCGGGTTGGACGGGCGGGCGGTCCCGATGGACGCTGTCGGTTCGGCGCCGGCCAGATAGGCTGCCAGTCGTCGTAACGTGTTGTACTCAAACAAGACCGTCGCGGCGAGTTTCGGGAACCGCCTCTGCAATGTTTGCGTAATGGTGTTGACCAGCAGGGAGTCGATGCCGAAGGCCTCGTATGTCGTGTCGGGATCGAGCTCGGTTGGACTCTGGTGCAGGACTTCGCCGACACGTTCCTGCAACCATGGGAGTAGGGCGGGCTCGATCTCCCGGGCTGGCGGTGCAGCGGCTGGAACCTGCCGCTGGCGCGGTGCGGACGACCAATGCGCCACCGGCTCGAACGGATAAAGCGGCAGTGGGATGCGGCGTGGATCGGTTCCCGCGAACAAGGGCTTCCAGTCAACAACCTGCCCGGCCAGCCATGCCCGCGCGACATCCGCCATGGGGCCGGTCGAGTCATCGGGCATCGTTGCGGACCCGTCCAGAGCATCGATCGCATCCTGATGGTTCTCGGACAGAACCACCGTTCTGTGCTCAAACCGTTGGCGTCCGGCCGCCAGCGTCCAGGCTACGTCCGTAAGTCGCGCGGACGGAGTCGAACGCAGATACTCCGCCAGGGAAGTCCGGATGCGGTCCAGTGCGGCGGACGTCTTGGCGCTGAGCACCAGGGCCAGGGGCATTCGGATCGGTGGCGGAACCGCCGGGAGGAGCGGCGGTGCCTGTTCCAGTACCACATGCACGTTCGTCCCACCCAGACCGAACGCACTGACCCCGGCTCGTCTTGGCCCGTCTGACGGCCAACCCGTCAGACGCGTGTTGACGTAAAACGGCGTCGCTTGGAACTGGGCTTCGGGGTTCCCTTCATGAAAATTCAGGCTCGGGGGGATGACACCATGATATACAGCGAGGGCTGCCTTGATCAGTCCGGCGACACCACTGGCGACGTGCAGGTGGCCGATACTTGGTTTCGCGGAACCCAGGGCGCAGCGGCGGGCGATTGGCGCACCGCCGGAGAATACCTGGGCCAGGCCACGGATCTCTATCGGATCGCCGATCAACGTGCCGGTGCCATGGGTTTCGATATATCCGACTGTTTCTGGATCGATGTCAGCGACAGCCAAGGCTTCGCCGACAACCCGCGCCTGACCACTGACACTGGGTGCCAGATAATCCGACTTTCGTGCGCCATCGTTGTTCAGCGCCGAACCGCGAATCACGGCATAGATCGTGTCTGAATCGGCCATCGCCTGCGCCAGTGGCTTCAGGACGACAATACCAAGACCATTGCCGGGAACCGCTCCATCCGCCCCCGCATCGAACGCGCGACAGGTGCCGGATGCCGACAGCATCAATCCCGGCGCGTGTCGATATGCCCCCTGCGGGAGCGAAATTGAACAGCCACCAGCCAAAGCGATGTCGCACTGGCCGCTGAGGAGCGCTTCCACAGCCGCATGAACCGCGGCGAGCGAACCGGATGATGCGGATTGGATCATCAGGCTTGGGCCGGTCAAGTCCAGTTTGTAAGCAATACGGGACGCCGCATAGTCTTTGTCACGCGATGTCAGTGCAAAGAAGCTGTCCGCCAGATCGGGTTCCTGTTCGGGGTGGTAAGTGCTTTGGGTAATCGACAGATATGTACCCACGGTGCCGCCATGGGTGCCAGGTGCGTAGCCGGCATGCTCCAAGGCGTGCCAGGCGACTTCAAGCAACAATCGCTGTTGAGGGTCCAGACCTTCTGCTCGGGCCGGCGGATAGCCAAAGAATCGCGCATCGAAATTGGCAACGCCGTCGAGCCACCCGAAGGCGCGAACGAGATTCGGGTTCGCAAGGTCTTCCGGCGAGAATCCAGCCGCCAGCAGTTCCCCGTCGGTGGCTCCGCGAATGGCGGAAATGCCCTTGGTCAGATTGTTCCAATATGCATCGACGTCGGCGGCGCCAGGCAATCGCGCCGCCATGCCAATAATGGCAATGCCGTCAACGCCAGTTTCGGTTTCGTCTGCGGTCATACGTAACGTTTCCTAGGCCGACGGTGACGAGCGATACTGAAGGCGCCGCTGTCCGCGGGACGGGCTTCGTGGCATGGCATGGCCATTGATCTGTGCTGCGACGGGCGCGTCGCTGACCGTCGGTTGAGAGGTTTGACGGCTCGCCAGGGCTTCCGCCAGCGCCCGTACGGTCGCGAACTCGAAAATATCGGTGACGGTGCATCCGATCCGCAGCGCACGATTGATACGGGCATTGGCGTCGACGGCGTGAAACGAATGGGCGCCGTGTTCAAAGAGCTTCCCATCGGCGGGCAGGGTCGGATTGCCCAGCACTTCTTTCCAGATCGCCAATATGCGCTCTTCCAGTTCGGCCGCCCGCACCGCGGGTGCAGCGATCGCCTGCGGCAGTCTGATCTCCTGGAAACCCGCCGCGCCGGGTTGCTTCCACATCGCCAAAGTCTTGCGATCGACCTTTTCATTGGAGTTCAGCGGCAGGGCTGTCAGGCGTTCGAAGGTCGATGGGATCATGTAATTGGGCAATGACGTTCCAAGATAGGCGCGCAGGTCGGACGCATCGGGCGGATTGGCCGCCTCGCTCACGAAGAAGGCAGCCAGCGACTTGTGATCGGTGCGGCCGCCCCGCACTACGACCACTGCCTGTCGAATGCCGGGATGTCGCGCGAGCGACGCTTCAATCTCTCCGAGTTCGATGCGAAAGCCGCCGAGTTTGACTTGCCCGTCGACCCGTCCCAGGAATTCGATCACCCCGTCGTCGCGGTAGCGCCCGTGGTCGCCGGTGCGATACAAGCGCTCTCCGGTGACGGGATGCCGCACGAAGCGTGCGTCCGTGGTGTCCTTGTCGCGCCAATATCCGCGCGCCAAGCCGACCCCCGCGATATACAATTCGCCTGACATGCCATCCAGGCAGTCGGCCATATCATCGTCCAGCACGTGAAATCTCTGGTTTCGCATCGGAAACCCGTAGGGAACGCTGGCCCATGTCGGATCCTGCGATCCTACCGTATAGGCAATCGACCATATGGATGCTTCGGTTGCGCCACCCAGACTGACAACATCCAATGCCGGGTTTGCCTGGTGCAGGCGAGGGGGCAACCCTATCGGGATCCAATCGCCGCTCATCATGACCAGGCGGAGTCCTTGCAGCGCTTCGGTCGCCTGTTCGGCCGATACGAACAACTGCATGAACATCGGCACGGAGTTCCAGATCGTCACGTTGTGATCGAGCACAAGCCGAGCGAGATGGTCGGGATCACCGATGGACTTTTGGGTGGGCAGCACGAGAACGCCGCCCGCGCCCAATATACCGAAAATGTCATACACGGACAGATCGAAGCCGAGGGCGGACAGGCCCAGTACCCGGTCACGCGGCGTAACCGAATAGCGCTCATTGACGTCGATAACCGTATTCAAGGCGGATCGATGCTCGATCATAACGCCCTTGGGCTCTCCGGTAGACCCGGACGTGAATATCACATAGGCCAGGTCATGCGGACTTGCCCGGCGCTTCGGCATCCCGGCCGATGCCGGCGCCGGCGGCAGGCGATCGACCTCTACGATCCGCACGCCCGTCGGGCAGGACACGGCGGTTGTGCTGGAGGTCAGCACCGTGGCGACCTCGCCTCTGACCAACAGATGATGTCGTCGCGCCTCCGGGAGGGCGGGATCGATGGGCAGATAGGCACCACCTGACATCAGGATTCCAATTGCCGCGGCAATCTGCTGCCACCCCTTCGGAAGCACGACCGCAACCAGACGATTGGGTTCGACGGTGCCCAAAGACAAAGAAATTGCTTCGGCGTGACGGAGCAGGTCGCCGTAGGTAATCGTTGCGTCTGGCGCTACGACGGCAATGTGGTCGGGATGGTCAAGCGCCTGGCGCAGGAACGGTTCGTGCAACAACCCTTCGGCCACGGGACAGTCCGTCGCATTCCGCCGGTCCCGACGTGCCCGTTCCGCGTGATCCAACCAGGCAGACAGAGGCCTTTCCCAAAGTTCTCCCTGCTCGGCCAGCGCATTCAACGCCGCGACCCAGGCGGCAAACATCGTGGCGATCAGGCCGTCGGGAAACAGACCGTCGATCGCATCCCACGTGACGACCAGGGCACCATCGCTTTCCATGACCTGGACGTCCAGCCATACTTGTGGTGTCTGCGTTGCACCGAAGTCCAGGCGCCCGAGGGATCCGGACAGCGCTCCGTAGCCAAGCATGCTTGTAAATACAACCGGCATCAGCGTTGGATCGGCGCCCGCGGGGCGCAGTTGCAGCACCTTCACACCGGAAAACCGGGCATGCCCGAGGTGGTTCGCAAGCTCCTGTCCGACCGCCAAGGCTCGCGGTCCGAAGGCCAGCGTCTGCGTACCATCAAAGCCGAGCAGGACTGTTGAAGTGAAGTCTCCTATGACCGAAGGAATGTCAGGGTGAATTCTGTCCCTGTCATTCACCGTCAGGTTAAGGCTGAAATGTGGACGGGCGGCCCACCGAGCGATGACTTCGCCGAACGCGGAAACCAGCGCAACGACCGGCGTGACGCCTGTTGATCGAGCATGACTCAGTAATGCCCGCCAGGCGTCTGCGTCCAGAGTCGCGTGATGGCGCCGCCATGTCCAATCGGAACGGGCATCCAAGGGCTTCATTTCCGGCAGGATAGGGGCGGGCGGCAGCGTCGGCGCACGCTTGCTCCAATAAGCCAGAGCCGCCTGGTAGCCGGCCGTGGTCTCCTGTTGCTTCTGGTGCAACACATAGTCGCGGTAGCCGATCGCGGGTGTTGCCAGTGCCAGGGTCGGGTCGCTCTCCAGATCGGTCCATTGCTTCAGCATTACTGCCAGGCTGGGGACGTCTATTATCAGCAGATCGATGCTGAGGTGGATGCGGGAACACGTGCGGTCCTGGCTATAGGCGACATGGAACAGTGGCCAATGTTCAGGATCGAACCGCTCCCGCGCCATGCCGGCACGCAGCGCGTCCAGGGCTTCCACCGGGTCGTTCCGGTTCCTCCAGTCATGGCGTTCGATTTCATAGCGATCGACCGACGGCAGAACCCGCTGCAGCCCGTCGGCCCCGACGACCGCGCGCAACATGTCGTGCATGACAAGCAGACGGTTGAACGCGTCTTCCAGACGGCCCGGATCTCGATCCGGGTTGCCGATGAATTCCCAGTAGACATGGCACGGTCCGCCCAACGCGAACCTGGATGTTCGGCCCAGCCAATAGGCCATTTGAATATCCGTCAGTGGGAACGGTTCGAACCGCTGGCCCGGATCGGCCAGGACCTGCTCGGCCGCGTTCTCCGTCTTCTGCGTGGGCAGGATCGCGGCCAGGTCCGCGAGTGTGCGGGCAGACAGCAGGACTGCCGGCTCGGGTGCCGAACCCATCATGCGCCTGAGGGCGTCGCGCAACTCAAACGCCAGCAGCGAATCAAGGCCCAGACGTTGCAGGACGGACTGTGGTGACAGTTGTCCTTCCGGAAGGCGAAGCACGGCCGCTGCGGCGGCTCGCAAGGTGGTCAGACGCGAATCTTCCGAGACAGTCGGCGCATTCGGAATCGTGGCGTTGATCGGGTCGCCAATCCAGAAGCGCTGACGGTCAAATCGATGATTCGGCAAGGTCCGGACCGCGTGAGCACTGGGGTCGGTCGGAACCACGAAGTCCGCGCCGTCAACAAAGAGCTGACCGGCGGCCAGCAGCTTTGCGCGTCCGTCGGAATCCGTCGCTGTCGCCGCGTCGGCGCAAAGTTGGGCTGCCAGGGACGTGAAGATCGGCCGGGTATCGGGATCGCCCGTCCTGGCCGATCCGAGGCATGCGCCAGACAGGGACTGGCCATCCGCGGCCGCCAAAATCTGTTCCCGGAGCGATCCGGAGTCCGATGCAACGAATGCCGCGCGCCACGGCAGTTCCGCCGCGGTTGAACGAAGCGCCGCGGCAATGTCGATCAGAGGCGCGACGGCGTCCGACAGCCATTCTCCAAGGGCGCGAAGGCGACCCCGCAGCGCCGCTTCGTCACGCCCCGCAACCAGAAACAATGTCGGCCGCATCACACTGTCCCGTGATCGGGGGGGCGGCGGTCTTCCTTGTTCTACCAGAACAAACCCATTTCCCCCATTGATACCAAACGCAACGACCGCCGCTCGGCGCGGTTGATCGCCAACCGCGCGCCATGGGGTCAGGCCGGTATTGACGACCAACGCGGTCGCCGACAGATCCGGCAACACGCCAGATCCGACATGCAGGGACGGCACCAGCGTCTTGTGCCGGAGTTGCAACACAACCTTGAAAATTCCCGCCATGCCCGCGGCGGCAAGTGTATGGCCGATGTTGCTTTTCGCCGATCCCAACGCGACCGGCTGTTGGCGGCCAAATACCTCGCTCAATGCCGCGATTTCCGCGGAGTCGCCGGCGCGTGTGCCGACGCCGTGGCCTTCGATATAGGATACCGAATCAGGAGAGATGCCGGCACTGGCAAAGGCCGCCCTTGCCACTTCGACCTGAGCGGTCACCGATGGCACGTTCATTCCATTGGTTGCACCATTCTGGCTGACCGCGACACCACGGATCACCGCATGTACCGCATCGCCATTGGCAATGGCATCGGATAGACGTTTCAGAACCAAAACGCCGACCCCTTCGGACAGGGTCAGTCCCTGGCCGTCGGCGGCGAAGGAGTGGCAGCGCCCATCCGCGGACAGGATGGCGGCCTGATCCGCCATCAAAGCCAGTTGTGGCGTGCTTTGGATCGCGACGGCGCCCGCGATGGCCATGTCGATTTCCCCGGACCTCAGGGCATCGATGGCAAGTTTGAGCGCGGTGATCGCGGATACACACCCTGTATCGACAGTCAGGCACGGGCCCCTCAAATTGAAAACATAACTAAGTCGCGCGGCGAGAGAGGACGGCATTTGAGCAACGAGCGAGGGACGGTCCGGGGCAATACCGGCCAAAGCGGCTTTCAGAGGGTAGTCCGAGGCGCTCGCACCGATGAACACGCCCGTGCGGCGGTCGGGCGTTTGGTCGCCCGCAAGTCCGGCGTCGGCCAGGGCGAGCCAGGTCTGTTCCAGCAAAACCCGTTGTTGCGGGTCCATCAACAGCGCTTCGCGCGGGGAGATACCGAAGAAGGCAGCGTCGAAGTATTCGGCGTCGGCGATGAAACCGCCGGTGCGGTGGCGGCCTTCCTGGCCGGCCCCGGCGCCGCACGCCGCGAATTCCCGGTCCGTCCAGCGCCGGTCGGGGACTTCGCCGATCGCGTCGATTCCGTCTCGCAACAGGCGCCAGAACGCACCGACATCCGGTGCGCCGGGGAAACTGCCAGCCATGCCGATGATCGCCAGGGCGTCGGACGTTGTGTCTGACACCGGCTTTTCGATGCTGGTCTCCACTGGCCGCGGCGGCGGGGCTGCCACGGGCACGGCTTCATCCGTCAGCACGACCTTGCCGATGTGGCGGGCGCGGGCCAGAAAACGCAACGCAGTCGGAGTGTCATCGAAACGGAAGGACGACACCGGCAGGGCGGTCAGGTCACCGTTGGCGAAACGTTCCATCAACGCGTTAAGCTTGCGCCCCACCAGATCCGGGTTCCGATCGATCTCACCCAGAAGATCGAAAACCGTATAGCGAATGCGAGGGTTAAGGCGGGCCACGTCTTCGGCTGTGCGGATGTCGGTCTTGCCGATTTCGATAAAAATCCCGCCCGGGCGTACCAACCGCAGTCCCGCGTCGGTCATGGGCCCAGCCAAACAATTCAGCACGACATCGACCCCGGCGCCGGCCGTGGCTTCCTGAACCGCCTCGGCGAACGCGATACTGCGCGAGTCGGACACGCAGGTGACGCCGAGTTTATGGAGGTGTTCGCGCTTTTGTGGGCTTCCGGCGGTCCCGAGCATGGTCGCCCCGGCGCCTGCGATCACCTGGAAGGCGGCCAGGCCAACGCCGCCGGTTGCCGCGTGCACCAGCACTGTTTGCCCTCCCCCCAGTCGCGCGAGGGTCTCCATCGTCCATACAGACGTCAGGAAGACGATCGGCAGCGATGCCGCTTCCGCGAAGGTCAGGTTGGGCGGCTTCGGCGCTATCAGACTGGCGCGCGTCACGACATGGCGGCGGAGACTGCCGATGGCGATACCGACCACGGGCTGGCCGACCGACAGCCCGACAACATCGCGACCGACGGCGGAGATGCGGCCTGAAAACTCCAGGCCCAATGGGCGCGGTTCGTTGCCAATGCGGCCCAACGCTTCCATCACGTCGCGAAAATTCAGACCGGTGGCGATGGCTTCGACCTCGACCTCGCCTGGCCCTGGGGCGGTCCGGATGATCGCACATTTTTTCAGCGCATCGAGACTTCCGGGTTCCGCAACGACCCAATCCTCGTTGCCGCCCAAATCGGGCGCACGCGGGGCGGCTGGTGTCGGCGTCCGCGGCGCGACGGCGTTGTCGGAACTTGCGGCCCCCAGATACCGGGCCAGCCGCGCCGGTGTCGGATGGTCATTGAAGGCCGTCATTGCAACCGTGCGTCCAAGGCGGGCCGACAGCAAGGTCGCGGCGTCGCCTGCCAGTATGGAATCGACACCCAGGTCCACGAACCGTACCGTGTCGTCAATGACACCCGGTTGGATTTCCGCCACCGTTGCCACGACACCGCGGATGGTTTCCAGCAGCGTATTGACGGATGTCGTGGGTTCCGTGATTGGCGGGGCTTTGATCGCCTCGGTCGTGGCGGTCCCGGCCAGGTATCGCGCCAACCGCCCCGCTGTCGGATGGTCGTCGATGACGTGCGGCGGGACTTTGATGTGAAGCGCGTCTCCCAACCGGCGAGCAAGGTCGTTGGCCGCCAGCGAGTCGACCCCGATATCGACCAAACGGGCGTCGTCGGTGACGATGGCGATGTCGGCTTCGATCGTGTCGGCGATGGTCTTGCGGATCAGGTCCAGAAGAGTCCGGTCAGCGGGTGCATTTTCGGGCCGGTCGGGTGGTGCGTGCGCAACGATCACGCTGTGGGTGCCTGATTTCGACGTCTCGATCGCGACAAACCGTGTCCGCAGCGCCGTCTGCCACTGTTCCGCGGACAATAGCGCGCCCGCCTGCGTACGGGCGGGGTCGTTCCGCCACCAGTCCGGCAGCAGTCCCAGGGTTACGGTATGGAAGTCATGTACTTGCGTCAGTTCGCCGATGACAAGTCGTCCACCGCTGCGAAGTCGGCCTGCCAGTTGCGCCAATGCGCGATCGATGGGGCACACGGCATGCAGAGCGTTGACCGCCAATACGATGTCGAACCGTCCAATCGCATCGTCGGCGGTTTCCGAAGAGGTCAGGTCAAGCCGCGCGAAGGATACAAACTCGGGTGAGCCGGACAGCCGGCGGCTTGCCTCTGTCAGCAGGGACGCAGAGCAATCCGTGCAGACATAGTCGATGCGGCCAGAGAATGGTGCAAGCGCGGCAAGAACGCGGGCCGTGGCGATTCCGGTGCCGGAGCCGACTTCCAGGATCCGAAGGCGTTGGCCCTCGGTATTGTCCAGGAGGTCGGTCACGGCGACGAGCACCGCGCTTGCGGTCGCCGCCAGCGCGTCCTGTGCGTCCTGGTATGCGGTCAGCAAATGTTCGACCGTCTCGGTCTGTCCTTGTGGGAAAAGGACGTCTTCCGCGGGTAAGTCTCCACCCAGGACATCGGGCAGCCGGTTGACGCAGTTTTCGACGATGCGGGCGATGGCGGCCAGATCAGGTGAAGAGTCAATGGATCGGCGCAGCCCATCCGCGCTGGCCGCGGCATCCTTGTGGTTCGTCAGCGCGCGCACCTGTTGGCTATCCAGGGAAACCAGTTTATGCCGAGCCAGAATGTCGATACAGGCGTCCAGCAACGGTTGGTGCTTCTGCAGCCGCAGGCACCGTTGAACGATGGCGGATCGGGCCAGGCCGATGCCGAGTTCGGTGATTGCCCCGGCGCGCGTAAGGGCCAAGAACACAAGGTTTGCCGCGTAGGCATTCAGTTGGTCGAAATCGGACAGCGGCGGCGCGGGTGCATCTGCCGCGGGTACGGGTAGGTCGGGGCGCAGATCGATCCAGTGTCGGCTAGTGTCAAACGGATACAACGGCAACGAAACGACCCGCCGCGAGGCATCCAACTCCGCCCAGTTGACCGACGCACCGGACTGCCAGAGTTCCGCCAGCAGGCCCAGAACACGGCGCCCGGCCACCGGGATCGTCAGGTCGCCGGGTGGTGTCGTCATGGCAACGATGCCCGCGCGTTCGGCGGAATGGCGAACCAGGATTGGGCAGTCGAACGATCGGCATGCGCTCAGGGCGCGTCCCGCCGCCAGCACCGCAAGCCGAGCGGCATCGCTTGCGGCGCCTGTCAAAAGGGCGACGGCTTCATCCTCTCGCAGAAGTTCATCGGCGATCAGGGCGCTGAGTTCGTCCCCGGCCTCCGACGTGAACTCGGAATGATCGGGCAGTTGCCAGCGTCGGCGCAATCGGCGATGCGCGGCTGTCAGGGCCAGCAACATCAGCCGACGACTCAGGTGGTCCGTGGGCGGCGTTTCCAGCCAGGCAAACGGGTCCCCGTGCGGCCCAAGCGCACGCTGCCAGTCGGTCAGGTAGTTGCGGAAGGTGAAGTTTGTGCCGATCAAATCGCGGGAACGCAGGACCAGACTGTCGAAATCGGCACCGGATGGCGCGTGCAGTTCGTCGCGCAGGGCGGCCAGATAGGTCGCATCCAACGCCCAGGGCAGCCGCAGATGTCCACTTGCGCGGGTGTACAACGGCAGATCATGGACGTTCGCCTGTTCGGTTCCGTCATCCGATCCCGTATATTCAATCGCCACGACCTGAACGCCGAGGCGACGCATCAGGGTCACCTGCTCCATGGCCGCGGGATTGGTGCGATCGCACTGCACCAGGATGTTCGGCGCACCATCCGACTTCGTGGGTTCGGGTGGGGCGTCGGCGAACATGCGCCGCAGGTCGGCCTTATCCGCTATGACAGCGGCCCACCGATAGGGCAGCGCTTCGCGACCCAAAGCGAGGGTGCCGATGGCATCGCGCAACGACATCGCCGCGAAGGCCGGTGTCGCAACGAAATCCCGCCAGGCCAGCCACAGCGCCTGAAAGCTTACCGCTGACCGGGCGGACAGGACAAACGGCAGCGCCACTTCGTCGTGGGATACCATGTCGTCTGGCGGCTCGACACCTTCAAGAATGGCATGGGCATTGGTGCCGCCGAAGCCGAAACCACTGACGCCGGCTCGCATGATGGGCGCGGTCCACGGCGTGATCCTGGATGCGGGACGCAGCGGGCCGGTTTCAAAGTCGATCAATGGGTTTGTATGGGCAAGGTTCAGCGTGGGCACGATGGTGCGATGACGCATCATCAGCAGAACTTTGGCGACGCCAGCCAGGCCGGCGGCGGCTTCCAGATGGCCAATGCTGGTCTTCACCGACCCGATCAGGCAGGGGCTCGTCCGCGGGCCTTCCCGGGTCAGCGCCTCGGTCAGCGCCGCGACTTCGATCGGATCGCCGAGCGGGGTGCCGGTGCCGTGGGCTTCGATGTAGGAAATGGTGTGGAGGTCGACGCCAGCCGCGGCCGCCGCATCCTCCACAACCCGCCGTTGCGCCGCCACGCTTGGCGCCGTGATGCTGTCGGACGCGCCGACATGGCCCGTTGCGGTGCCCAGCACTTTGCCGTGCACGCGGTATCCGTTTTGCCGCGCCACGTCGTCCCGGCACAGCAGCATCACGGACACGCCTTCGCCGGGCACGTAGCCGTTCGCGTCGCGATCGAAGGCGCGGCAGGCCCCGGTCGGGCTCAGCATTCGGGATTTGCCGAACGAGACATAATGCCATGGGTTGATGATCAGACTGACGCCCGCCACCACGGCGTAGTCGCACTCGCCCAGCAGCAGCGCGCGCCTGGCCTGGTGCAGCGCGGTCAGGGATCCGGCGCAGGCGGCGTCCAGCGTGTAGCTTTCGCCGCGCCAGCCGAAGACATTGGACAGCCGGTTGGCCAGAATGCCGACATAATTCCCAAGACATGAATAGCTGTCTGGCACGACGAACGGTGACGTGACATTTTGGTGATAGTCGATTGTCATCGCGCCGACATAGACAGCCGTCACTTTTTCCCGCAGGCGCGCATGCGGGATGCCGGCGTCTTCCAGGCAGTGCCAGGCTTCTTCCAGCAGCAGCCGCTGTTGCGGGTCCATGCTGCGTGCCTCACGCGCCGAGATTCCGAACAATTGATTGTCGAACCGGTCGACCTGGTCCAGCAATCCGGCCCATTTGCTGTTGGATGTCCCGTCCTGGCCGGCATCTGGGGAATAATACCGGTTGGTATCCCAGCGGTCCGGCGGAATCTCTCGGATACAGTCCTTGCGGTCTGTCAGGTTCGTCCAAAACTGCTCACAGGTTTCGGCCCCGGGCAGTCTACACGCCATACCGATGACCGCTACAGCCCCCATCCTATCCCCACTTTGGCGCCGTTCGCGACCGAGAACCAAGCATTCAGGCCGGTCCCCCGTCAGGAGCGGCGGAGTTGACAGGACAGGCCTTGGAGAGTCAACTCAGTCCATGCAGGCTGTTACAATCGATTACGAAATTGACCGGAAACCGGCCGGTCCAGCGTCGATGCAGGCGGTGGTGTTTCGTGCGCATGGCGGCCTGGAACAAATCCAGATAGACACCGTGGCGGTGCCCGCGCTCGGCCCGGACGATGTGCTGGTTCGGGTGCGCGCGGTCGCGCTGAACGGCTTCGATCCGATGGTTCTGCGCGGAATTCCGGGGCTGCCGACCCCTTTGCCGATGATCCCTTGCGCGGATTGTGCGGGCGATATCGTGGCGGTCGGGGCGAAGGTGGACCCCCAGCGGTGGCGACCCGGCCAACGCGTCACCGTGATCCCGATCCGCCCCGGGGAAGGCATGATGGGCGAAACCTTGCCCGGCGTGGCCGCCCAATATTGCGTCGTGCCGCAGGCGGCGCTGCTGTCGCTGCCAGACGCGGTGTCCTACATCCAGGCCGCCTGCCTGCCGACCGCCTATGGAACCGCGTTCCGCATGATGACAACCCGTGCGCGGGTCATGCGCGGGGAACGTGTGCTGATCCTCGGTGCATCAGGCGGCGTCGGAACCTGCTGCGTGCAACTCGCGCGTCTGGCCGGGGCGGAGGTGATTGCCTGCGCCGGTTCCGATGAAGCCCTGCGCAAGTTGCAGGCCCTGGGCGCGCATCACACGATCAGTTCCGAACGCAACGATCATGCCGCGGAGGTCGTTCGCCGCTTCGGCAAGCCATCGATCTGGGGCGGCGGCGGTGTGGATGTGGTCATCGATTTCCTCGGCGGGCACGGGTGGGCGCAGTCCCTGGCGTGCCTCGGCCGCGGCGGCCGGCTGGTCACCTGTGGCGCGAGCGCGGGATACGACGTGGCCACCGATCTGCGATACGTATGGTCGTTCGAGATCGAAATCCTCGGGTCCAATGGCTGGAGCGCGGACGATCAAGCGACGTTGTTACGAATGGTGGCCGACCGAAGCCTGACCCCGGTCGTGCACGCGGTCCGTCCGCTGGGCGCGTATGTTGAAGCGATGCGGGAACTGATGGACCAGCGCGTTTTCGGAAAATCCGTGCTGGAGCCATAAGGCACCCGACGCGACCCCCGGTTCGGATGGATCGGGCCCGGTTGGCGATCTCTATCGGTCTGGTCAGGTGCCCGCGATTGTGGCACCCGGTCTGGATAGGGACAATCAACGGAGACGTATCGCAATGACCGCCACCCAGGACACCCCACCCGTGCTGGTTCGCATCGACCGCCGCGGCGCGCACGGACATGTCGCCACCGTGTCGATCAACAATGCCAGCAAGGTGAACCGACTGGGCGAGGCGCAGATGCGCGGATTCATCGATGCGGTCTCCGAGCTAGGCACCGACCCGGATTTGCGGGCATTGATCGTCACGGGGGAGGGCGACCGCGCCTTCATGGGCGGTGCCAATCTGTTCGAACTGGCCGAACTCAATCCCACCAAGGCACGCCAGCTCCTGACCGTGGTGCATCACATGAGCAAGGTCCTGCGCGATCTGCCGGTGCCGGTGATCGCGCGGGTCAACGGCTGGTGCCTCGGTGCGGGGCTGGAGGTGATGGCCGCGTGCGACATGCGGGTCGCCAGCGACAACGCGATGTTCGGCATGCCGGAGGTCAAGATCGGTCTGCCATCGGTGGTGGAAGCCGCGTTGTTGCCGCAACTGATCGGCTGGGGCCGCACGAAGGTGCTGCTGTACACCGGCGACAACATCGATGCGGCGACCGCGGGCGAGTGGGGGCTGGTGGAGAAAGTCGTTCCGGCGGCGCAGTTGGATGCGGCGGTGGAAACCTGGGTCGGCGCGATCGTCGAATCCGGGCCGCGCGCCATCCGGTTGCAGAAGGAACTGATCCGGGAGTGGGAGGCGATGCCGGTCAGCGACGCCATCCAGGCGGGGATACGTTCCATCGCGAGGGCATTCGAAACC
Organism: Asaia bogorensis; assembly: GCA_945861095.1. GTDB lineage: Bacteria > Pseudomonadota > Alphaproteobacteria > Acetobacterales > Acetobacteraceae > Rhodopila. Next base: position 7,104 of record CAMATI010000001.1, on the reverse strand, counting down.
GATGAACCCACCCGCATGATCGGCGAGACTGTCGAACGCTTGCGTGCTCGGCGGAAGTAGCCGGTCCTCTTGCGAGATCGAAACATGTTGTCACCGGACGCCGAAAGTAGACGGCTCCGACATAGGAACAAACCTGGCGACGGGGGCGTAGTGGTGGATTACATCAACCGACCGAACCAGTGATGCAAAGGGCAGCGCCGTCATTGCGAGCGCGGCGAAGTAATCCAGGGGCCTGGCACGATCGATCCTTTTGGTTGCCCTGGATTGCTTCACTGCGCTCGCAATGACGGCGGCCACCGATGGGGCATTGGTTTCGTCGGCTGTTATTCCCCCCGGGCTTCGCGCTCAAACCGTTTCCTGGTAACACCAACTGCCCGAAGCAATGACGGTAAGGGGGCGCTTCCTGTCATTGTTCCGGCCGGTTGGCGTAATTCCATTACGAAACAGGCTTCATCCCCACCACGCAATGCAGTGGATTGGCCATGAAAAGCAGCCCGTCCGCCCGCGCGGCGTCCGTTGCCTGACGCCAGGTCACCGTTTCCTCGGGCGTCAGCAGCGACAGGATGTGGTCTTCCCGATACCGCCAGATCGGCCCGCCCGGCTGATCGAACGTCACCAGCGTGGGGGAGCACGCCAGGTCGGCAAACCCGGCATCGCGCATGCGCCGATACAGGCTGGCGTCGGCAACGCCTCGCGGGCCGACGGACTGGGGGGGGATTTCGGCCTTCTTGCGCAGGGCATCCGGCAAGGACAGATGCCACCATTGCGGCAGGTCGATCGCGCGGACGATCACGCCGACCCGGCCACCCGGGCGCACGACACGATACAACTCGGCCAGGGCGCGGTCGGCGTCGCATTCCTCCAGGACCGTGATCGTGAACGCGTGATCGAAGGAGGCATCGTCGAAGGGCAGATTTTCGGCATTCGCTTCCTGGAACGTGATGGCGTCCGCCAACCCGTCCTCGGCGGCCAGCGCCGCGGCTTCCCGCAGCAGGAACGGGTTCAGGTCGGTGGCGGTGATGGCGCAGCCGGCGGCGACGGATCGCACCAGCAACCGGTCCAGCGCGCCCGATCCGCAGCCGACATCCAGGATCGAATGGCCGGGGGACGGCGCGATCCCATGCAGCAGATTGCGCACCATGGCGCGGTAGCTTTCGGACCGCGCGCGGTCTTCCAGCGCGGCGATCCCGCCCAGATGACGCCCGCCCGGCACTACCACGGTGAAGTCTCGGGCCAGGCGCGCGATCGCCGGCTCCCATTGGGATGGGGCCAGGAAAAATGGCAGCAGGACCAGGGCGGGTCCGGAACCCTCGATCCGATAGCTGATCCCGGCATGCAGGCCGGTCCGCGCCGATCCATGCAGCGTGGTCGCGGCCTGCGCCGGCAGGAAATCGTGCAGGGCGCCGACGATGGCGTCGGTCTTGTCGGCCACCACATCGGCCCAGCCCGGCGCCTCATACCCTTGCAAGGTGACACGGGAGGACCCCGGCAGCCGCGATACCGCCCGTTCCGCCAGGTCCGCGGTCAGGCCGTAGGCGCCCGCGATCATCAGCAGCCGCTTGCTGACACCGGCAAACCCGGCGGGATCCAGCCGAGCCGGCGCACATAGGACAAGGCCGCCGATGCGGTCGGGGTGGGCGGCCACCAGACCGACGATATCGGCCGGCACCTGGGTGGCGACATGCGCGCGCCGCAGCCCCAGATGGTCCCACAACGCCAGCAGCCTGTCCGCCAGGGGGATATTCGGCTGGATATTCGACTCGTCGGCCACAGGCTTTCTCCGTTTCCCGGTTGGCGCCGGCGAACCTACCAGCCTCGGCTCGACGCACAATCATACCAACGGACGTGACCATGGAACGATGCCCCCCTACAGCATCGCCGGGTCTGATCCGGTGCCCCAAATCCCGATGGGGTGTCCGGACCTACCGGTGGCGGTGGGGATGGGGGTGGGGGGGGCGGTGGTCGGTCGGCGGTACGGTCTCGGAAATGCGATGGTTCGTGAAATAGGAACATTCTCCGCCGAAATGTTAATCACCGGGAAGGGCAACAATACCCCCCGGTTCCCGCGCCTGATCGTAACGATACCCCCCAGGATCGGCGCCTGGCCGGAATGGTTGCCCCGCGGCGCCGGACTTAAAGTGATATCTCAGGAGACCGAACAAATCGCGATTTTCCAACCGTCTGACGCCCGACCTTCAGACCGGCCGGGAAGACCGGCAGCCACGCGGAAAATGCGGTCACGGTGCATCTCAGGAATGACACGGTTTCGTTAACCATAAAGGTTAACGCCGGAGAACCGGCCGATCGCGCGCCGATATGCGTCGGAAACCGCCGAAAACAGGGGTTTTCCGGGTTTTGACTTGCCGCGAACGCGATGACCGACCTAGACCTGAAGGGAAACTCTCAACCCAGGCCAACCCGTCCATGCCCGTCGCGCCACGCTTATTTCCCCACTGTCTTTGCCGCGTAAGCCGCTATTGGCGCATCGAAGTCGCACGCCGACACGCGAAAGTCGCGATGAGGACGCGTGTCGGCATGCGGAACAAGGGACAGGGGGGCGGATGTCGGTAGCGCCTTGCCCATCGTGGCGTCGCGGGGGAAGCGAGCTGGAAGGCCGGGCGACTTTGGCCCAGGTGGCGTCGGGGCACACCGACGGACCGGTCCCGCAGCCCTGTTTTTCCCGCCGCGGTTTGCCGTTTCCAGCCATCGTGAAACCGCTCTAATGTTCCGCTCGAACGGGCGGTGGGCAGCCAATGTCAGGCGGTGACGATATCCTCGATACGACCACGGTGTTGCTGGGCCGTCTGCTTGGCGCGCTGGACGGGCTGGGGGCCATCGCGCGCCACATGCATCCGCCGCATCTGGCGGCGCTGGTGGAAACCCTGGAAGATCGCGACATCAACCTCGCCCAGGCGATGGAACAATTTCGCGCCGTAGCCTGGCCGGACAATCTGGTCGGTTTTCGCGACCAGGCGGAACGGGCCGGCGGTCATGCGCTGCGGGCCTGCGAGGGTCTGCGCGTCGCCCTCGGCACTGCGAACCCGATGCTCGGTGCCTATCGGGCGATGCGGCATGTGAACCGGGCGTTGGAGGCGCTGTATCCGCTGGCCTCCATCCTGCCGACGGTCAGCCAATATTTCCTGGAACCGGAACGCCGCAACGACGCGGCCCTGCTGGATCGTCTGAGGCAGGCCGGCGACGATACCGGTGTGATGCATGCCGACAACGACACCGGCTCGCGCGGTGGCTTCTCGGTGTATGTGCCAGAATACAATGATGCGACCGTCCCGGCGCCGGCGATCATGGCGCTGCATGGCGGGGCGGGTCATGGTCGCCTGTTCCTGTGGTCGTGGATGCGGGAAGCGCGGACCCGGGGCGCTATTCTGATCGCGCCCACCGCGGTCGGCGACACCTGGTCGCTGATGGACCCGGAGGTCGATATCGCCAATCTGAACGCGATCCTGGACCGGGTGGGACAGCGCTGGGCCTTGGACCCCGCCCGCCGGATGCTGACCGGCATGAGCGATGGCGGCACGTTCACGCTCGTGTCCGGCCTGGATGAGGCATCGCCCTTTACCCATCTGGCGCCGGTTGCCGCCAGTTTTCACCCGCTGCTGCTGACGATGACGGAACCGGCGCGGATCCGTGGCCTGCCGGTGATGCTGACGCATGGTGCCCTGGACTGGATGTTTCCGGTTTCGGTCGGGCGCGGTGCGGCGCATGCCTTGACGGCGGCGGGGGCCGACGTCAGGTATCGAGAGATCGCCGACCTATCCCACGCCTATCCGCGCGACGAGAACGGTGCGGTCATGGACTGGTTTCTGGGCGACTGACCGTGGGAGCAAACATGGCGCGTATCGAGGATATTCCACAACCGACGCGGGACGCGGTGCTCGCTATCCCGTGCCCGAACTTTGCGTCAACGCCGTTTGTCTCCGGTCCACAGTTGCAGGATCGGCGGGTGGCGATCGTGTCCAGCGCGGCATTGATCCCGCGGGGCGATCAACCGTTTGCGGTCGGCAGCGCGGCGGTGCGATTCCTGCCATCCTCCGTGCCGGCGAACGATCTGTTGATCAGCCATGTGTCGATCAATTTCGACCGGGCCGGGTTCCAGCGCGATGTCAATGTCGTGTTCCCCGCCGATCGGCTGCGGGAACTGGCGGCGGACGGCGCGATCGCAGGTGTGGCGGACACACATTACACGGTGATGGGCTCGACCGATCCTGTCGGCATGGCCGAAGCGGCTGACCGGATGGCCGAGCAGATGCGGCGGGAACGGGTGGATTCGGTGATTCTGGCTCCGGTTTGACCGCTGTGCACGCGCGCCGTGAGCGCGCTTGGGCATATGCTGGAAGACCGGGGCCTTTCGACCGTCGCGCTGGGTGCGGTTCGCGCCCAGATGGAAAAGACCCGCCCACCGCGGGGGCTTTGGACCTCTTCGCAACTCGGACGTCCGTTGGGGGAGCCAGGCGACGCCGCGTTCCAACGCCGGGTGCTGATGGCGGCGCTGGGATTGTTGGAGCGGACCGACGGACCGGTGATCCTGGAGGATTTTCATGACGACCCGCCGGGTTGGTCGGATCATCCCGCATGGTCGGCGCCCACGGTCCCGCCGTTCGGGTCTCTACCGACGACCCAAGATGAGTGGGAGAGCGCGTTCGCCGCTGAATTGCGGCACCTGATGCCGGCATGGCGGCAGGCTGGCACTCGTTTCGGGCGGACGACAACCGGGTTGAGCTTCCAGGCGCCGGATGCCTGGCCAGCGTTTACCGCGCGCGTCCTGGGCGGGGACCTGCCAGAGGTTGCAGGTCACGACACAACGGCTTTGGCGCTGCGTTTCCTCTGCGACGACGTCAAGGCGTTTTATGGGGAAGCGGCCCAGGCGGACGGACCGGCGCCATCCAGCCAGCAGGTGGATGGCTGGTTCTGGAACGGGACGATCGCCGGCGCGCTGCTCCGGGCGTTGCGGGTGGCCGCGATGAAAAGCGAGAACAAAGCGTTGGCGACGGTGGGCGGACGGTTTTTCGTGCCGGCCCCTTGGGTGGCGGCGGGGTAGGGGGCTTGCGGCCGGGCGCGATCAGGAATGCGGCCAGTCGGTGTCTCTATATATATGGGTGTGGCGCGGGGACACGGTCGCGCGACTGGCCTTGTGCCACACCTCCGCCGGCGGCCGGTTGCGAAAATCCAGTGGCGGCGGAAGGCGAGCGGATTTCCCTTCCGATCGACGTGACTTCGGGACCCTGGTTCCTGGGTTCGGTGCCGAACAGGCGGGATTTGTCCGATATGCGGGTGCGTTGCCAGGAACGGCATTGCGGACCATGCTGGCTGCCACGAGGAAACCAACGGAACCAGGAACATGGCGCGCTTTGCCGCGATCGGGCTGGACCACCGGCATATCTACGACCTGACCGAGGGCTTGCTCGCGGCGGGAGCGACCTGTGTCGGCCATGATCCGGTCACGACAGACTCACGCGTGCTCGATGGGTTTCGCCGACGTTTTCCCGATGTTCCACCCGCGGATCGCGAACGCCTGCTGGACGACCGTTCGATCGATTTCGTGGTGGTCGCCGCGAAACCCAGCGAACGGGCCGACCTGGCCATCGCGGCGATGCGACGCGGCAAGGATGTCCTGACCGATAAGCCCGGCGTCACCACGGCGGCACAACTGGAAGCGATCCAACAGACCGTGGCGGAAACCGGGCGGATCTGGTCGATCTGCCTGGGCCGGGTTGCATCGCCGGCGGTGCGGGAAGCGCTGCGGATCGTCCGTTCCGGAGAGATCGGTCGGCTGGTGCATCTGACCCACCTGGCGCCGCATCGGCTGAACCGGGCGCTGCGGCCGGCGTGGTTCTTCGACAGGCCGTCCTATGGCGGGATCATCAACGATATCGGCGTGCACTCGATCGACCAGTTTCTGGCTTTCGCCGACGCAACCGATGCCGACATCGCCAATAGCACGATCGGCGCGTTCGGCACCGAACCGGACGGGTTCGAGGACTTTGCCGAGTTCGTGCTGCAAACCCCGTCGGTTCGCGGCTATGCGAGGGTGGATTGGTTCACGCCGGACGGGTTGCCGACCTGGGGCGACGGGCGATTGTTCGCCGTCGGCACCGAGGGCACTGTGGAACTGCGCAAGAATCTGGATATCGAGGGGCGTCTCGGCGCCAATCACATGTTCGTTGCCAACCGCGATACGACCCGACACATCGATTGCGGCGGCCTGCCGGTCACCTATTATCGCGATTTCCTGGCCGATCTGCGCGATCGGACCGAGACCACCATGCCGCAGGGGCTTGTCTTCACGATCTGCCGCCTCGCCCTGCGGGCACAGGCGACGGCCACCCGCTTCACGGCGACTCGTCCGCCATGAACGCCGGCGGGGGCGCAAACCGTCACCCGGGCAACCGGGACCGCGCCGGCTACCGAAGAACCCAAGTTCCGCCATCCAAGAAGGAAACCTGACCATGGACGCATTACTGCCTCTGGCCGAAAAGATCGGCGCCCGTCTGAAGGCTCGCGGCGAGACCGTCGCCATCGCCGAATCCTCGACAGGCGGGCTGATCTCGGCCGCGCTGCTGTCGGTTGGCGGTGCATCCGCCTATTTCCGGGGTGGCAGCGTGATCTACACCGCCTATGCCCGGTCCGGCTTCCTGGACATCCCGAATCCGCTGCCGGCTCCGATCGAGCGCGCGTCGACCGAACCTTATGCCCTGTTGCTCGCTGATACGGTGCGGGGACGTCTGAGCGCGACCTGGGGTCTGGGGGAAACCGGCGCGACCGGCCCGACCGGCAACCGGTATGGGGACAAGTCGGGCCATACCTGCATCGCGGTGACCGGTCCCGGTTTTTCGCGGGCCATCACGCTGGAAACCGGCAGCCCGGACCGTATCGCGAATATGCGGGCATTTGGCGTCCGGGCGCTGGAACTGCTGGAGGAGGCGCTGAAATAGGCGGTTCTTACCCCATCTTTAGCGTTTTTTCCACCATATACCGTAACGACTACGGAAAACCCCTGATATACAGTCGACCGCCCCTGGAATCTTCAATGTAGTGCCATAATTATTCTATAACCCCTTGACGCCACGCGCCGCCACGCTCACCTTC